>JBIOTW010000055.1:0-16789 GCA_044866355.1 Candidatus Limnocylindria bacterium | reverse complement strand
TCGAATTCCTCGATCGCGGCTTCCGCGTCGGCATAACCCTGCCACGCGATGAGACCCCGGAAGAACGGCACGTCGGGCGAGTCGGGAGCCAGGTCCTCGAGCGCGTCGGTGGCCGCGGCGGCATCGGTCCAGTCCGAGGCGCGGATGTAGGCGCTGATGAGCCGCACATAGGCATCAGAGTTCGAGCGCTCCAACCCGATGATCAACAGCAGCACCGATGCGCCCCGTTGCAGGTCCTCGGCCGAGTCGCCGACCAGGTAGGCGTCAGCCAGGTCTGACAGGGAGGCGGTATCGGTCGGATCGGCGCTGACGATCGTCAACAGCCGATCGATCTCGGCCTGGCGCGCAGCCTCGGCCGCCTGTGCCTCGGCCAGGGGCTGGTTGACCACCGTCTCGGCGGCGAGGCTGAACGGCTCGGGGAGCAGGAAGCCGACGCCGAGCAGCGCCACCAGGGCGACAGCCGCCCCAACCGCCAGGCGACGGGCCGTACGACTGGACAGGCCCACCGTCTCCCCCGCCGTGCTGGCCTCGGCTGTTGGAGGTTTCGACCGTGCCAGGGTAGGGCGGAGCCGCCACCAGGCCAGGATGGCCGCGCCGGCCGCCGTTGCGGCCAGCGGCACGATCCACGGGGCGGCGCCCGGTGGCGTGAGGAGGATCCACGCTCCGTATCGCTCGACGAACGAGGCCTTGATCTCGTCCGCGCTCAGGCCGGCAGCCAGCATCTCGTCGACCTGGCGCCGGATCTCGGCGGCGGCCTGGGTCGGGGAGTCAGCCGCCGACAACCCGGCGCAGTCGGGGCAGCGCAGCTCGGCGGCGATGGCGCGCGACTGCTCCTCGGCGGTGGGCGCGGCCGCGGGTCGGAAGGCCAGCGTCACGCCCAGCAGGCCGGCAGCCGCCAGGGCAGCCACCAGCGCCCAAACCATTCCGGACGCTCGAAGCCGGCTCACAGGGTCACTCCGATAAGGGCCAGGTACTCAGCCAGCGCGGCTTCGGTAAGCGGCCCGTAATGCTTGGCCCGGACGACGCCCTCGGCATCCACGAAGAACGTCTCGGGCGGCCCCAGGACCCCGAAAGCCAGGGCGACCGCGCCGGACTCGTCGATCAGGTGGGGCCAGCCACCATCGCCGTAGCGGACCAGGAACTCGAGCGCGTCCTGGGGCGTGTCGCCGTACAGGATCCCGACCAGCTGGACCTCGTCCCCGTACCGTGCGGCGAGGTCCATCAGTACCGGGTGCTCATCCACGCAGGCTGGGATGCACCAGCTGGCCCAGAAGTTGACGACGATCGGGGCGCCGGCGAACGTGGTCGAGCTCAACGTCTGGCCATCGAGGCTGGGTCCCGAAAAAGCGGGCATCGGCTTTCCGACCAGCGGTGAGGGGATCTCGGATGGGTCGCGGCCCAGTCCGGTGAACAGGACCCAGCCGAGCGGGATGGCGAGCAATGGGACGAGCAGCCAGCGCGCGGCGCGCATCGGTCAGTCGCTCGCGGGAACCGCAGGTGGCGCCGCGGCGGCGGCTGCCGTGACCGCCGGAGCGGTTGCCGAAGCACGCCGACCCGGCCAGATCGCGAAGCCCGCCCCCAGGACGACCACAGCACCACCCACCCAGATCCATGCGACCAGCGGGTTCACGAACAGGCGAAGGGTCACCGCCTCGGTTTCCGGGTCGTACGCCAGCAGGGTCAGGTAGAAGTCTTCGCCAAGGGAGGTCATCACGCTGGGAGTCGCGATGGCCGCCACCGAGCTCGGATAGTCCCGCAGCGCCGGAAGAACGGTCCCGGCCTGCGACCCGCTGACCTCCAGCTCGGCCCGGGTCTCGAATACGCGCGGATCGGCTGCCAGCGGCTCCTGGACCAATGCTCGGTGGGTGACGGTATAGCCGCCCAGGCTCGTCGACTGACCCGGAGACAGGACCGTCGTGGCCTGGACCGATCCGGAGGCGCTGACCGCGACCGCCACCGCCGCCGCCAGGACCCCGAGGTGGGCGAGGTAGCCCCCGTATCGACGCCGATTTCGGGTGGCCACGCCCCAGACCGAGCGGATCCCGCCGGCACCGGTCGAACGCGCGCGGCCCATCGCCGCGCGCCTGACCTCCCTCACGAGGGCCGTCCCCGAGAAGCCGGCCAGGCCAAGGGTCAGCAGCGGGGCGAGACCACCCACCCCGGCGAGCGCCGCGACGGTGGCAGCCCCCAGCCCCACCACCGCCGGGAGGACGAAGCGAGAGCGAACGGTCGCCCAGCTGGCCGCTCCCCAGGGGAGGGCCGGCCCCACCCCGGCCAGGAACAGCAGAGCCGCGAAGAACGGGGCGCTGGCACGGTCGAACCACGGGGCGCCCACGCTGAGCCGCTCGCCGCTCAGGGCCTCGGCCACCAGCGGGTACAGGGTCCCGAACAGGACCGCGAAGGCGAGCGCGGCGAACAGCAGGTTGTTGAGCAGGAACGCGGACTCGCGGCTGACCAGGGCCGGAGCGGGGCCGGTTCCCGCCAGGTCCGCCAGGCGCCAGACCACCAGGGCCGCACCGACAACCAGCGCCGCAAGGACCCCGGCCAGGAACCACGCCCCGATCGCGGACTGGGTGAACGAGTGGACCGACTCGATCACCCCCGACCGGGTCAGGAACGTCCCGAGCAGGGTCAGCACGAAGGTGGTGACGACCAGGATCACGGTCCACGTCCGCAGCGAGCGGCCGCGCTCGGCGACCATGGCCGAGTGGATGAAGGCCGTGGCCGTCAGCCACGGCAGGAGGGCGGCGTTCTCGACCGGGTCCCAGGCCCAGTAGCCGCCCCAGCCGAGGACCTCGTAGCTCCACCACGCGCCGGCCACGATGCCCGCGGTCAGGAAGATCCACGGCACCAGCGTCCAGCGCCGAAGGAGGGACAGCCACTCCCCGTCCAGCCGCCGCGTGACGAGCGCGGCCACCGTCAGGGCGAATGGGATCGCCAGTCCGGTGTAGCCCAGGTACAGGAGTGGCGGGTGGAGCCCCATGAACGGGTGGTTCTGGAGGAGCGCGTTGGGACCGTTGCCCTCGGCCGAAACCGGGGTGACCGACACGAATGGATCGGCCGGCCAGGTCATGACCGCGAAGAAGAAAGCGGCCACCACCGCCAGGCTGGCCGCGGCCCAGGGCATCAGGTCCCGATGCGTGGATCGGTATCGGTACAGGACGACGCTGGACCAGCCGGTCAGGAGCAGGGTCCAGAACAGGATGCTGCCCGCCAACGATGCCCACAGCGAGATGAACGAGTAGAACGGTGGCGTGGTGGTCGCGTTGTTGCGCGCCACGTACAGGATCGAGAAGTCGTGGCTCAGGAGGGCCACGACCATGGCTCCGCAGGCGAGCGCGGACAGGGCGCAGGCCGCATACATCGCCCTTCGGCCGACTGCGGCCAGACCGATTTCGCCGCTGCGCGCGGCGAGGATCGAGCTGACAGCCCCAAACAGGCTGACGGCCAAGCCCAAAACCACCGCCCCATGACCGATGCTGGCCAGCGTCATCGCGACGGGAGCTCACCCTGGCTGGGGGCCACGTAGTTCTCGTCGTGCTTGACCAACACCTCGTCCGCCTCGAAGACCCCGTCCGCACGCAGGGCGCCCTCCACCACGGCTCCGGCTCCTTCGCGGAAGGAGCTGGTGGGAGCCACGCTCGAATGGACCGTGATCTGGGTCTCTCCATCGGTCAGGACGAACGTCAGGTCGGTGGCGGACCCGGAGACGCTTCCCGGCAGGACCAGGCCGCCCAGCCGCACCGACTGACCGACGGCCGCCTCGCCCCGGGCCGCCAGCTCGGTGGGGGTCAGGTAGTACACCAGGGCGTCGCTGACACCGCTGAAGGCGAGCCAGGCGACGATCGCCACCACCCCGGCGCCCACCAGCCATGGTCCCCATCGGCGGCGCCCGACGGGCGGCGGAACAGGGGTGCTGGTGGTCATGCGCCGAGTTCGGCCGGAGGCTCAGGTGAGGGACGCGTGGCCGGATTCGTGTTCGTGGCCGGATCGGCGGCGACTTGGCGGGCGCGCCGCAGCCGACGCGCGAGGGTGATGGCGAACAGCCCCACGCCCCCCAGGATGACGCCGTAGGCGGCCGCCACGAAGGCCAGGTCGCCGCCGAGGGTCGGGTCCAGAACGCTCACGCGCGCAGCTCGGGCACGGCCGCCGCCAGTCCGGGCAGCCGCCCCCGTCGGGCGCTGTCCTCGGCCTGCCACTCCAGTCGGGCCAGCCGGTATCGGTTCGTCATCAGCCACAGCCACGCCAGGCTGAAGGCTCCGAGCATCACGAGCAGCGCCACCACGAACTGCCCCGGTGCCGGGGGGTTGAGGATCGTGTCGGGGTTGATGAAGGTTGGGCCCTGGTGCAGGCCACGCCACCAGATGACTGAAAAGTGGACGATGGGGATGTCGATGGCGGCGATGATGCCCACCACCGCCGCCCGGGTCGCCCGCCGTGCGGGCTCATCGGTCAGGCGCCGGATGAGCAGGTAGCCCACGTAGAGAGCCAGCAGCAGGGCCGTGGTCGTGAGCCGCGGATCCTCCCACTGCCAGTAGGTGCCCCACACCGGACGGCCCCACATCATGCCCGCCCAGATCGTGGCGGCCGTGAACAGGACGCCCACCTCCGCCCCGGCCAGGGCCAGGGCATCGGCCCGGGAGTCGCGCCGGACGAGCCACCAGACCGATGCGAGCGCGGTCACCCCGAACGAGGCGTACGCCAGCCAGGCCGAGGCGACGTGGATGTACATGATCCGCTGGGCCTCGCCCTGGTTCAGGTCGGCGGGCACGATCAGGAGGGCGAAGGCCGTCGCGCCGGCCACGGCCAGAAGCGCACCGATCCCCAGCACCCGCGTGGCCACCGGTCGCCTACTCCTCGAGGGCCAGGCCGTAGGTCAGGCCGCCGGCCAGCAGCATGGCCAGGTCGAAGCCGATGAGGAGCTGGAGCCAGGCGGCCACCTCGCCGAACGGGTCGCCCGCGAGGAGCCCGGCCGTGGCGCTGACCGCGGCCAGCAGCAGCGGGGCGACGACCGGCAGCAGAAGGAGGGGCAGCAGGACCTCGCGGGCGCGGAGGCGAACGGTCAGCCCAGCGTACAGCGTCCCGACCGCGGCGAACCCCAGCGCGCCAAGGGCCACGACAAGGATCAGCCCGGGCAGGGACGCGGCCACGTCGATTGCATACAGGATCACGGTCAGCGGCAGCACCAGGGCGCCCAGGGCCAGCATGGCCGCCAGCCCGCCGAGGGCCTTGCCCAGGTAGATCGCGGCCCGGGGGACCGGGTACAGCCCGAGCAGCTCGAACGCGCCGTCCTCCATCTCGAGGTGATGCAGCCGGCCGAGGGCCAGCACGCCGCTCAGGATCACGGCCAGCCACAGCAGCCCCGGTCCGGCGGCCGCCAGGCGAGCGCGATCGGGTCCCAGGGCGAAGCCGAAGATGAGCAGAGTCAGGGCCGCCAGGAACAGGGTCGAGGTCACCGCCTGGCGTCCGCGCAGCTCCGCCCGCAGGTCCTTGGCCGCGATGGCCCGCGCGATAGCGAGATGGCGCCCGATCGTGGTCATGACGGCGAGCCTTGGGGCAGGGCGCCGATCCGCGGCTGCGGGGCCGATTCGGTCCGTATCGCGCCCTCGACGCCCTGGCCGCCGGTCTCCACCAGCAGCCCATCCACCAGCCGCAGCCAGCCGTCCACTCGCCCGGTCAGGCGCTCGTCGGCATGGGTCGCGACCAGGACGGTGGCACCCGCCGCGCGCCACTCCTCGAGCAGGTCGTCCACGAGGCTCATGCCCACGGCGTCCAGGGCCGCGTACGGCTCGTCCAGGAGGACGAGGCGAGGGTGGCCCAGCAGCAGCCGGCCGAGGGCCAGGCGGCGGCGCATGCCGGCCGAGAAGGTCGAAACCCGGGCGTCACGGTCGGATGCCAACCCCATTCGCTCCAGCGCATCGTCCACCCGACCGGCGCTGTCCGGCGCGGGGACGCCCATGAGCTCCGCGGCGAAGCGGAGGTTCTCAGCGCCGGTCAGGTCGTCGTATAGCCCCGTGGCGTGGGGCAGGAATGCGACCCGCGGCCGAATCTCCTCGGGGCGAGCGGCGACGTCGATGCCGTCCACCGTGGCGGTTCCGAACGAGGGCCGCAGGGCAGTGGCCAGGATGCGGAGCAGCGTGGTCTTGCCGGCCCCGTTGGGGCCGAGGACTGCCACCGCGCGACCGGCCTCCACCCGCAGCGACACTCCGGCCAGCGCCGGGCTGCGGCGAAAGAGGCGGGCCAATTCGTGGGTCTCGACCGCCGGCGTGGTCTCGTCGGGGACCCCCGTCGGGCGGACGTGAATCGTGGTCGGCGGCATGCTCGTCCAATGGGCGGAGGGCGGGTTTCGGCAGTGTGCGGCCTGCCCCCTACGGCGTCAAATTCCCGGATGCGTGCCAGAATCGCGTCACCAAACAACCCGAACCGATGGAGGAGAGGGCTACCCCATGTTGATTTCACACCTCATTCCCCGTTCCCGCCGGCTGCCCGTCGCCGTCTGGGCCATCGTCCCTCTGCTGGCGATGGCGGCATGCGGCCCATCTGCCAGCCCGAGCCCGGTTGAGACCGCCGCGGTTGGCGGGGACACGACCGTCATCATCACCGGGACTTCGTTCAGCGACGACATCACGATTCCCGCCGGCTCGTCGGTGACGTTCGTGAACGCCGACGGGTTCGATCACACGGTGACGAACGGGGTGGACGGCGTCGCCGCCACGGGCGCCCTGTTCGACGTCTCGCTGGGAGCCGGGGCGAGCTCCGATCCGATCGTGTTCGACACGCCCGGGGTGTACGGCGTGACCTGCAAGATCCACTCGACCATGAACATGACCATCACGGTCGAGTAGCTCAGGGCCGGCAGCGACGAGTTTGATTCTGCCTGGGGCCGGTGCTACCGTTCGGCGCCTCATGGACGCTGGCCTCCAGGCCCCGCCCCCCACGCCACACGGGAAGGCGGAACGTCGCGCCCAGGCCAGCACCGGTAAGTCGGCCTCGACGGCGGCCCTGACCGTCCTCGGCCAGAAGTGGGTCCTGCGCATCATCCATTCCCTGGGTGAGCGCACTCAGCGCTTTTGTGAGCTGCAGGACGCGCTGGGCGGGGCCAACTCGGCCACCCTGTCGCAGCGGCTCAAGCTGCTGGAGGACGAGGGCCTCATCGCGCGCCGGGTGGTGTCATCGGTTCCGCCGTGGGTGGAGTACTCGCTGACGCCCAAGGGCCGCGACCTGCACGAGGCACTGGCTCCCATCGACCGCTGGGCGGACCGATGGGCAGCCCTTTCCTGAGCCTGCCCACATGAGCCATCCGGTCGCCGAGACGGCGCCCGGCGAGCACGTCGATGCCCTGGCCCTGGTGCGAGACACGATCGCCGAAGCCGCCGGGCCAACCGATGCCGGCCAGCGGGCGGTCGAGATCCTGTACGAACGCTTCCCGAGCTACGACTGGGTGGGGATCTACTGGGTCGATCCGACAGGGACCGAGCTGGTCCTCGGCCCGTGGACGGGTCCGGAGGCGACCGAGCACACCCGCATCCCCATCGGCACCGGAATCTGCGGCGCGGCCGCGGCCTCGGGCCAGACGGAGATCGTCGACGACGTCAGCCTGGATCCGCGCTACCTGGCCTGCTTCTCGACGACGCGCTCGGAGATCGTGGTCCCCATCTTCCACGAGGGCAAGGTGGTTGGCGAGATCGACATCGACGGTTCCGACCCGGCGGCCTTCGGCGCGCCCGACGCCCGGTTCCTGGAGGAAGTGGCGGCCCTGCTCGCTCCGCTGCGACCGCCCGAGGACGAGATCGCCTGACCGATTGGCGGGCGGCTCAGTACCCCGCCAGGGCCATGAGGTACCCGATCACGTACGGCAGGGCCAGGACCAGGATCACGACCCCGAGCGCCAGGCCGATCCAGGCGAATACCTTCAGGCTGGGAGGGGCGATGCGTTCCGGGGGCGGGGTGAGCCGGCGCGGCAGCCGCAACGGGCGGCGTGGCGGCTGGTGCTCGTAGACGTTGGGCTTCAGCTCAGGCATCGGCGTCCCATCCCGCAGTCAGCTTGCGTAGGCGAGCGTGTCGTTCCGGGCGCTCCTTGGCGTACCGGGCAATGGCATCCATGATGTGCTGCGGGCCCAGATGCGCCTCGTCTATGACCTCCTCCACCGTCCCACCCGTCCGCCATCTGCGGTCCCAGTCCGACGAGAGGGAGTAGGTCTCGCCGATCGGTCCGGTCACCCAGTCGTGCATGAGCTTGTAGGCGCGGTTGGTGATGGCCATCCCATCCAGCCGATCAGCCTCCGAACAGACCTGGTCGCGGTAGCTCGCGTCCTGGAGGCGGAAGAGCTGCGGGCTGATGCAGGCCACGATGCGCACGTTCAGGTCCAGGGCGTCGATCTCGGGGAGGAGCTTGACCAGGTTCGATGTGGTGGCGGTTCCCTGGACGTAAACCGTCCCGGCGCGGGGTCGATCCGGGTCCGTGTCGCGGATCAGGTACGCGCCACGCGCCGCCTCGAAGTGGGACGCCATGCCGAGCGCCTCGCGGTCGGGGATCTCGATGGCCGGGCGGGTGAGGTGGAGCGCCACGATGGGCACCGGCTGGGCCAACGCGGCGGCCAGCACGACCGGCACCTCGTTGTGCTCCCACGGATGGAGGTCGATGACGTGGCCCTCGGGGAACAGCTGGGTGACTCCGGTCTCGTAGATGCCGAAATGGGTCCGCGAGTCCTCCGCGGTCTCAGGCCCGGAATGACCAGCCACCCATAGCACTTTCCCAACGTTGAGCTGGCAGTCCTGCGCCAGCTGGGAGAAGAGCCGCATCGGTCCGTATTTCAGGTATGAGAACGATCCGTAGGTCGAGCACGCGCCCCAGAAGCCGTTGAAGCTGGTCATCGGGTCGTCGGCCAGGTTGACCGAGGCCAGGCCCACCGTGACGCCGGCGTTGGTGAACTCGGTGATCTGCTGGGGCAGCAGGGCGCCGCGAAGGTTGCCGTCTCGCTCGTACCAGCCCCAGCCCGGAAGGTCCTCCCAGCCCTTGGCGAATCCGGCGATGTTGGTCGACTCGGCCAGGTCTGCGGAGCAGGCGATGAACAGGGGCCGCCCGTACTCCGCCTTCGCGAAGGAGTTGACCCATGCCCCCCACGATCCGAGTGCCGCTCGGTTGGCCACCTTCTCGCCCGGCGCCTTCCACATTCCCGCCGGATAGGCGGAGACGTCGGTGAAACGCGGATCGTCGAAGATCTCCGCCCCGCGTCCACCCAGGTTGAAGCTCGCGATCCGTTCAGGGACCAGGCCCGCCACCTCGACCAGGCGGTCGCTGATGGCGTCCACGACCTCGGTGTGATCGCGCAGGACGGAGATCGCCACCTCGAGGTTGTGGCGGGCCTGGGCCGACCGTTCCGCGGCATCGGCTGGGGCTGGCTCGTCGACGCCTTCGTACATGACCGCGTGGCGGTCCATGAACTCGTGGCGCACCGCCCAGAACTCGGGCGCGTTCATGGGCCACGGCGTGCCATGGCTCTTGTTGTCGTACTTCCCGTAGCCCCGGCCCTTCCGGGTCCGGATCCAGGCCACCGAAGGCACACCCTCTGGGTTCTCGCCCCGCGCCGCCTCCAGGACCACCTGGGTCACCGGCCCCCATTCGGAGCCATCCATGGTTCCGGTAACCCGCCAGTGGTACGCCTCGAACCAGCTCTGCGGCGTGCCGGGCACGACCGACGAGATGGCCGGGTCGTCGATCCCGTAGTCGTTCCAGTCGACGAGATAGACGAGGTTGTTCAGCCCAAGCCCCCAGGCCGAGTTGCGCGTCTCGTGGCTCGCGCCCGGGGTCAGCCCCCCCTCGCCCTCGACCACGAAGACCTTGACCTCGTCGCAGCCGGCCAGCTTGAGGGCCACCGCCTCGCCGGCCGAGGGCGGCGACCCGTGCCCCGACGGCCCGGTGTTCCACTTCAGGAACAGGGTCTTGCCCTCCATCTCGGCATGGCCGGGCAGGCCGCCGCGGCGACGCAGGAGCAGTAGGTCCTCCCAGGTCAATGCCCAGCGCCCGTCATCGGGGAAGGCGAACTCCGGACGCGGATCGCGCGCATAGCGTGCGCGGAGCGTCTCGTTGAGGACTGCCAGGGTGGCGTAGATCAGCGGAACGGTATGTCCGGCCGCTAGGACGAACCGGTCCGCGAACGGGAGCCACGGCCGGCGCAGGTCCCAGCGCATGGCGCCGGACAGCATCAGGGACACGAGGAGGTGGACCTTCGAGCGCGATCCGCCCGGATGCCCGCTCTGCCGGTAGTTCAGCGAAAGGTCGATGCACTCGTCGATCACCTCGCGGAGCAGCTCCCAGTTCGGGAACTGGGACTCCGCCTCGGCCAGCAGGCGACTGGTCCCGGCCGGCTGGACGGCGGTCATCCGGCCGCCGCGGTGGTCAGCTCGCCGGTGCGCTCCAGGCGCGCGAGCGACTCCCCGATGCGCTCGACGGCGACGCGGATCTTGTCTCGGCTGTTCGCGTAGCTGAAGCGGAGGTACCCCTCCCCGTAGCGGCCGAATGCGGTGCCGGCCAACCCGCAGACGTCCGCGTCGTACAACAGGTGGGTCGCGATCTCGGTGCTGGAGCGGCCAAACGAGCTGAAGTTGGGGAAGACGTAGAACGCGCCGTGCGGCATGGCACAGGTCACGCCATCGATGGCGTTCAGACCGTCCACGATCAGCGACCGACGCGCGATGAACTCGGCGCGCATGGCGTCCGCCTCGTCCTGCGGCCCGGTGAGGGCTGCGATCGCGCCAGCCTGGGCAAACGCGTTCGTGCAGCTCACCGAGTTGATGACCAGCCGGCTGTAGGCGGCCGTCAGCCAGGTCGGGATGATCCCATAGCCCAGCCGCCAGCCGGTCATCGCGAACGTCTTCGAGAACCCGTCCAGGGTGATCGTGCGCTCCGCCATGCCGGGCAGGGTCGCGATCGAGAGCGGCTCACCGTCGTACTGCAGCCTGCCGTAGATCTCATCGGCCAGGACCACCAGGTCATGCCGGTTGGCGATGTCGGCGATGGCCCGGACGTCCTCGCCGGTGAGGACCGAACCGGTTGGGTTGTGCGGGCTGTTGATGACAATCATCCGAGTCCGCGGGGTGACGAGACTGGAAACCTCGTCGACGTCCATCCGGAACTCGCGCTCCTCGCGCAGGGGGGCGGCCACCGCCACCCCGCCGACGTACTGGGCCATGCTCTCGTAGATCGGGAATCCGGGGTTGGGGTAGATGACCTCGTCGCCCTCGTTGATCAGGGCCAGGATGGCGTAGAACATGATCGGCTTGGCGCCGGGGGTGACCACGACCTGGTCCGGCGTTGCGTCGATCCCCTTCCATCGGCGCACGTCGTCGGCGATGGCCTGGCGCAGGGGGCCGATCCCCTCAGCCGCGGTGTAGTGGGTCATCCCCTGCTCCAGCAGGGCGCGCGCCGCGGCGTCCTTGATGTGGCGGGGCGTGTCGAAATCCGGCTCCCCGATCTCGAGGTGAATGACGTCGCGCCCGGTCGCCTCAAGGGCTCGGGCTCGGGCCGCCGCTTCGAAGGCGGTCTCGGTCCCGATGCGGGACATCCGTTCAGCCAACTCCACGCATCCAAGTGTACCGATGGGCCGCGTTGACCGGATGGGCCGCGTTGACCGGATGGGCCGCGTTGACCGGATGGGCCGCGTTGACTGATGGGCCGCGTTGACTGATGGGCCGCGTTGACCAAATGGGCCATTGCGGGCCGCTCGCGGAGGCTTGCTATACTTTCCGTAGCGAATCTCAGTCCGCGCGCGGAGAACCCATCACCCATGACGCTTTCCGAAACGACTCCCCAGGTCGGCACCCCGACCCCGCAGGTCAACCCGACCACCGAGCAGCTCGTCAACCTGACCGATGCGGCTGCCGCCAAGGTGCTCGAGTTGCGGGCCCGCGAGGGCAAGGCCGAGGCCGCCCTCCGCCTGTTCGTGAAGAGCGGTGGGTGCTCGGGGTTCAGCTATGGGCTCGCCTTTGACGACTCCCGAGCCGATGATGATCGGATCGAGCTCCATGGAGACGTCCCGATCGTGATCGATGCCTACAGCGCCCAGTACGTGGACGGCGCCGAGATCGACTACGTCGACTCGCTCATGGGATCCGGATTCGCCATCAACAACCCGAACGCGGTGAGCAGCTGCTCCTGCGGCCAGTCGTTCAACACCGATGGCTCACCGGCGCGCGCTGGGGGCTGCCACTAGGCGCCTTCGTCCTCGCGCTGACCCCACGACCCCGGTCCCGCCACCGGGGTCGTCCTTCTATTCGGGTAGCAGGGCCCAGATCTGGCGGGCGCCAGAGACGCCCTTGAGCTCGTGCTGGCCGCGGTCCTCGAACCGCAGGTCGGAGTCGGCCACCAGCTCATGGGTCGTGCCCGAGACCAGCACCTCCCCGGCGCTGGCCAACGCCGTCACTCGGCTGAGCACGTGGACCGCCACGCCTCGGATGTTGTCGGGGATGAGCTCCACTTCGCCGGTGTGCACGCCGACGCGCAGCCCGAATCCCATCCGTGCGGCTCCGGCGCTGATCTCGGCGGCGCATCGGAGGGCACGTTCGGCCCCGTCGAACATGGCGATGACCCCGTCCCCGGTGTTGGCGGCAAGCTTGCCGCGGAACTTATCAATCTGGCGCCGGCACTCGGCGTTCAGCTCGGCCAGCATGGATGCCCAGGCCGCGGGGCCGACCCGCTCGGCGGTGGCGGTGGAATCCACGATGTCGGTACAGACCAGGGTCGCCAGGACGCGTTCACTTCGCGCGGCGGCCGGCAGGGCGAAGGTGCGCATGCCCGCGAAGTCGTACTGGATGACCTGCTCGTCCCCCACCACCCAGGCATCGTGGCCGGGGAGGATCTCGTACAGCATGCCCGGGCCGGCCTCCATCTCCAAACCGTCGGGCGTGACGTAGTGAAGCGTCCCCTGCATGACCAGGCCGAGGTGGTGGTACTCGCACCATTCGGTCCCGGCGATGGGTTTGACGTCCTTCGACCACCGCCATCCGGGCTCGAACGTAATGCGCCCCACCACGAAGTCGCCCAGGTTCCAGATGTCGGTCCGCCCATTCGGAATCAGCCGGGTTTCATCCGGCAGGTCCAGGGACTTGCGCTGCATGTGGGCCACGCCGCGTCCTCCTTCTGCCTCGACTACTCGCCCGAGCCGTCGTCTTCCAACGCGGCGGCCCCGGCCTGAACCGCCTCGCGGGGTGCTCCGCCCAGCACGGGTGGCATCGGGCGGGGAAGCGCCGGCGGGCCGACGAATTGGTCTACCACCCGCCGGGTCCTGTCCACGCCCAGCTGCTCGAACAGGAGGGCGAGCCGCGCTCGGAGCTTGGCCGAGATCTCGGCCTCGGCATCGGGCCCGATCGACCACAGCGCGGCCTTGAAGGGGCCCAGCGCCTTCTTGCGAGTTTTGTACAGGAATTGTTCATCGGTCTCGCCGGGTTTGCGCTCATCGGCGCAGTGCTCGAAGCACCAGGCCATCATCTCGGCCTTCAGCTCGGGCGGTAGGCCACCGCCGTCGTACAGGATGTTCTGGAAGCCGGTGGCCAGGTGAATCTCGGCGCAGCCGTTGGCGGGGAAGTGGCCGAAGGCCTCCTCGGGCAGGGTGCTGGCGCCATGTTGGACGCAGCCAGCCAGGCCGAACTCCTCGCGCGCGACCGTCGACAGGCGACGAAGGGTGTCGAAGTCAAGCGCGACCGGCGCCATCGTCCCATCCGGGAGCGCGACCCCGCCGTGAGACGTGCCGGTTTGGATGCTCACCTTGCTGATCCCGGGCGAGCTGTCGGCCTCCTCGCCGCGCGCGGACCGGTACTCGGCCAGGTAGGCGCGCAGCTCGGCCTCGGTCGAGTTCGTCTTGCCCACCTCCCCGATCTCGCCCCCGATCGAGACGTTGACACCGGCAGGCTGCAGGTCGCGGACCAGCCGGGTCAGGTCGGCGGTGCGCTCGGCGTTGACGCGCTGTTGATCGGCGACGGTGGGCTGGCCCAGATCGACCAGCGTGCTGGCGTCGATGTCGATGTTCAGAAACCCGGCGCTCACCGCCTCACGGGTGAGGTCGCGCAGGCCGTTCAGCTCGGCGTCGGGGTCCTCCCGCCAGCGGGTCGCGTTGAACTGCAAGTGGTCGCCCTGCAGGAAGACCGGACCGGACCATCCTTCGCGCAGGGCCGCCGCCAGGATGACCGCGGTGTACTCGTCGGGACGCTGGTCGGTATAGGCCATCTCGCTCTTCGCGATCTCGAACACCACTGCCCCCACCTCGCGCTCGATGGCCACCCGGAAGACGGAGCGAGCCGACATGTAGGCGGCAGCCCGGACGTTGATGGCCGGCACGGTGAAGGCGGTGTTCCCGATCTCGCCACGGCCCCGCGCCATGTACAGGTCGTGGATGGAGGACGAGCCGCAGCCCAGCGCCTGGCTGGCGGCCCAGATGACCCAGCGCCTGGCGTCGCGGGCGGCCGGGTCGGCGTGGAAGACCGCGTCGCGGACAAGCTGATCGGTGAGCGACCCCCGAAACGCCGTCGGATCGGTGATCGACAGCCCGTCGGATCCAAGGGTCGCAGCCGGCGCCAGTAGGCTCCGCAGGTCATCCAGGGAGGCGGCGCTCATGGCCGCATCCTAGCCCAGCCACCCCAGACCGGCGAGGATCGAGAAGGCCAGCAGCGGGGCGATCACCAGCCCCACCACCGACACCACGGCGTACCAGTCCCGACCACCGGTCGGGTCCGGGTTGGGATACCGGGACAGGCGCCAGGTCCAGGCCACCACCGCGCTCAGCAGGGCGACGTACAACACCGCGGCCAGGGGGGCCACGGCCAGGACCACGTCCTGGAGCGGGCCGCAGTCGAAGGCCAGCGGCCCACCGGGAGGACAGGCGAGGGAGCCTTCGCGCCAGACGAGGAGCCCCACGCCGACCAGCACCAGGACCGACCAGCCCAGGTGGACCAGGAGCAGGCGACTCAGGGGTCGGGTTGGTGGACCGATGTCAGCCCGCCGCGCGAGCGGACGCCTCGGCGGCGGCCTTGGCCTCGCGGCGGCTGGCGCGCCGAAATTCGTAGTACAGGTACGCCAAGCCGGTCGCGCCGCCTCCCGCGGTGATCGCGCCCAGGCCGACGGCGATGAGGGGAAACTGCGGCCCAGTCGCGGTGATGAACGCCCCGCCGGCCACGTTGAAGACCAGGTACGGGATCAGGAGCAGGACGACGGCCACGTAGTTGGCGAGCGCGAACAGGCGCACCAGCGTCCAGCCCGGGCCATGCCGTCCGCGAGACGCCTGGACGACAACGGCCAGGATGACGACCAGCACGACGTTGGTCCACGCCACCCCGTTGGCGATGATGAAGCCCACGTTCGGCGAGAACTGGAGGAACGGGATGAACTGGGTGACCCCGTAGAAGACCGAGTTCGGGACGTAGGTGAACAGCCAGTAGACGAACAGGAACATGGGCACGCCCTTCATGGTCGCGATGAGCCACGTCTCGGCCCCGAACAGGAGCCAGGTCGTGAAGTCATCGGCCTCGCCGATCAGGCGGGCGAAGATGCCGCGGCGCCGGGGAAGCGCGTACGAGGTCATTGGTGGCTCAGCAGGAACGTGATCAGCGCCTGGAGCTGGGAGGCACTGAGCTCGCTCTCGGGGAAGGCCGGCATCTGGGTCGGCGTGCCGTTGTTGTAGCTGGCCGCCGAGTCGCGGATCCAGCGCTCCAGGAAGGCTCGCGGGTCGGTGTCGTAATCGGCCTGCATCTGGGCCAGCCCGGACACCGGGAAGGGCAGGTCGGTCACCAGCTGGCTGCCGATGGTCTGCAGGTTCGGACCCACGCCGCCCTCCAGCTCGGCGCCGTGGCAGCCGACGCACCCTGCCTCGACGTACACCGCCGCCCCCGCCTCGACCGTGTCCGGCACGTCCTCGGGCGGCGGGTTGGCGAGCGTCTCCTCGGCCCACGTGCCGATCAACGCGGTCAGGGCCTCGATCTGCTGGCGGGTCAGCGAGCCGCCGTATTCCTGCCCCCACGCCGGCATCGCACTGTCGATGTTCCCCGATCGCACCACGCCGCCCAGGGTGATGACCCACTGGACGTAGTTGTTGAGCCCCTGCCGGCCGCCGGTCCGCAGCCACTTGTTGGCCAGGCTCAGGGAGTGCAGGTTGGGCCCAATGCCGCCCGTGCCATCCACGCCGTGACAGCGCGCGCAGTTGGCGCCGTAGGGAGCCAGGCGCGGCGGGCCCGCGGTCACGAGCAGGGTGGTGGCCACGCCCTCCGCGGACACGGTGGTCTCGCCTTCCTCGTCGAACTTGATCGGTGACGACGCCGTGTCCTCGATCGTGATCTCGAAGGTCCGCGCCCCGCTCCCGCTCACCGTCAGCGTGGAGCCGGTCACGTTCTTGAAGCTGATGGTGGTGTTCACGAAGACGGAGACTTCGGGGAGGGCCGCCTCGGCCTGGGCAAACCCCGCCTCGGTGACGTCCACTTCGATGGTGTAGGTGTCGTCGGGCAGGAACACCAGCAGGCCGAACTCGGGAAGCTCCTCCTCGTCGACGACCTCCAGCGAGGCGCGCCGAGGGGCGTCGGTGATCCAGTAGAAGGTGGTGAATGCCGCGAAGCCGACCATCAGTGCCACCCCGAGCGCCTTCATCCGCATCGGCGCACTCCCGGGCGGCGTGCTCCTACGCGGCGCAATGCTCGATGTCCTCGGTCCTGCGCCTGTCGAACGTCTCGGTGCCGATGGGCGGGCCATCGATCTTGATCGACGTGTCCACGATGTAGACGCCGTCTTCGAGCCGGTGCGCGAAGCTGT
>JBIOTW010000054.1:0-6428 GCA_044866355.1 Candidatus Limnocylindria bacterium | reverse complement strand
ACCTGACCCTGACCCACAACACGACCAACGAGATCGGGGACGCGTCCAGCGGTGAGCGGCGGCACGGCGGCCTGTCCGACTTCGGACGCCAGGTCGTGGCCGAGATGAACCGGCTGGGCATGCTGGTCGATCTCTCCCACGTGTCGGCCGAGAGCATGGCCGATGGGCTGGATGCCAGCCACGCCCCGGTCATTTTCAGCCACTCGTCCGCCCGGGCCCTGTGTGACGTGGCGCGGAACGTGCCCGACGAGATCCTGGGCCGCATACCGGCCAACGGTGGGGTGGTGATGGTCACCTTCGTCTCGGGCTTCGTCAGCCCCGAAGCGGCCGCGGTCCTCATCCCGGCCATCGCCGAGTTCTACCGGCGAGCCGCCGATGTCACCGACCTGGCCGAGCGTGAGGCACTGGAGGAGGAAATCATCGAGTCATTGCACCCACCCAGCCCGCCGCTGAGCCTGGTTGCCGATCACGTCGACCACGTCGCGCGGGTGGCCGGCCACGACCACGTGGGGATCGGCGGCGACTACGACGGGAATCGGTTCTGGCCGGTCGGTCTGGAGGACGTGTCCGGTTATCCGTACCTGTTTGCCGAGCTCCTGGGCCGTGGGTGGACCGAGGAAAACCTGGCCAAGCTGGCGAACGGCAACATCCGGCGCGTCCTGCGCGACGCGGAGTCGATCGCGGACTGACCCCAGGGTCCGGCTCAGGCCTGCCCGGCCCGGCTCAGGCCTGGCGGCGCTCCATGAGGAATAGTGTCCGCAGGCTGTCCTCCACGGGCGACTCGTCCAGGGTGACGAACAGCGGATCGAAGGCTGTCCGAAAAGCGTCCAGGGTGTAGTCAGTGAAGATGTCGCGTCGCGCGGCGAGCAGTCGGCCGACCATGGGGTCCTCACGAGGAACGAACTCCACGACGAGGCGGCGGCCGGCCCGGGCGAACAGGTCGGCAATCCGCGGCAGGGGCACGTTGTTCCCGATTGCCAGGTGATGCACCAGCGCCAACGCCATGGCCACGTCGGCTGGGCCACGCTCCAGCAGCGACCGACGCTCCTGGTGCCCCCAGCCCAGACCCGGGCTCGGATTGGTCAGGTCCATGACCAGCGGCAGGACCGATTCACGAGCTTCCGGAGACAGGTTGCGCCAGTGCAGCTCCACGACCGATGGATCCTGGTCGAAGGCGATGACCTGACGCCCCGAGCCGGCAGCCAGATCCGAGTACGTCCCCACGTTGGCGCCCAGGTCCCAGACCATCTGCCCGCCGGCCGCGGCCAGCATCCGCTCCACAATCTGGCGCTTGGACTCGGCTCCGGCGGCGGAGTAGCTCGTTTCGCGGGAGTACGAGAGCCAGTGGCCACCGGGTTCCAGGCGGAGGCCGTCGACCGTGCGCCGCAGGCTGTCGAGGAGCGCCATGTGGCGGGTCATGGACATCGATCGAGCGCGACCGGTCGTGCTCGAGGCACCGCTGGGAGCATCGCTGGCGCGGGTGATCTCCGATCCCTGGGCTTTCCGCTCGGCAGAGGCGTGCAGATGCAGGTGGGGCAGGAGCCCGCCCAATCTCGTGCGTCCCGGGAGGAGGCCCGCAGCCAGGTCCAGCGGCAGACCGTCGATGAAGTCGCGGAGCATGAGTCCGCAGCGCAGGTCGCGATGGGCCATGAGAGCCAGCGGCGCCAAGAAGTGCTTGCAGAACTGCCGGTAGGCGCGCCACGGGGCTGCCAGGTCAGCCACCTCGAACGAGAGGCTGTCGATGAGGATGGGGCGCCCGAGGTCAAACTGGACGTTATAGGCGGACGCGTCGCGCAGCCACATGCCCATCTCCAGCGCTCGTCTCTGGGCCTCCAGAGTCAGCAGGGCCGCCTCGCGGAGCTGCGAGAAGGACCACTCGTACGGGTACGAGATGAGCGCGACCTCCCGAGGCTGGATGACGAACGCGGCACCGGGGAGCGGCGCCGTTTCAAGCGGTGCCGGCGAATGGCTGACCAGCAGCCCGTCCTGAATCAACGCCGCCGCGAGTCCGCGCTCCTCGAACGCAGCCCAGTCAGCAGCGGCCATTGGCTGTATGGCTCGGTACAGGACGCGGTCCCGGCGAAAGACGTATCCGGATGGATCGCGGAAGGAAGCGGGGTCGATCATCCCCCGCTCCGCGTCAGCGCCCGCAGGCGCCATGCCGGGTCAGCGCTCGGGGGGAGTCGGAGCGTCCGAAGAGCGGCCCTCGGGGGTCACGGGCTCCTCGACGACCTCTGTGCCTCGCAGCCGATGCCAGAATCCGCCAATCGTGCGCCGGAAGACGAACGGGATGGACAGGACGGCGGCCAGCAGAGCCTGCAGGAGCAGGCTGCCGGACCCGGGATCGATGTACCCAAATAGGTGCATGAGTGCTGACGGCGCCTCGGTACGGCTCGTGTTTCGATCATGTTAACCCGGGTCGGCGCGATGAGCGCAAGTGGCTGGTGGTACTGGCCCTGGCACGGACTCTTAATTGCCGCCTATCCGGTGCTCTTCCTATTCGCGCAGAACGTGGTCCAGCAGGTGACGCTGGAACCGCTCAGGACTCCGCTCGCGGTCTCCCTCGGAGGGGCCGTCGCGCTCCTCCTGCTGTGCCTCGCATTCCGCCGAGATTGGGCGCGCGCGGGGCTCATGTCGTCTGCACTGCTGGGCCTTTTCTTCTCGTACGGACACGTGTGGAACGTTGCCGGCGCTGTGCTCCAGCAGCGATGGTTCCTGACCGCCATCTGGATCCTGGCTGCGGTCGTCCTTGTTGGACTGGCCTGGCGCGGCGGAAGGTGGGTCACCTCCGCAACGCAGGTCCTCAACCTGGCCCTGGCCGGGCTGGTCCTCTTCAACCTGTTCCGGATCGGCGAATACGTCTTCAGTACTCGCCTGTTTCCCGAAACCACGGGCGGGGTCCCGGCGCTCACCGTCGGCGAGGCAGGCCGGCCCGACATCTACTACATCATCCCCGACCGGTACGCGGGCGAGCAGACGCTCCGCGACGTGTACGGCTACGACAACGGGCCCTTCCTGCGGGAGCTCGAGGAGCGCGGCTTCGCGGTCGCCCATGACTCGTGGGCGAACTACTTCAAGACCGCTCCGTCAGTGGTCAGCACCTTCAGCATGGAGTACCTCGATCGGGAGGCCTACGCGCAGACGACCCCCCAAACGTTCGGGCCCATCCATGCCGCGCTCCAGCATCGGCTCGCGGCTCCCGCCGCGCTGAAATCCATCGGCTACGAGTACGTCCTCGTCGCCAACTGGTGGGAGCCAAGCTCCAAGAACGCCGATGCGGACGTCATCGATCGGTACACCCAGTTCAGCCAGTTCAGCACCATCCTGGCCGCAACCAGCATGCTGCTGGCCTTGTCGCCGGAGGCGTCCGCGACGTCACCCGACTCCGATCCCGAGGCCATCAGCTACCCGGAGCTGGCCCGGCGACACATCCTGCACGGGTTCGCCGCCATCGAGCGAGCGGCCGAGCGGGACGGTCCGACGTTCGTCTTCGCCCACCTGACGATTCCGCACTCGCCGTACGTGTTCAACCCGGATGGGTCGGTGCCGACCGCTGCCCAGCAGCGAGAGCGAAGCGACAACGAGGAGTACGTCGCCCAGCTGGAGTACGCCAACATCCGGCTGCTGGAGGTGATCGACACCATTCTCGAGGGCGTGGAGCCCGGCGAGCCGGATCCCATCATCATCCTTGCCGCCGACGAGGGGCCCTGGCCGCCCGGCTTCCGGGCGGACCAGGAGGACTTCCAGTGGCTCACCGCGTCGGATGAGGACATCGCGTGGAAGTTCGGGATCATCAACGCCTATCGGATGCCGGGCGTCGACCTGGAGGGGCTGGGCTTCTACGACCGGATCAGCCCGGTCAACGCATTCCGCGTGCTGTTCAACGCCTACTTCGGCACGGATCTCGAGCTGCTGCCGGACGTGACGTACCTGTCGCCCGACTACGACCACATGTACGACTTCGTGGAGTACCCCGCTAGTCAGCCAGGGCGCTTCCGCTAAGGCGTCGGAGACGGCGTGACCGATGGAGACGGCGTGGGAGGCGGCGGCTCGGTGGTGGGCCGCAGGAATGGCTGGCCTTCAAGGCCCGCCGCCACGTACCCGGTCTTGTGCTCGCCGCTCTGGATGATGACTGTCTCGATCCGATACCAGGCGATGCCCTCCACCACCTGGGCCGGCGCCAGGATCCTGACCACGTCGCCGGAGAACAGCGCACCGATGACGGTCGCGGTCGACGACGGCGCGATCCGCACCCGCACGCCGTCGGCGATCACCTCGGCGTAGCCGCCCGCCGACAAGTCCATGGGAGGGGTGGGGCTCGGGGTGTGGGTCAGCTCGATCGTCACCGACACCCGCGTCTCGCAGACCTGCGGCGGAAGGCTGCCGAAGTCACCAGGTGCCTCGGGCGCGTCCCATCCGATGACCGTCCAGGTCAACGGCCCGGGCTCGAGGTCGGGCGGTTCGGGATATGTGTCGCCCGGGACGGGAGCGAGCGTGAAGGTGAAGCTTCCCGAAGCATCGCTCACGAAGTCGATGGCCGTGCCGGTGAGGACCAGTGTCACGCCCGAGCTCCGTGGAAAGCCGGTGCCGGCCAAGAACACCTGTGCGTCGTCGGCCGGCAGACCCGTGTCGGGGTTCACCACCAACGTGGTCGGTGAGAGGCTGACCTCGCACGAGAATCCGGCTGGCGAGGTCGGACTTGGCGTGGCGGTCGGGGTTCGGGTGGAGACGGCCAGCAGATAGCCGATGGCCGCCGCGCCGATGGCCAGCGCGACGGCTAACCCGGCGAAGGCGAGCTGCCGCTGAGTCATCGGGGTGGCGGAAGCAGGCGCCCGAAACGACCCGGATCCACGGCGGCCGCGATCTGGATCGCGTTCAATGCGGCGCCCTTGCGCAGGTTGTCGCTGGAGACGAACGCGGCGAATCCACGCTCGCGACCCGGGATCGCCCGCAGGCGGCCGACCAACACCGGGTCGCGCCCCTCCACGTCGAGTGGCATGGGGTGGCGCTCCGATCCGTCGGCAGGGCGGTACTCGACGCCTGGGGCGCGGCGGAGCGCGTCTTCGAGCTCGCTGACGGTGGTCGGGCGCGCGGTCCGGAAGTGAAGCGCGACGGAGTGGCCGGTATGCACCGGGACGCGGACCGTCGTGGCGGCCACGTCGAGGTCGGGCAGGTCCAGGATCTTGCGCAGCTCGGCACTGACCTTGCGCTCCTCCCCGCTCCAACCATCGGGGTCCAGCCGATCGATCTGGGGGACCACCGAGTCGACGATGCGCCCGTGGAACGGAGAGTCCGCGGCGGCGGACCGGCCGTCGTCCGCGCGTTCGGTGACGAACGCCTCCACGCCGGCTCGCCCGGCCCCGCTCACCGCCTGGTACGAGGCCAGGTCCACGCTCTCGAGACCGGCAAGATCGCGGATGGGCGCCAGCGCCACCACCGCCGCGGCGGTGGTGCAGTTCGGGTTGGCCACCAGGCGCCCGGCGTAACCGGCCAGGACGCCCGCGTTGGCTTCAGGGACCACCAGGGGCACTTCCGGGTCGAGCCGATATGCGCTTGAGTTGTCGACGACGAGCGGCACCCCACGAGCGGGTCCCTCCACCAGCCAGCGCGAGGCGTCACCGTCAGTGGCCAGGAACAGGACGTCCAGCTCGGTGGCGGCTTCGACGTCGAGCACACGGACCGGGATCCGCGCCCCGTCGTAGTCGGCCTCGCCCACCTCGGTGCCGAAGGCGCGCAGCGAGCCGGCCGGCAGGCCGGCATCGGTCAGGATGGACAGGAACACACCACCGACCAGGCCCCGGGCCCCCGCGACACCCACCACCGGCCAGTCAGGCATGGGGCTGCCCGCCCAGGATGGGCCGCTCCCCGCGGACCAGGCGCGCGAGGTCGGCGTAGACGGCACCAGCCGAAACTTGCCCGCCTGCCCCGGGCCCGCGGACGGTGATCGTCTCCGCTCCGGCGACTTCGACCTCGAGCAGGCACTCGATGCCTCGCACTCCAGCCAGCGGGGAATCGGCGTCCAAGACCTGCGGCGCGACCGTCAGCTCATCCGGAGTGGCTTCCGCAACCAGGCGGACCACCTCACCCGGCGCGACGTTCAGGCCCACGATCCCCGACCGGCGCACGTCCCGTTCGGAGCTCCAGCGGCCCGAGGCCACCCAGGCCAGAATGGCGAGCTTCTGCGCGGCATCCCGCCCGTCCACGTCCAACGATGGATCGGCCTCAGCGATGCCAGCCGCCTGGGCCGCTGCAAGCGCATCGTCGTACGACCGTCCCTGGCCCATCGCCGCAAGAATGAAGGTCGTGGTCGCGTTCAGCAGGCCTCGCAGCCGACGGATCCGGGCGGCCGCGGCCAGGTGCTCGGTCACCTCCAGCATCGGCGTGCCGCCACCCACCGAGGCGGACGCCAGCAGCGCCCCGCCGTTTCG
>JBIOTW010000053.1:0-10707 GCA_044866355.1 Candidatus Limnocylindria bacterium | reverse complement strand
CACCAGGAGCCAGGTAAGGTCGGCGGCGACGATCGCGGCCCAGAAGCCCATGATCAGGCGCGGGTAGCGCAGGATGCAGCGGGCCCTGTCGAGGCCGTGGTACAGAGCACGTCCATAGAGCACCATCGCCGCGCTTCCGACAACCAGGACCATGATCGGCGGCGTCATCAGCCAGGCAATGAGGGCCGCCGTTCCCAGTTTGCAGAAGGTGAAGGCCGCCTTCTCGTACTTCTGGGCGGGTGTGAGCGGCGGCCGCAGGTCGGGGCTGGTATCCACCGTTCCCGCGGGCACGTGTCCTGCCACCGTCGTCATCGAGCCGCTCCCAATCCATCCAGCTGGACCAGCTGCCGGGCTGCCACCTGTCCGGCGCTGGTCCGCTGCCGGAGATGGCCGAAGAGCTGCCGCGCGCAGAACGGGATGCGGACCGGATCGGTTTCGCCATCTGTCGAGGCGACATGGACGCAGCATTGCTGCAACCGCTCAATGTTCAGGGTCCAGGCGTCCATGAACGACTTCACCGTCAAGCGCTTGACCCGTTTCATGAGGATCTCGACCGCCCGGTCACGGTGGAGCAGAGCGTCGCCGAAGACCCGCAGGAAGTTACCGACTCCCAGGTCGCAGATCTCGCAGATGTTGATCAGGTAGTCGATCAACTCCGGCCGGCTGACGGTGGTCGTCTCGCTCATCATGCCGAGCACGTTCGTCCACAACTCGTCGTCGGCGGCGATTCGATTGCTGACCAGGCCGATGTTCGCCTTCAGGCGTTCGACCCCGACCATCTGAGCCACCGACTTGTAGTCGCCGTTGTCCCCTTTCACGAAGAAGCCGATGGCGCAGCAGTCCGGATGGCTGCATGGCAGGGCGATGAGGTCGTGGGCAGACGCCATCCCATCGGTCTGCGGCCCCAGGCGTTTCAGCACGCCGGTGGTGGTCATCCGATGGAGTGGATCAATCGGGTTGGCCCGGCCGGAGCCGAACACCGGCTGGTAGGCCACGCCGCCGATGTAGTCGGTGTCGAATGCGTATTGCGCCACCCGCCCGACCTCGTGGTCGTTGACGCCCTCGGCCACTACCATGGTCAGGGTGGTGAATATCCGCGCAGCCGACAGGCGCTGGATTGCCTGCTCCTTCAGCTCACGCAGGTCCTCGCCTCGATGGAACAGATGGGTCTCGAGGTCGAACCCGTCGAACTGGAGATAGATCTCCAGCCGGTCGTGGAGGGCGGCCAATTCGGCCAGAAACCGATCGTCGCGGACGATCCGAATCCCATTCGTGTTGAGCAGAACACGCGTGACCTTCCGGGCGGCCGCCTCCTTGATGATCTCGACGATCTCCGGATGCACGGTTGGCTCCCCCCCGGAGAGCATGAGGACGTCGATCTTCCCGCCTTCCCGCTCGATGGCGGCATCGAGGCTGCGCAGAATGTGGGGCAGGCGCGCATATCGGCCCACGTTCGTCCCACTGGCAGCAAAGCAGGTGGGGCAGTTCAGGTTGCAGTGCTCGGTGACGTCGATGAGCAGGACGCACGAGTGCTGGGTCTGCAGGTCGCCGAGCCCCTGCGCGTAGCCCATCGGGATAGGCAGTACGTTGTCCGGGGTGTCGGGAATGATCTCGCGCGTCGGCGTGCGCCATTGCTGGAGGTACTCCCAGAGGGGGTAGTCCTCGTCGTACAGGCTGACGACCTCGCCGTGGCCTCGCTGGCAGTGGCGCCGAAGGTAGACCGATCCGTCTTGAAGGACGAGGTTGCCCTGCAAGATGTCGGTGCCGTAATCGACCGGGCGGTCCGGGTTCTCGCTGAAGCAGTACCCGCACACGGTGAGCACCATCCGAAGCGGCGTGTAGGGGCGGAGGGCGAGCGGTTGCATGACGGTCATCGGTCAGGTCCCCGTGAGGAGTGGTGAGACGCAGACGCCTGTCACGGCGAGCCAGCCAAGAACTGGCAGGGCATAGGCGAGAAGCGGAACTTCCCTGTGGTATCGGTGCACGGCGAACGCGGTCAGGGTGGCCAAGGCCGCTATCCCGGCACCGATGAATAGCGCCGTGAAGTCGCTTCCCGCAAGGCTGCTCACGGTGATCCACAGCATCGCCGCCCAGAGCAGCCCGACCAGAACGACCACCGCCTTCCAGCCGGAACCCGCGGCAACCTTCGTCATGCCGATACCGATGGCCATGACGATCAGGACCGAGATGAGGTAACTGAGTACCCACAACCCGGCACCAAAAAACGAGTCCCTGCCCGCGATCGCGGTCCCCACTCCGCCCAGGATCAGGAGGCCGATGACGAGTGGTCCGTACCGCACGCCGGGCAGGGCGGGTTCAGCTCCCTCGGGAGGACCCACCGCGACCCACGCCGCCTCGATGCTCTGCGCCGGATGGCCCGCCGCCCTCAGCTGGTCATCGATCGCCTGGCGGGTGTAACGCCCGCGATTCGCACGGATGTACTGGACGATCTGGTCATTCATTGGTCGGCCTCCTTACGGCATCGGTCACGCTCCTGTCGCCGAAGCCGGGACAGGGGTAGGCATGTGGTACACGCCAGCTCGGATCTGGCGTGCGAAGTGCAGAAGAAGCAGGGCGATGAGGGGGATCAGGACGAGCTGCGGCCCTGTCAGGCCGGCGAACTGGAGCTCGTTACCACGGACCCACTCGACGTTGAACCGGAACAGCCCGTAGGCGAGCAGATACGCCTTCAGCGTGTCGCCCCTGACCGGAAGGATCGGCGCCCATCGCCACAGGACCGCGAATGCGGCCAGCTGAAAGCCGATCTCGTACAGCATCGAGGGGTGCATCGGTCCGTCGCAACCGGGGCATCGGGCGAAGGTTGCCGCGGTTTCGGGCGACACGGTCATGCCCCAGGGGAGGTCCGTCGGCGTCCCGAGCGGGAGCTCGGACAGGAAGCACCCGAAGCGCCCGATGGCAAGGGCCAGCGGGATCGCGACGACGTAGTGATCGCCAGTCGAGATGCGATACCCGAGCGCCCGCTTCGCCAGGACAATGGCCAGATAGCCGCCCGCCAGCCCGCCGATGATGCTCTTCGGGCCGTGGGTGACCACATACGTGAACGGCAGCCCGGCGGCTTGGACGTTGTCGACTACCTCCCACGAGGTGATGAGCCGGGCCCCGAGAACACCTCCCACAATCGCCGCCAGGCTGATGGTTACGATCCGCGGGTCGAGGATCTGATCCTTGCGAAGTGCCCTGTAGTAGAGCGCCACCCCGACCAATAGGCCGAGCAGGGTGAAGAAGTCGTGGGTGCCGATCGTGACCGGCCCGAGTCGGGCGAGCTCGGGGTACATCGGCGCCGCTCCTCGATCTAGGCCACGGCAGCTGAACTGCGGGGCATTACAGGGCCGCCAGCGTCTCTTCGAGCCGGGCCGTGGCTTCGGCCGGGGTCGTGTCGGAGCTGAACCAGATCGGCTCGCCGAAGACGATCTCCACCTCCCCGCGTGGGGAGGCGCCGTTGTGCCCGCCATTGCGGCTGCCCGGCCAGAAGGCATCCAGCCACGACATCCGGTTGATCCGCAGCTTGACGGGCACCACCGCGGTCGCCCCTTCCACCGCGACCAAGCCGGTGCCGGCCAGGAACGGCTGCATCGGGCCGCCCACGGTGAGCTTGCCCTCTGGGTAGATCAGGATGCTGAAGCGCCGATCCAGGCGGGCGCCGAGCAGTTCCAGGCTGCGCCGCACCCCGCCCTCGCGGGCGATCGGGAAGGCGTTGGCCAAGAGCGATCCGACGAAGGCGGTCGTGGGCCTGTTCATGACCCGCTCGGCTGAGGCGGCTACCGACAGGCGCCAGCGCCACACGAACGGCAACGAGCACATCACGATCTGGTTGTCGGTGTGGAGACAGTGGTTGGAGACAAAGATGAGCGGGCCCTCCAGGCCGGCCAGGTTGTCCTGACCTCGGATGCCGATCCGATAGAACGCGTTGAGAATCGGCGCGGTGAGCAGCTCCTGGACGGCAACCCCCAGCGCCCGCGGCAGCGGGTTGAGCGGCCAACCCAGGATTCCCGTTTCGTGTGGGGTTTCGCGGGACGCGTCAACCAGCGCGGCAATCTGACCCACCGTTGCCTCAGGATCCAGCGCCGAGTCGTCGACGAAGACACCAAGCTCCTCCTCGATGACCCCCAGCAGCTCCACACGCTGGAGGGAGTCCATGTTCAGGTCCGAGGACAGGCGGGCCGTCGACAGCACAGCCTCGAGCGGGACCTCGGCGATGGAGGCGACAATCGGGACCAGGGTCCCAAACGTGTCAGCGGGAGCCGACGATCCCGGAGCTGGCGTGCTCGCCGCAGCCGGCGCCTCCTCCGTCCGTCTCGGGGCTGCTGCCTGGGCGGCTGCGGAGGCGTCGGCCTCCAGGCGGGCGATGACCTCCCGCTTCTTCACCTTCAGCGTGTGGGTGCGCGGGAAGTCCTCATCGGTCCAGATCGAATGGGCGCGGATCTGCTGGTGGGCGCCCAGCTTGGCGTTGGCATCTCGAATGACGGCTTCGGCCTGCGACCGGTCGTCCATCAGGAACACGGCGTGGATCTTCAGGTTGGGACCGAGCGGGAATCCGACCACCGTGGCGTCCCGGATGCGCTCGTCCTTGGCCAGGACGGCCTCGATGTCCTCGGGGTACACCTTCGTGCCGTCGGGCATGGCCAGCATGTCCTTCTTGCGGCCCCGCAGCGTCAGGAAGCCTTTGGCATCCATCTCCCCGATGTCGCCGGTGTGGTACCAGCCGTCCGCGTCGATCGCCTCCGCCGTCTTGGCCGGGTCTTCCCAATAGCCGGCGAAGACGTTCGGGCCCCGGACCAGAACTTCGCTGTCACCCGCGATGCGAACCTCGACCCCGGGGATGGCTTGGCCAACCGTCCCCATCCGGTTGTCCTCCCGCCGGGTGAAGCTGACCAGCGGCCCCAGCTCGGTGGCGCCGTACCCCTGGAGCACGTCCAGGCCCATGTCGGCCCAGCGCTGCCCCAGCTCGGTGTCCATGGCCGCTCCGCCCACCCCGATGGTCTGCAACCGCCCGCCAAAGCCGCTCAGGACCGGCCGGAAGAGGATTCGACGGACGAACCGGGGTACATGGCGGGCCCAGCGGTGGAGCTTCTCGAAGGTCTCGCGCTTGCCACTCAGGTCCACCTTGCGCTCGATGGCGTTATCCAGAAGCTTCAAGCCCTGAGGGACGATCAGCAGGATCGTGACCTTGAAGTCGCGGAACGTCCGGAGCAGGACCGAGGGCTGGCGGCTGACCGGGTACACGATGCTGGCCCCGGCGTGCATTGGCGCCAGGAAGCCCGGCGACTGCTCGAACATGTGGGACAGCGGCAGGACGGAGAGCATCCGCTCCCTCGGACCCAGCGGGAAGACCTTGAGCAGCGCCTGCGCGTTGGACGCGAGGTTGCGGTGGGTGAGCATGGCTCCTTTCGGCTCGCCGGTGGTGCCCGAGGTGAAGACCACCTCGACCAGATCCTCGGGACCGATGTCGGCGGCGGCGAGGGGTTCCGCC
Organism: Candidatus Limnocylindria bacterium; assembly: GCA_044866355.1. GTDB lineage: Bacteria > Chloroflexota > Limnocylindria > QHBO01 > QHBO01 > DASTEQ01. Next base: position 5,216 of record JBIOTW010000053.1, on the reverse strand, counting down.
CGCCTGGCCAGGTCCGGGACACGCTCGATGAGGAGCATCGGCAGCCCCAGGCCGGATGCCTGCGCCGCCGTCTGGGTGGATGCCAGGACCAGGCTGGCGCGGGTCTTGGCCGCCACCTTGGCCGCGAAGTCCGTCGCGCTTCGGACGTCGAGGGGGACGAGGACGATGCCGGCGTGGACCGCGCCGAGGAACGTGATGCCCCATTCGGGGCGGTTGACGGCCCAGATGATGGCCCGGTCGCCGGGCTGGAGGCCCTGGTCGCGCAGGACGCGCGCGACGCGGGGGACGAGTCGCCCCAGGTCGCGGTAGCGCGTGACCCGCGTCCGGAAGCCGGGTCGGATGAGCAGGAACGGCCGGCGATCGAAGCGCCTGACCGATTCCTGGACGAGGTCGAGAACGGTCTCCAACGTCCCTCCGGGTCAGCCCGACCCGCCAGCACTGGCTTGACCGACGAGTCCCGCCAGCGCGGCCGCGGCACCTTCAGTCATCGGCCGGTAATGGCTGAACGCGATCATATCCACGTCCAGCTGCTCCAGGCCGCGCACCGACGCGCGAGCCTGGGCGTGGTCGTGGCTGAAGATCGGGCTCGCGAAGGCCAGTCGTCCGAAGCGGACCTGAAGGACATCCCCGGTGAAGAGGACGCGCGGACCCCGGGCGTAGAGGCAGACGCTGCCCGGCGTGTGGCCCGGGGTGTGGATGACCTCCAGGCCGCCCAGGATCGAGAGCACGTCGCCGTCCCGGAGGGCGGTGGCGGCGCCGGGATGCGGCGTCATGTACTGCAGGAGGTGGCCGCGGACGGTACCGCCCTGGGGGGCGGCCAGGGCCTCCCGCAGGGTGAGGCTCACGCCCTCCAGGTCGGCGGGATGGACGAAGACCTCGATCCGCTCACCGTCGAGCAGTTCACGGACACCGCCCACGTGGTCCGGGTGGCCGTGGGTGCACACGATCCGGTCCAGCTCGTCGATCGAACGGCCGATCTGGCGCAGGTAGCGGAGGAGCAGCGGCCGCGATCCGGCCAGCCCGGCGTCGATCAGCGTCAGGCGCGGCTCGGTGATGAGGAACGCGTTGGCGCCCAGGAGCTGGACCGAGTGAATGTTCGGCGCGATCTCCATCGGTCCACCGATTGTATGGGCCGATCCTCAGTCGCTCGCCACGAGGCGCCGATACGAGTCCAGGCGGGCCGGGCTGATCGACCCGCCGGCTACCGCGGCGGTGATCGCGCATCCCGGCTCGGGGCCATGCGAGCAGTTCGCGAAGCGGCACTCCCCGAGGTACGGGCGCAGGTCCGGGTAGCACCAGGCCAGCTCGTCGGGTGGGATCTGCCACACCGCCATCTGCCGCAACCCGGGGGAGTCGGCCACGTGACCGCCCATCGGTCCATCCACAGGGAGCAGTTCGGCCAGGGTGGTCGTATGGCGTCCCTTGTGGAGAGCCTCGCTGACCGCCCTGGTGGCCAGGTTGAGGCCCGGGTGGACGGCGTTCAGGAGCGTGCTCTTGCCCACCCCAGACGGGCCGGCCACCAGGCTGATGCGACCCGCCAGGCGCTCGCGCAGCTCGGCCACCCCCTGTCCCGTGCGGGCGCTGGCGTACAGGACCGGGTAGCCGATGCGCTCGTAGGCGCCGAACAGCGCCTCGGCGGTCGGTGTCCCGCACAGGTCGAGCTTGTTGGCCACGATCAGGGAATCGACCTGGTTGTGCTCGGCGACGACCAGGAAGCGATCCAGCATGCGGGTGTGAGGCACCGGATCGGCGCAGGCAAAGACGACGACCAGCTGGTCCAGGTTGGCGACCATCAGGTCTTCCTTCCAGGCCCCTCGGCCACCCGGCTGGCGGCGCGAGAAGCGGGTCCGGCGGGGCGCCACCTCCTCGATCACGCCTTCTCGTGAACCGAGTGGCGTGAGCGCCACCTGATCACCAGCGACCACTAGGTCGTCGGACCGGCGCTCGCGCTTCAGGCGGCCGCGGAGCTGGCACTCGAACGTGCCGGATTCGGTTGAGACGGTGTAGAACCCGCTGCGCGCGCGCAGCACGGTCCCGCTGAGGGTGGGAACGGACAAGGGTGCGACTCCTTAAGGCAATGGACGTCCACGAGGAGCGCGCCCGCGCGCGGGAGGAGTATCGGGCCCGGTCAGGCCGGGGTTGACGCTCCGGGCAGGCGCGAGCGCGATCGGTCGAGGACAACGGGCGTCGTCATCGGTGCGTCTCCTTTCGCCTGCGGGTGATGAGGGTCGGGACGGTATCGGTCCCGCCGTCTCCTGTCAACGAGGGGCGAATCAAGGGGACGCCGTCATCCTCCGCCATTCGAATATGCAAGACTCACGGCCGATGACGGAGATCGCGGTCAGCGCCGAGGGCCTCGGCAAGCGGTATCGGCTTGGCCAGGACGGGGAGGCGTACGGGCGGATCACCGAGGTGCTCTCGAACAAGCTCCGAGCGCCATTCCGACGGGGCTCCCAGCCGTCCCACGCTGAGGACTTCTGGGCGCTGCGTGACGTCGCCTTCGAGGTTCCGGCGGGCGCGGCGATGGGGATCATCGGCCGCAACGGGGCCGGCAAGTCCACCCTCCTCAAGGTCCTGTCACGGATCACCTGGCCAACCACCGGCAGCGCCACGCTCTACGGACGCATCGCCTCTCTGCTGGAGGTCGGGACCGGATTCCATCCGGAGCTGAGTGGGACCGAGAACGTATACCTGAGCGGCGCCGTGCTGGGGATGAAGCACGCCGAGATCAAGCGCAACTTCGACGAGATCGTGGCCTTCTCGGGCATCGATCCCAAGTTCCTGGACACGCCGGTCAAGCGCTACTCGAGCGGCATGCAGGTCCGCCTCGGGTTCGCCGTGGCGGCGCATCTCGAGTCCGAGATTCTCCTCATCGACGAGGTCCTGGCGGTGGGCGATATCGAGTTCCAGAAACGCTGCCTGGGCAAGATGGACGAGGTCGCCAACAGCGGCCGGACCATCCTGTTCGTCAGCCATCAGCTGCCGATGATCGCCTCGCTGTGCGACCACTGCCTGCTGATGGATGGCGGACGCGTGGTCGCCAGCGGACCCACGTCCGACGTGATTCACCAGTACCAGGCCGGCGGCGGCACCAACGCGGCAAGCGTCGACTACCTGGACGACGCGACCCGCCCGGGGGACGGAGTCGTCAGCCTGCTCTCAGCCTGGGTCGAAAACGGGACCGGGGAGCGGCGCTTCGAGCACTCCCTGATGGATCCGATTCGCATCCGCGTGCGATACCGGGTCCACGAGCCGCTGACTGCCACGCCCCAGCCCAACCTGCACGTCACCGACAGCGCCGGCAACTACGTGTTCGTCACCAGCCCGCATGACTGGGGCGACGATCGCGCCCGCGCGCCGGGCGATTACATGGCGACGGTCGAGATCCCGGGCCATTTCCTCAACGACGGGATGTACTCGGTGGGCGTCGCCCTGAATCACTTCAAGTCCGGGCTGCAGACCGCCTTCTTCGAGCGGGGGGCGATCAGCTTCAACATCGTGGATCGGTTCGACGACAACCAGCTCCGCGCGGTGAGCCGATGGGGCGGGCGCATCCCGGGCGCCGTGCGACCGCTGCTCGACTGGCAGGTCGAGGAAGAGGCCCGATGAAGGAAGTGGCCCGATGAAGGAAGTGGCCCGATGAAGGCCGTCATCCTGGCGGGGGGCCGTGGCACACGGATCTCGGAGGAAACCCACCTGAGACCAAAGCCGATGATCGAAATCGGTGGCCGTCCACTGCTGTGGCACATCATGAAGATCTACTCGGCCCACGGCGTGAACGACTTCGTGATCTGCTGCGGCTACAGGGGGTATCTGATCAAGGAGTACTTCGCCAACTACGTCCTGCACATGTCGGACGTCACCTTCGACATGGGCCAGAACCAGATGGACGTGCACCAGCAGAATGCTGAGCCGTGGCGCGTAACCCTGGTGGATACCGGCGACGACACGCTGACCGGCGGACGCCTCAAGCGCGTCGCGAACTATCTGCAGGGCGAGGACGTCTTCTGCTTCACCTACGGCGACGGCCTGGCCGATGTCGACGTTGCCGCCAGCATCGAATTCCACCGCGAGCACGGCAAGCTCGCGACCGTGACCGCCGTGCCGCCACCCGGCCGCTACGGCGCGTTGGAGCTCGACGGCAGCCGGGTCCGCGGCTTCACCGAGAAGCCGAGCGGCGACGGACTGATCAATGGCGGCTATTTCGTGCTCTCACCCGGATGCCTGGACCGCATCGCGGGCGATGACACGAGCTGGGAAGCCGGGCCGCTCGTGGGACTCGCCGCGGACGGCGAGCTGATGGCATTCGCGCATACGGGCTTCTGGCAGCCGATGGACACACTCCGCGAGAAGACTCTGCTGGAGAGCCTCTGGGAATCCGGTAGGGCGCCTTGGAAGGTCTGGTAACGCTCCGCGACCGCGCGGTTCTGCTGACAGGTCATACCGGTTTCAAGGGGGGTTGGGTCGCCTTGTGGTTGGCAAGCCTGGGTGCGCGAGTGCACGGCTATGCGCTGGGGCCTCCCACCCAGCCGAACATCTTCGAAATCGCGCGGGTGGCAGACGTTCTCGAGACCGATACGCGCGCCGACCTCGCCGATGGCGCCGCGCTGACCGCGGCGCTCGAACAGGCCCGACCCGAGCTCGTTTTTCATCTCGCAGCCCAGTCCCTGGTGAAGGAGGGCTACCGCGACCCGCTGGGCACCATGACGACCAACGTCATCGGCACCGCCAACCTGCTTCAGGCGGTACGCGGGGTGAACTCGGTGCGTGCCGTGATCGTGGTCGCCACCGACAAGGTCTACGAGAACCGCGGGGCCGGTCACGCGTTCGGTGAGCAGGATCCGTTGGGTGGCCACGATCCCTACAGCGCGAGCAAGGCCGCCGCCGAGATCGTGGTGGCCAGCTTTCGCTCCAGCTTCTTCGGGGACGATGGCCATCCCGCCCAGATTGCGAGTGCCCGCGCCGGCAATGTGATCGGTGGCGGCGACTGGGCGGCGGATCGACTCGTCCCGGACTGCATGCGCGCGTTCGCGGCGGGAGAACCGGTGCGCCTGCGCCGCCCAGACGCGGTGCGGCCATGGCAGCACGTGCTGGTACCGTTGTCGGGATATCTCGCCCTGGCGTCGCGGCTCCTGGGCGAAGGCGGGGAGCGCTTCGCCCAGGCCTGGAACTTCGGTCCGGACGCCGGCGATGACGCGAGCGTGAACGAGGTCGCC
>JBIOTW010000052.1:0-6284 GCA_044866355.1 Candidatus Limnocylindria bacterium | reverse complement strand
CTGACAAGTGGCGGATTTGGTACAGCTGTGGGATCCGTCCGTTCCGCGCCTGCGAATCAGCCGATACTGCACCGACTCCTGCAGGCGGTCATCTCCACCGAGCAGGCCCCACCCGGCAGCGCGGCGGCGCCGGCGGGTGATTGGAGTCGAGGAACCGCGAACCCGCAGGAGGATGAAAGGTGAAGACGAAGGCGGCCGTCCTGCCCCTCGCACTGGTGATGGCCGCGTGCACCGGCGTGGCAGTCACGCCGTCACTTTCGCCCGTGCAGAGCCCGGCATCAGAACCGCCCGGTCCATCCCCGATGCTGGCACCCGATCCCAATCGGATGGTGACGATCGCCGGTGGAGGATCAGAGCTCGGCGAGGGCGGTCCGGCGACCGCGGCGGGGCTGTGTAATCCGGTCGACGTCGCCGTCGATTCGGCCGGGAACATCTATATCGCGGACGGCGGCGTCGACTGCTCAGGGCCCGGCGGGCACACCATCCGCAGGGTCGACCCCAACGGGATCATCACCACCGTCGCGGGGACCGGTCAACCGGGATTCTCGGGCGATGGCGGGCCGGCCACCTCGGCCCAGTTGAACATGCCGTTTGCGATCGCAGTTGATCTCTCCGGCAACCTCTACATCACCGATTGGGGCAACTACCGGATCCGGAAGGTCGACACGAATGGGATCATCAGCACCTTCGCCGGGACGGGCGAGAGGGGATATTCCGGCGACGGCGGTCCGGCCACTTCCGCCCAGATGTTCAAGTTCGGCACCATCAGCACCGGCCTGGTGTTCGATGACGTTGGCAACCTCTACGTCGCCGATCCCGGCGCGGTGCGCAAGATCGACCCATCCGGGAAGATCACGACCGTTGCCGGCACCGGCGTGTACGGCTTCTCCGGCGAGGACGGCGACCTGGCAACCAAGGTGACCATCAATGTCCTCGACGTCGCCGTCGATGGCGATGGCAACCTGTACCTCTCAGAGTTCGAGTCCGGGCGCATCATTCGTGTTGCACCCGACGGCACGTACGCGATCGTCGCCGGCGGGGGGAACGTGTTCCTGGCCGATGGCGTGCCGGCGAAATCGCTCGGGCACCTTGTCGAACCGTGGGGGATCGCCGTAGGCCCGGACGGAGACCTCTTCTTCGTCGAGCACCACGTCAGCGTCGTCCGCAGGGTGACCGCCGACGGGATCATTTCCACCGTCGCCGGCATTCGCCATGCGTCGAGCCTTGGCCAGGGGCTGTTCAATGGCGAGGAGGGCCCGGCGACACACATGAATCTGAACGAGCCCATCGGTCTCTTCGTGGACGCCGCCGGGATCCTGTACATCGCCGACACCTTCAACCAGCGCATCCGCGCGGTCCACTTCGCCGATTGAGCCAGCGGAAATCGGCCGTTCGCCTTGCCGGTTCGGCCCGCCGCTACGTTGATCTAGAGCTCAGGCTCATGCCCGAATCGGGCTAGATGAGACTTGGTACCGCATACCGGATTCGAACCGGTGATCTCCGCCTTGAGAGGGCGGTGTCCTAGGCCTCTAGACGAATGCGGCGCGGGTTCCCGGGCGACCTGGTCCGGGCCGGCAGGGAGTATATCAACCGCCCTCGGAGGCCCTCAATGAGGGCGGACCGCGGCGTCGTCGCTAGCGGCGAGCGGCCCCCACCAGGTCGGCCTGGGCGGCCATCATCCCGTGGCGTCGCTCCTCCAGCCAGCCGAGGATCGATGCGGCGACCGCCGGCCACGTCTCGGAGCCCATGACCAGGCCGAAGTGGCTCGCACCGGGGATGTACTCGTAGGTCGCACCAAGGAGGTCGGCCGTCCGGCGCGCCTCCGAGGGGTGGATGACGTCGTCCAGGCCCGCGCCGATGACCAGGGTGGGCACCTGGATCAGCCCCGGGTCGATGGCCACGCCCAGCATTCGCTCCTGCCGGGCACGGCCCGACTCCCGCGCCCCGACCAGCAGCTCCTGCATCCTCGACAGCTCCTCGTCGTTCATGTCCGGCATCCAGGCCCGCAACTCGTCGAGCGGCGCCAGCCAGCCCCACCACGCGGCGTCGTACACGCCGGGGACGGACTTCAGCTCGTGGTCGGCCGGGCGTCGGGGAAGGGCCGCGGCCGGCGGGGAGGGAGCCAGCAGCACGAGTCCGAGCACGGGTCGGGTCTGGGCATACAGCAGGGCGGCCAGCGCCCCCATCCCCCACCCGATCAACACCGGGGCACGCCCCAGCTGGCGGGCCGCGATCCCGATGTCATCGGCGTAGTCGCGCATCCGCGTCTCCTCCAGATCGGCCAGATCGGAGGTGAAGTGGCCGCGCAGGTTCAGGGCATGCGCCTCCCAGCCCCGCTCGGCGAAGTAGGCCGCGAAGCTGGACCACAGCCACGACCCGGTGAGCACGCCATGGACCAGCAGGAGTGGGGGCTTCCGGCTCCGGCGTTCGGGCTGATGGGTCTCGACGTGGATCCCCTCGGGCTCGATGAAGACCTCGTCGCGCTTGATGGCCTGGACCACGGTGTGCTCAACCCTCCAGCGGATAGAAGACCATGCCGGTCAGGAGCTTCGGATAGAAGTAGGTCGACTTCTGCGGCATGACGTCCCCGGCAGCCGCCACCGCGGTCAGCTCGTCCAGCCGGGTGGGGCGTACCAGGATCGCCGCCGCCGCCTCGCCACGGGTCACACGGGCGCGAGCATCGGCCTCGCTCCTAGTGTAGAGGAGCGTTTCCCCGGCGGCCACGTCCGCCTCGGTGATGCCCAACCGGTCGCCGAGCAGCGCGGCGTGGAGCACGGCCAGGTCCAGCCGGCGGGCCGGCTTGCTGATCCGCTCGTGGCGCATCCGCTCGTCCGCGACGCCCACGTCCCCGATCAGGAGCCACCCTTCCCCGTCGGGCAGGACCAGCCCGAAGGCCGACTCCTCGGCGTCGCGCAGGTCCGCGAGTCGCTGGCCCAGCTGTTCCGGCGCCACCCGCACCGCCTGGAACAGCGGATCGGGGCCATTGACGAGCGCGCGAAGCCGATCCGGATCGGCCCGACGCAGGATCCGATGGGTGGGCCGAATCTCGAGCTCCTCCTGGGCGGCGTTCACGAGGACCGCCATCACCCAGTCGGCGGCCAGCGCACCCGGCGCCGCCGCGCCGGGTATCGGTCTGGAGCGAACCTCGGCCTGGTAGGCCAGCGCGGTCTCATACCGATGGTGCCCGTCGGCGACCACCAGTCGCCGTCGGGATAGGTACGTGGCCAGACCGCGGTCGTCCTCGATCACGCCGACCCGATGCAGGAGCCCGTCCCCGTCGCGGGCTCGCCACTCGTCGTAGACCGGCCGCTCGATGAGCGACTCGTATCGCGGGGATCGGTCCGTGTAGAGGATCAGAATCGGGCTGAGCTGGGTTCGGGTCGCTCGGAGCAGCCCCAGCCGATCGGCCTTGGGACCGGGCATCGTGTGCTCATGGGGCCGTATGCCGGGACCCCACGTCTCGAGGCGGACCCGGGCGAGGATCGCGCGGACCTCGGGCATCTTCGCATCATCCGCCGCGGCATCCGTCGCGTATCGATAAGCGTAGAAAGCTGCCCGAGATCGCATGCTCAACGTCCCGTCCGCCTGCCACGCCGCCAGGGCCTCGGCGGCCGCCCGGTGTGGCGCCGGCTCGGCGCTCAGCTCCAGCCGGACCGCGTTGCGCGGATGGCGTGCCAGCAGCGCCGCGCGCTGGGAGTCGGAGATGACGTCGTACGGCGGACAGACCAGATCGGTCAGGTCGGCGACACGACCCTGGGAAGCTGCCGCCTCGCCCGGCCGACGCACGCGGGCCGGGATCTCGCTGCTGCCGAACCGGTCCAATGCATAGCCGAGCCCGCGCAGCGGGCGCACCAGGGGCATGAGCCGATACTCTAGCCGCCGATCTCCTCGAAAGTGGCCCCGTCGTCCGGGGTACGCCGGGTGGGTCCGGTGTCAGGTCGCCGGAGGAACAGGACCGCGGCCGCCACGACGGTCAGCACCACCGCGAACGGCACGAAGGGCAGCCGGCGGTAGTCCACCGGCCACACGACGCTCACGATCCGCTCGGTCCGGTTGCCGACCGGGTCCACCGCCACCACCCGCACGTCGGTGGGCAGAAGCCCCACCGCGACCGGGGCCTCGAACGAGCCGTTTTCGCCTACGTCCACCGCGAATCCGTTGACGGTCACCGTGGCGCCGGGGACCGTCTGCCCAGAGACGGTAGGGCTGAAGTTCACGAGGGCGTCGATGTCCTCGAACTCCAGCGAAGGCGGCTGCCGATACACCCGGATCCGCCAGGCGCCCGCGTATCCGTGGCCCGCGGGCGTCACCACCCAGATGTTGACCGTCGCCCCGGATCCGTCGGGAGCGTTTGGTCCCGCCTCATCCAGGAGTCGAATCCGAGCCACGCCTTCTGGGCCGATGGTCAACTCGCCGGAGTCGCCCCGCGTCGTCCACCACACCCTCGCCGCGGGCGGCCCCGTGATCTCGGCATCGGCCGCCCCGTTCCCTACGATCAGCCCGATCGGATGATCGGGGTCTGGGGCGACGCCGAGGAACGCGGGCTCGAGGTTCCCCCCATCCGCCTCCGGCTGCATGACCGACGCGGTCGCGACCAGGCGCAGCCGGGCGGGATCATGGACGCGTTGCAGGCTGGTCGCGGGCGGCTCGAGTTCTGATTCGTTGAAACCCTCCAGGAGGGCGATCCAAGAGCCGTCCGGCGCCACTACTCCCATCGGTTCAAGGCCCGGGAGCAAGGCCACGTTGAAGGCCTCGGCAATGACGAGAGGATCCGATACGGACTGCACCAAACGACCGGAAAACAGGTAGGCGTCGGGAAACTCGGGCAGTCCCCCGGGGAACACTCCGAAGAAGGGCGTCAGCGTGGGTGCCGGTGGGACATCCCCAATAAAGCTCCCGTAGAAGGATCCCGAACGGGTGTCTCGACCGAAGATGGCCGAAGGGCCTGCACCGCCACCAAGATCGCCAGGAAGTACTTTCACCGATCCAGGTGGCCCGCCCGTGCTGACCACGATCCGCACGTTGGATCCGGAACCGAATACCGCGGCAAGGACTCCACGAGACGTTCGCGTGACGAGCCGCTCAGCTTGTCCATCCCGCGGCCACGACCACAGGATCAGCGTCGAAAACTCAGTGCCGGTGACCAACGTTGGGCCCGATTCCAGTGACAGCGCCCGGGCCGCGAACAGCTCGCCCACGTTCTGCATTGCGGCACGCTCGAGGAACGGACCCCCCTCTCGCCAGCTCATCCGGTAAAGACCGGCCGGCACGGACCCTTCCGGCCCGACCAACGGCCCTGACAGCAGCACCTCTTCCCCCGCGACGCCGTCCGTCTCCCCCGCGTCCAAGATCGTCGCGCAACAACTGGAAAGGTCGGGAATCGGGATCTCGGTGCGTTGGTACCGCAACCCATCCCAGCGCAGCAGGCCGACCTCGAGCATGGCGCCCAGATCCGAGAAGGGCCCCTCGGTGACGAGCAGTTCATCAGTTCCATCGGCGTCCATGTCGGCCGAGATCAGATCTGATGCGAAGTTCTGGGTCTCCGCCACGAGCCGCAGGTCCAGCTGGGCCGGCGCCTCGAGAACGATTTCCCAGACGGTGAAGCAGCACGAAACGGGAAAGTCGGGGTTGGATCCGATGGCGGCCACAAGTGCGACCTCGTGACCGTCGCGCTCGACGATGACAAGCTTGGCCGGCTCATCGATCCGCACGGCGATCATGTCGTCGCGGTCAATGCCCAGCACACCTCGACTCGACTCCCCCCGGATCTCATCCGCGCTGGCCGAGCGCCGGACGGGCACCTGGTTGCTGGCCTCGGCCACGCCATCGGCGTCCACCCACCAGGCCTGAACCGCAACCAGGCCCTGCGCGACGGCGGCAGCACTGACGGTAAGCAGCTCGCGCACACCGTCGCCGTCCAGGTCGAACGACATGGCGTCCATCACGAGATTGGGCAGGACCGTGGCCGGCGGTTCTTCGGGAAGAGGTGTCCCGGGGAACGGCTCCACCCCCGCCGCCGGGCTGTCGGGCGTTCCGAGCAAAGCGGTTGTGGCCATCAAGATGACAACCAGGCGCCTCCCAAGCGTTCGCATCGGTCCGCTAACCGCGCAGGGCGCGGATCGGCTCGAGAGTGGCGGGGTCCTCCAGGGCCGAAACGTCGCCCGCGTCCAGGCCCAGGTAGGCGGCGCGGGCCACCCGGCGCAGGATCTTCCCGTTGCGGGTCTTGGGAAGGGCCGGGACGAGGTGCACGGCAGCGGGTCGGAAGGACTTTCCCAGTCGATCGA
>JBIOTW010000051.1:0-28062 GCA_044866355.1 Candidatus Limnocylindria bacterium | reverse complement strand
CGGCGGCGATTGCATCGGTCACGTGGCCGCCGGTGTAGTCGACCAGGATGCCGTGCGTCCCCGGTTGACCGCGGGTCACGTCCCACGTGTTCTGGTAGCCGGTGTCCGCGTAGGACTCGCCGTTGCTGATCGCGGGCCACGGGCCGTCCGTGTTCCACAGGCGATCGGTGAACTGGACGTTCAGCTTCCCGTTGTGGCCCAGTCCAAGGCTCTCGATTGCCTGCACCTTCCGCTCGTCGAAACCGGCGCGCCGGTAGTTCAGTCTTCGCAACACACCAAAGTGGAAGGCGAGGATGACGTGGTCGGCCGTCACGGTTCGCCTCCCCACCGGCGTGTCGAAATCGAGCGCGTACGCCCCGCCGCTCCGAGCGATCGAGGTCATGCGCCAGCCGGGCTGAACGATGCCTGAGGGGAGGGCACTTCGGATCGCATCGGGCAGGCTCTGGTTGCCGGTGAGGATGTGGTAGCGCTCGTCACTCCCGCCGAAGACCGCGAAGTTGCCCGGCGACGCGTTGTAGCCCAGCAGGTAGATGAGGTTGAGCGAGGACTGGTCCGACGTCGGCGCACCGAACTCGATGTCGTAGGCCACGTCGAGCAGCTGTCCCATCGGCGAGCTGTGTCCACCCGGCACGCGCGTCTCGATCCAGTCGTAGACGCTGGTGTTGTCGAGGGCGATGCCCTCCGGGGTGTTGATCTCGAAGGTTGTCGGGTAGCTCGCCGCCCACGTGTCCCTCGACAGCGCCTGGTGCACGGCCCGGAAATCGCGATCGGCCTGGGCCTTGGGGTAGTAGGAGCCGAAGAAGAGGTAGGTCGGCTCGGATCCGTTCGGCTCGGCGCCGAGGAGGTCGACGAGCTTGAGCTTGAAGCGCTGGGCCAGGAACTGGACGGTCTTGTGGCCGGTGTCGATCAGCTCGCCAGCCCATTCGGTGATCTGGCCGTCGGCCCAGTAGCCGCTCCGATCGGTGAACATCCGGCCGCCCACCCGCGTCGGCGACGATTCGTAGACGGTCGAGGGCACGCCCTTGTCGGCCAGCGTGAGTGCCGCCGTCAGGCCGGCGATGCCGCCACCCACGATCGCAATCCGCGTCGCGGCGGCATGCACGGGGGAGGGGGACGCGAGCCGACCACCGAACAGGGCAGTCGCACCAAGTGCGGCACTGCCGGCGAGGAACTCGCGACGGGTCAGCCGATCCCGGTGCCGCCGACCGGCGGCCAGGCGTTCCTCGCGGATCTGCTCGACGCTGACGCCTCGTCGCTCGGCCCGAGCGTGGTCGGCAGCCATCTGCTGGAGGGCGCGCATGAGTGGGGTCCGGGCCACCCCTGACCTTCCTCTCGTGCCTGTGTGGTCTCCGGAGTCTAGACCCGGTCAGGCACCCCCTCAACCCCGGTGGGGCTGGAGGGGCTAGACCTGCTCCATCTGCTGGACCGGCAGGATCACGCCGGTGGAATGCACGGGGCAGTAGCCGTTGGGGTTCTTGGCCAGGTACTGCTGGTGGTAGTCCTCGGCGAAGTAGAACGGCCCCGCCTCGGCGATCTCGGTCGTGATCGGTCCATACCCGGCCTTGGCCAGCTCGCGGCCGTACATGTCGCGCGAGGCCAGCGCGGCCTCGCGCTGGGCATCGGTGTGGGTGTAGATGGCTGACCGATACGAGGTGCCCACGTCATTGCCCTGGCGCATGCCCTGGGTCGGGTCATGCTCCTCCCAGAAGACCTTGAGCAGCTGGTCGTAGGTGACCTGGGAGGGGTCGTAGACGACCCGGACCGCCTCCGCGTGCCCGGTCTCGCCCGAACAGACTTCCTCGTAGGTCGGGTTGGGGGTGTAGCCGCCCTGGTAGCCCACCGCGGTCACGATGACGCCCGGAACCTGCCAGAACGTCTTCTCCACGCCCCAGAAGCAGCCCGCCGCGAAGTCGGCGATCTCGGCACCTTCTGGGTACGGGCCCTTCAGCGGCTGGCCGTTGAGGCGGTGGCGCTCGGCGGTCGGGATGGGCTCTCCGCGGCCGCGGAGCGCCTTGGCCGGGTCGGGCATGGAGGTCTTGCGACCGGTCAGGAACGAGAACATGCGCTCAGTCTACGGCAGCCGTGTGACGTTGCCGCGACTGCCACCTGGCTCGGCGGGGAGGGGAACCGGCGAGACGGAATCAGGGACCGCGGCACCGGCCACCGCGACCTCGCGACGCCGGAGGTTGCGGACGCTGGGTACCGCCAGGACGGTGACGTTGGCGCCGACCCCCAGCGCGAAGGCCAGGATCAACGTCTGGGCCTCGCCGATGGCGAGGGTCAGCGGTCCGACGATCGCGAACGCGATGGGCTGGAAGATGAGCGAGACCATCCAGTCGTAGGAGTTCACCCGTGACAGCGACTCCGGGGGCACCTGCTGCTGAACGGTCGTATCCCACAGGGTGTTGCCCAGGATGATGGAGAAGATGGCCCCAAAGTCAGCCAGAGCCAGGGCCCACACCGGCAAGGGAGGGATCAACAGCAACAGGGGAACGTAGATCAGAGGACCGATCCCGAACGAGGCGCGGAGCGGCCGGGGCGGCTTCCAGCGGAGAGCGACCGCGCCGCCGGCCAGACCACCCAGCGCGCCGCCGGTCAGGATGAAACCCCACGCCGAGGCGCCCCCCAGCTCCCGATCGGCCACGACCGGGCCGAGAACCTGGAACGAAGCGCTCGCCATGTTGCCCAGCGCGAACACCACCAGACCCGCCATGAACCAGCTGCGTGCGGTGACCTCCCGCCAGCCATGGACCAGGTCGTCGAGGAAAGCCCGCCGTTCCGGAGTGAGCAGCGGTGGAAGGCGCATGGCCAGCAGGGAAACGGCACTGATGGCGAAGCTGATCGCGTCGAGAGCGAATACCCAGCCCGGTCCGCCGGTCGCGACGATGAGCCCCGAGACCGTGGGTCCCACCACCCAGGTCACGCTCTGCGACAGGTTCATCAGGGCGTTCGCCTGCTGGAGGCGCGGCGCGCTGACGACCTGGGGCATCAGGCCGTTGGCGGCCGGGATGAAGAACGCCGAAGTAGCGCCACTCAGCGCCGCCACCACCAGGAGGTGCCACAGCTCGGCATTGCCGGTCAGGAACAGGGTGGCGAGCGCCGCCTGGAGGACAGCGTTCAGGACGTCGCAGCCGACCATCACCAGCTGGCGCGGGAGACGGTCGGCCCACACGCCCCCGACCAGGAGGAGGACCACTCGCGGGAGCGCATTGGCGGCCAGCACCAGCCCCACGTCGACGGCGCTGCCGGTGAGCGCCAGGACCGCGAAGGCGAGCGCGACGTAGACGAGCGTGTCGCCAAGGCCGGACGTGGTCTGGCCGATCCACAGCAGCCGGAAGTTCCGCTCCTCGAGCGCTTCGACGCTGCCCCGCAGGAACCCGGCCAGCCGGCGAATCATCGGCGGGCAGTGTGGCCGATCAGGGCTGGTTGAGGGGGACCGGAGCCGTTTCGATGGCGGGCTCGACCGTGGTGTCCTGCTCCAGGCGACGCATGTTCCGCACGCTGGGCACCAGGAGTACACCGGCATTGGCCGCCAGGCCGATGCCGGCCGCCAGGAGCAGGGTGGGCACCTCACCGATGGCCGCGGCCAGTGGCCCGACCATGACGAACGCCAGTGGCTGGAACACGAGCGAGACCATCCAGTCGTAGGAGGACACGCGTGACAGCGAGGTCTGAGGGATGCGCTGCTGGAGGACCGTCTCCCACAGCGTGTTGGCGATGGTAATGGCTGCGAACGTCGCGAGGCTCGCCCCCGCAATCACAAGCACGGGCAGGGGCGGAACCAGGGAGAGCGTCCTGGTGGCGGCGACGAGCATGACCCCAAAACCCACCACCAATGGACGGGCCGGGCGCCAGCGCAGGGCGACTGCGCCACCCAGCAGGCCACCAACCGCGCCGGCGGTCAGGATGAGGCCCCATTCCGCGGCCCCGCCCAGCTCGCGGTCCACGATGACCGGGCCAAGGACCATGAACGACCCCATCGCCACGTTGGAGACGGCGAAGGTCAGGAGCGAGGCGAGGAGCCAGCCCCGTGAACGGACTTCTCGCCAGCCGTCTGCCAGCTCGGAAAGGAACGAAGCACGCTCAGCCAGCGCAGCCGGGCGCTGAAGGCGCAGCAGGGCCAGGGTCACGATCGAAAGGACGTAGGTCACCGCGTCGATCGCGAACACCAGTCCCGGGCCGCTCGCGGCAATCAGGACTCCAGACACAGCTGGACCGACGATGAAGGCCGCCCCGCGCGACAGAGCCATCAGTGCGTTGGCCTGCTGCAGTCGGCCCGGGCTCACGACCTGGGGCATGAGGCCGGTGGACGCGGGTACGAAGAACGCCGATGCGCTCCCATGCAGGGCCGCGGCTACGATGATGTGCCAGATTTCGACCGAGCCGGTGAACAGCAGGATGGCGAGCACGGTCTGAACCGCCGCCCGCAGGGCGTCACTGCCCACCATCACCAGGTTTCGCGGCAGCCGATCGGCCCACACCCCGCCGGCCAGCAGGAACACGACATTCGGCAGGGTGTAGGCCGCGAAGACGATGCCGATATCGGTCGCCGTCCCGCCCACGCCAAGCACGGCGAAGGCGATGGCCACGAAGGTCAGACCATCGCCGATGGTGGACCCGGTCTGACCCAGCCACAGGAAGCGGAAGTTCCGCTCCTCGAGGGCGCCCAGGTTGGACCGAAGCCCGCGCACGAAGCCGGTCATCGGTCCGGCCCGCGTCCGAATCGGCCCATGACCTCCACGAGCCGGTCGTGGGGCAGGGCATGGGCCGTGATGCCGTCACGCCCGACCATCGTCTCGGCGGTGACCAGGGCGTTGACGATGGCCTCCTCGACCGCCTCGACGGTGGCCAGCATGAGCGGCGTGATGGCTCCGTCCACGACGAGTCGCGCTTCGGCGGTGAGGCCCCGCTCAGCCGTCTCGGCAGCCGCTGACGCAAGGTCCCGGTTGCCGGTCGCGAACGCGACGAAGATATCGCCGGACGTGTGCGAGCCGTAGCCACCGGCCCGTGCTACGCCCAGCGCGGCCCGCTTCGCGAGTCGCTCGCACTGGTGGGGGAGCAGCGGCGCGTCGGTCGCCACCACCCCGATGATCGAGCCGCCGTCCGACCCGGCGCGGGGTGATGCGGGGGCTGGCATTGGCCCAGGGGTGCTTCGAGCCGCGCTCCTCGGGCTTGGCACCTCGCCGACGCCGATTGCCTCGCCCACCGGTACGCCGTCCACCCGGAGCTGGTCGCGCTGGCCGTAGTTGGCCTGCACCAGCGCTCCGACCGTCCACCCCCCAGCCTCGGTCGGCAGCACCCGTGACGCGGTGCCGATTCCGCCCTTGAACTCGTGGCAGATCATCCCGGTCCCGCCCCCCACGTTGCCCTCGGCCACCAGCCCGTCGGCGGCGGCTGCCAGGGCGGCATCGACGTGCTCGGGGCGGACGTGGAACCCGTTGATATCGTTGAGCTGGCCGTCCCACGTCTCGCCTACCACGGGCAACGACCAGAACAGCGCGCCGAGCTGGGTCCGGGCCACCGCTGCCGCGATCAGCGCGTCGTGCACGACCCCCACGCTATGGGTGTTCGTCAGCCCGATCACCCCGCCCAGGAACCCGGACTCGCGCATCCACTCCAGGCCGGTCATCTCCCCGTTGCCGTTCAAGGTGAAGCAGCCCGCGAAGAGCGGGTCGTTCCAGACGTCGCCATCATGAGGGACGATCACGGTGACGCCGGTGCGGACCGGACCCCGCCCCACGACCAGCCGGCCGTCGCCGGAGATGAGGGTCGTGTGGCCCACCCGGACCCCCGCCACGTCGGTGATCGCGTTGTTCGGCCCGGGCTGGCCGCGGCCTACCCGGATGCCGAGGTCACGCGCGCGTGGCATCCGGCTCGAGGTCGCGGGCGTAGCTGGCCATCAGGTCGGCGGGGATGCGCGTCGGGCGCTGCTCGGGGATCTTGAGGCACACCCATAGGGTCGTCACCTCGGCCAGCAGCTCCCCGTCAGGCTCGCGCCGAATCGTGGTGTAGCGCGTGGCCCGGACCCCGCTCATGGACTGGACGCGGGTGGTCAGGCGAAGGAGGTCGCGATACTCCGCCGGGCGGTGGTACACGACCTGGTGCTCGCGCACGGCCCACGCGATCTGCTGGCGCTCCGCCCATTCGCGACCGAAGCCCAGCGCCTCGGCATGGTCGACCGCCACCTGCTCGGCGTAGTTCAGGTACACCGCGTTGTTGACGTGACCGTTGGAGTCCAGCTCGAAGGTGCGCACCCGCCACTGCTCCGAGTGCTCCAGCCGATCCACGCTCACGCCGGTCAGCATACCGATGCGCCCGCTCCGCGGGCGGCAGGCCCCACGGCAGACCGATCAGCGGACCACGCGAAACGGCGGACCATGGCCCGGGACCACGATGTCGGCCAGCCGCAGGACGCGTGCCCGACTCGCCTCCAGCGCAGCCTGGTCATCGGCCAGTGGGTCGACGACCGGCGTCTGGTCGGCGTACCACCACAGGTGCGTGCAGGCCACCACGTCGTCATCGGTCTCGACCAGCAGGGTGGCATCTTCGTTCGTATGGCCCGGCGTCAGCACCAGGGACGCGTGCGGGGACAGGCGGTGGCCGTCGCCCTCGTGATCGGTCCAGTCACTTCCGCGATAGGTGGCCCAGAAGTCGACCACCGCCGCGTTCGGGAACAGGGCGGCGTTGACCGCGTGGTCCGGATGGTGGTGGGTCAGGAAGACATGGGTCACGTCCTCCGGGGCGAGGCCATGGTTCCGCAGCGGACCCAGGATGTCCTCGCGGTCGGCCACCATTCCGGGGTCCGTCACTATCCGGGCGTCACCGTCCAGGACCAGGCTGACGGTCGCTCCGACGCCGCGCTCGTCGGCAAATCCGGTGTGCAGGACGTGGAACGTGGCCGCCACCGGGCGCAGGCTACGCCAACCCGCGATGGCCGCAAATGGCACTCAAATCGCCACCGGCCATCTGCTCACAAGAGGTCGTGCTATCGCGTAGCACGTTAGCGCGATACCACGAACCGCTGTGACACATCGCCTACGTAGCCGGCGGCGCGGCAGAGACCGGCTGCGCCGCTTCGGTCAGGCCGATTCCTCGGTCGGCTCCTTCATGTAGTACTCGGTGAACTCCGAGCACCGCCCGTCATCGGTCAGGGTCACGAGCCAGATGTTGTGATAGACCCGGGCCGGACCGCGGGCCGTGGCTCGATAGCGCGTCATGCATCGGGCGACGCCGAGCTCGCCGTTGACCGCCAGGGGCTCGCAGTCCAGGGTCCAGTCGTCGGGGTCATCGGGCTGGTCGAGCCAGGCCTGGACGATCTCCTCGCGGCCGTCTGCTCCGTCGGCGGGGTCTTCCCAGGGATGCCAGCGGTAGACCGCGCTGTCCGTGAACAGGTCGCCGATCTGGGCGGCGTCGTTGTTACGCCACGCCTGCTCATATCGGTCCAGCCAGTCGGCCAGGGCCGCCACCGTGGTCATGCGGCCTAGTATGAACCCGCCCTTCGGGACCGGCCAGACCGATGCTCAGCCAGTGAGCGGCGGATCAGGGTCTCAGCGTCCCTTCTTGGGCGGTATCTGGAGAACGTGCGCCAGGGCCCGCTCCAGCCAGGGACGCAGCGCCTCTGCGTTGACGACCATGTCCGGCGGGAAGGCCGCGTAACCGCGCATCGGCCGACCGGGCATGGGCTCGAAGGGCGTGGCGCCCAGCCGGGTCAACTCGGCGATCCCGTCTTCGGGCAGGCGCACGATCCAATTCGCTTCGTGGAGGCTCGTCACCAGGTGCCCGTTGGCGAAGGCGGCCGGATAGCCGAACATCTGGCGTTGCTCCAACCCGGGGAGCTCCGAGGTCTCCGCCAGGAAGCGGTCGACCAGCTCGGGCGGTGACTTTTTCCAGCCCCCGGAGGCGCGCGGATTCATGTTGCGAGCACGTTATCAGCGCCGTGAGGCCGTGTGGAGAAGCTGTGGACGAGGGCGGAAATGGGCTCGAAAGTGGTGGATAAGACCTATTGTGGGGATGTTAGGTGGGGCCTATGATCCCTCTCGTCCCGAAGGGGCAGCACGATCCGGGTCTGAGATTGCATCAACGTCCCGGTGACGGCTCCGGAGATTGCATCAAAGGGCCGGGTGCCGTTCCTTCGGGACATTTCGTTGCGTCCCGAAGTCGCGGCGCACTGCCAGATGCTCCACCTGGTCGGGTTCGGTGAGCACCACCAGCGAGGCGTAGCCTTCACCTCCCAGCTGTGGCAGCGACGCCCGCAGGTAGGCGTCCTGGCGGCGGACCGCCGAGGACGGGACACGGCCCTCGGTCCTCCCGGCGTTACGGGCAAGGCTGACCTCGACCGGTAGGGCCAGGACCAAGGCGACCGTCGGACGACCGTGGCGCGCCGCCACGGCCAGCAGCCTGCGCCGCGCCCAGGCCTGGACGTTGGTGGCGTCGATCACCGTCAGATCCCCCGCCGCCATGCGTCGCTCGAGCGTGGCGTGGAGCCGGCGAAAGGCCTGCTTCGTCGCCGACTGTTCGGTTGCGTCGCCGGACACGGCGGCCCGATACGTGTCGGAGGAGAGGACCTGAGACGGCGCGAAGAGGCGTGCGGCCATGGTCGACTTTCCGCTTCCCGCGGCTCCCACCAGGACCACCAGCGCATCCGGCGGCACCACCAATGCATCAGCCGGGAGCGGCTCGTCGGTCACCCGACCCGTTCCAGGAGCTCCGCCCCATCGTTCCGAACGCTGTTGACGGCGACCGAGACGGGATAGGCATCCAGCGCGTGGGAGGGGTAGGGGAGCAGCAGCGCCCGCAGGTCCGCCCGAGACGCCTCGGCCGAGAGCCACAGGTCCCAGTCGGCACGGTCCAGGATGACCGGCATCCGGTTGTGGATGGGCGAGACCAGCTCATTCGGGACCGTGGTGAGGATGGAGCAGGTGTAGACCCGCGCCGCGGTCTCCGGGTCGCGCCATACGGCCCACACCCCGGCCAGGGCCAGCGGCTCCCCGTCGCGGCGCCGCACGGCGAATGGGAGACGCTGCCCATCGGACCGATACCACTCGTAGAACGCCGCCGCCGGCACGATCAACCGCCGCTTGGCGAACGAGGTCCGGAACGCCGGCGAGTCCTCGACTGTCTCGGCCCGCGCGTTGATGAGCCGGGCAGCCCCCTTCCGGTCCTCCGCGTACCACGGGACCAGGCCCCACCGAAACGGCTCGATGACCCGCTCCCCGTGGTGCTCGACCACGCCCGCGACCTCATCGGTGGGGGCCACGTTGTAGCGCGTGCCAGGCAGGTCGACCGTGGGTCGGGCGCGGAACAGGCGAGCCAGCTCCTCGGCGGAGTGGGGCTGCGCGAATCGCCCGCACATCAGTCGCGTTCCAGGCGAAATCCCTCGGGGAGCGCGTCGCGGGCGGCCTTCAGGGCCGCCTCCAGGTCGGCGCCATCCGGTCCTCGCAGGGTCAGGCGTATGCTGGGGGGCAGCACGGGGCCACCCTCATCCTCCCAGGTCATCTCTTCGATGGACTCTTCGGCGGGGACCCGCTCCGCCTCGTGCTTACCTCTGCGCTCGGCGTCCGTCATACCTGCACCACGTTACCTACACCACGTTCAGCTCGCGCAGCGGCTGACCCAGGGCGACCCGCTCGTAGCCGAGCGGGCTCAGATCGATGGTCCGATACGCGCCATGAATGATCAGCTCGGCCAGCCCGCGCCCCACGGCCGGTGCCTGCTGGAGCCCGTGGCCCGAGAAGCCGTTGGCGAACAACAGGTTCTTCACCTCCGGGTGGGGGCCAATGATCCCGTTGTGGTCGAGGGTGTTGACCTCGTAATGGCCGGCCCACGCGCGACGCATCTTGACCGCCTCGAAATCCGGCACCCGATACGCCATCGTCGGCCACACCCGCTCCTCCCACGGGGCGATGTCCACGCTGAGGTCCAGGGTGTCCGGATCCGGCTCCCCGTCGCGTGGCGAGTACCCGCTCACGAAGTTCGGCCCGTCAGGCCGAAAGTACACCCAGCTCGGATCGATGACCAACGGGGCGTCGGGAATATCGGTCTTGCAGGAGAACGAGAAGACCATTCGCTTGCGGGGCACGACCGGGAGCTCCACGCCCGCGAACCGAGCCACCTCCCCAGCCCGGGGCCCGGCTGCGTTGACCAACGTCCCGCACTCGATCAGGCGACCGTCCGACAGCATCACCGCATCCACCCGGCCCCCGAACGAGAGGATCCCGGTCACCTCCCCGGTGAGATAGGTCACCCCCGATGCCTTGGCCGAGCGCTGGAAC
The DNA here is from genome assembly GCA_044866355.1 of Candidatus Limnocylindria bacterium. Classification (GTDB taxonomy): domain Bacteria; phylum Chloroflexota; class Limnocylindria; order QHBO01; family QHBO01; genus DASTEQ01. The sequence goes on along the minus strand of JBIOTW010000051.1, from coordinate 17,791 downwards.
GCCTGCATCAGGGCCGTGGCGTCGAACCAGCCCTCCCCGGAGGTGCCCAGCGACCCGCCCGACAGGTCCTCGGTGTTCAGCCAGGGGAACCGATGGCTGAGCTCGTCCGGCGACAGGATGACGGCCGATACGTTCTCCTCGCGCTGGATGGCATGGTTGGCCCACAGCGCGCCGGCGCCCGCGGCCGAGGCCAGGAACAGGTACCCACGCTCCACGAAGTCGAACTCGGGAATGGGGTCCAGGAGCGGGAACCACACGTCCGGATTCTTGAGGAGCTGCACCGCGAACTGGCTCATCTGGATGTTCACTGGGGTGGAGAACTGCTGTCTTACGGATGCCACCGAAAGCGTCGTCGACGCGGTCGCGTAGGTCGGGTCTCGCTCGATGACCAGGGTGGTGCCCCAGAAGTCGGGGTCGCGAGCCAGGAAGGATGCGACCGCCGAACCGATGACCGCTCCCCCCACGATGACAACGTCGGCGCGGAGGGGGACGGGGCTCATGGCCCCGAATCCTATCCTGACCCGCGCGTGATCCGCGACGGCTAGACTCCGGCGGTGGCCACCCGCCCCACCATCGTCAGTGTTGACGACGACATCCCGGTCCTGCGCGCCATCGAGCGGGACCTCCGGACCCGCTACGCGAAGGACTACCGGATCGTCGCCGCCGCGAGTGGCGCCGAGGCCCTGGAGGCGGTACGGGAGCTGACGGTCCGCGGAGACCCGGTGGCCGTGTTCGTCGTCGACCAACGCATGCCGAACATGACCGGCATCGAATTCCTGTCCCAGGCGATCGACCTCCAGCCCGACGCCCGACGCGTCCTGCTCACCGCCTATGCCGATACCGATGTCGCGATCCGGGCCATCAACGAGATCCGGCTCGACCAGTACCTCCTCAAGCCGTGGGACCCGCCCGACGAGAAGCTGTACCCGATCATCGACGAGCTGCTGTCCGACTGGAGTTCGGGATACCGTCCGCCGTTCAGCGGCCTGCGGCTGGTGGCTGGGCGCTGGGCGGCCCGCGGCCACGAGATCCGCGACTACCTGACCCGGAACCAGGTTCCATACCAGTGGCTGGACCCGACCGACAACCCCGAGGGCCGGCGCGTGGCGCTGAGCGCGGGCATCGGCGAGGCCGAGATCGACCCCGCCGTCCCGCTGGTCGTGCTCGAGGACGGCACTCTGCTGCGCGACCCGTCGACCCGCCAGATCGCGGAGAAGGTCGGGATCCAGACCACCGCCGCGCTGCCGTTCTATGACCTGGCCATCGTGGGCAGTGGCCCGTCCGGCCTGGCCGCCGGGGTGTATGGCGCGTCGGAGGGATTGAAGACCGTGCTCATCGAGCGCGAGGCGCCCGGCGGGCAGGCGGGAACCACCAGCCGGATCGAGAACTACCTCGGGTTCCCGGCCGGGCTGTCGGGCGGAGAGCTGGCCCGCCGAGCGCTGACCCAGGCGCGCCGCCTGGGCGCGGAGATCCTGTCGCCGCGCGAGGTGATCGGCGTTCGACGGGCGGACCCGTATCGGATCATCACCCTCGACGACGGCTCGGAGATCAGCTGCCAGACGGTCCTGATCGCGACCGGGGTGAGCTATCGCCAGCTGGAGATCCCCGGCGCCGAGGAACTGGCGGGAGCCGGCCTGTTCTACGGAGCAGCGGTCACCGAGGCGGTCCTCTTCCGCGACCTGGAGGTCGGCGTGGTGGGCGGCGGCAACTCGGCTGGCCAGGCAGCGATGTATCTGTCCAGCTTCGCCAAGCGTGTCCTGCTCATCGTGCGCACCCCGGCCCTGTCGTCCATGAGCCAGTACCTGGTCGACCAGATCGCCGCCTGCCCGAACATCGAGGTCCGCTACCAGACCTCGGTCAGCGCCGTGTCGGGGAGCGGCCACCTGTCCTCCGCCAGCCTGATCTGCGAACGCGAGGGCGGGCCCCCAACCACGGAGACGCTGCCGGTGGCCGCCCTGTTCGTGTTCATCGGTCAGCAGCCACGGACGGAGTGGCTGCCGCCCGAGGTCGAGCGGGATGACGCCGGCTTCGTGGCCACCGGCCCAGCCGTGCTCCACGACGGGAAACGACCGCCGGGTTGGGGCCTGGAGCGCGAGCCGTTCCTGTTGGAATCGAGCATCCCCGGCGTCTTCGCCGCCGGCGACGTGCGGGCCCGATCGGTCAAGCGCATTGCCAGCGCGGTGGGCGAGGGCGCCATGGCCATCCAGTTCGTCCACCAGTACCGCGCCACCCTGTAGCGAACGTGGGCAGGTAGCCGACGTGGTCAGCGCCGAGGCCGAGCTGCTGCGGGCCACACCCCTGTTCGCCGAGCTCTCCGACGAAGACCTCGAACGCCTGGCGAGCCACACCGAGCCGATGCACCTCGAGCCGGGGGACTACCTCATCCGCGAGGGCGATCCCGCCGAGGACCTGTACGTCATCACCGCCGGCGAGGTGGACATCACCAAGCGCTCGGGCAACGCGGACGTGTACCTCAACCGGGTCGGCGCGGGATCGATCCAGGGCGAGATCGCGGGGCTGGAGCGTGGCACGCGGATGGCCTCGGTGCGGGCCGTGGGCCAGGTGGACATCCTTCGGATCCCCTACGCCGCGCTCGGCGACCTGCTGGCGGCCGGCCCGGATGCGGTGCTGGCCCTGGTCCGAACCATCACGGGACGGCTGCGTGGCATGGAGGAGGCCATGCGCCAGCGCGAGAAGCTGGCCGGCCTCGGGACGTTGGCCGCCGGCCTGGCCCACGAGCTGAACAACCCGGCCGCGGCCATCCGCCGATCGGCGGCCGCCCTGGCGGAGGCGATCCGCGAGCGGAACGAAGCCGCTTCCGCGATCGTCACCGGGGATCCGCGACTGTCAGCCCTGCTGGGGGCCCGTCCGTCGGAGGCCGGCGTGACGCTGAGCGCGCTGGACCGCGCCGACCGCACCGATGAGATCGCCGCCGTCCTGCGGGAGGCGGGCCTGCCCGAAGCGGCCGAGCCCGACGAGGCGGCGGGCATGTTGGTGTCGGCGGGTTGGACGCCGGCCGACATCCGATCCGCAGCCGCCGGCTTCGGTTCATCGGAGGTGGAGGCGGCCATCCGCTGGCTGGCCAGCGTGGCCACCGCCGACGAGCTGCTGGCCGAGGTCCGCATGGCGGCGGAGCGGATCAGCGCCATCGTGGGCGGGGTGAAGGGATACACCTACCTGGACCAGGCGCCGGTTCAGCGCTTCGACGTGACCAAGGGCATCGACGACACACTCCTCATCCTGGCCCACAAGCTGAGCGACATCACGGTCACCCGCGACTACGCCCCCCATCTGCCCGAGATCGAAGGATGGGGCAGCGAGCTGAACCAGGTGTGGACCAACCTGCTCGACAACGCCGCGGATGCGATGGACGGTCACGGCGAGATCTCGATCGGGGTTGAAGGGACCGATGCCGGCGGGGTCCAGGTTGCGATCTGCGACTCCGGCCCGGGCATCCCGCCGGAGACGCAGACCAAACTTTTCGAGCCGTTCTTCACGACCAAGCCGCCGGGGGTGGGGACTGGCCTGGGGCTCCATCTGAGCCACAACATCGTGGTCCAGCACGGCGGCACCCTGGACGTCGAGTCGGAACCGGGCCGCACCTGCTTCACGGTCGTCCTGCCGGCGACCCTGCCGCCGGCCTTGCCCGAGACGAGTGCTAGATGAGCCGGCTCAGCCGATGCCGGTGGCGCGCCACGAGCCGGTAGAGGGGGTCCACCAGCCGATTCACGATGGGGAGCCGCCCGAGGGCGGCGATGGGACGAAGCCTCGGGACGGCGGCCGCCACCTCGAGCACGGCCTGTCCGCCCGATATCCACGATCCGTCCGGCCGCTGGACGTGGAGCGCCCCGGCCAGCTCGGCGGGCCGGGGCGTATCGCTCAGGTCATCGCTCGGCGCCAGGTCCTGCAACGGGACGAGGGTCAGGCGCTGACGACCGTCGAGTTTCTCCAGCCGCCGAGCCACCGAAATGCACATCGCACATTCGCCGTCGTAGGCGACGGTCAGCGGCACGGACGGCCGGCCCACGGCCGTCAGGCGGGTTCGCGACGGAAGATGTTCACCCCCCACAGGATGATCAGCTCCAGCACGCTCCACCCCACGAAGGCCACGATGGCCGCAATGTCGAGGATGGAGCCCTGGGCGGCCAGCGCGTCCGTGCGAAGCACACCTTCGAACGGCCCGACGAAGAGCTGGCTGAAGGTCAAGATGGCGCTGACCAGCGCGTTGGCCTCATCGGCGTCGATCAACAGCAGCACGAATCGCAGCCCGATCAGGACCTGAATGATCCCGAAGATCAGGACGATGACACGACGGGCGGTCTCCCCGCCACTGGGCCGCATGATCGACTTGGTGGTGGTCGAAACCCCGCTGGTCGAGGCTCCGGGAACCTCGCGGCGTTCCTCGGTGACGACGGTGCGTTGCTCTTCCTGAGTCATGATTCCTCCTCAGCTCCCATGAGCTGTCCCTAGCTGCCCGTGCGCATTATTTTGGGCCTTCGAGTCCAGTTTCCGCGTTTCATGGGGCTCGTGGATATCAAATCGGCGTGTCAATTCATCCCCGCTCAGGAGTACCGAACATGACCATCTGGAGCGAGCTGCCGCGGGCGCGTCTCGGTGAGATCCTCGCTGACGTGGCGACCCTGGCCTGGGTTTGGTTCTGGGGCACGCTCGGCTGGAACCTGTATCTGTTCCTGGCCGACTTGGCTGGAGCGGGCCGGATCATCCGCGACAGCGGCGTGAACCTGGAGTCGGCGGGCGACCGTGTGGCCAACGCCCTGCACGGGATCCCGCTCATCGGACCCGGAGCTGCCGAGACGGTGGGTGGCGCCTTTTCCGCCGCCGCCGAGCCCTTGGTCACCTTCGGCACGGACCTGGAGCGGCTCCTCCTCATCATTGCGGCGTTGCTGACGCTGCTCGTCGTCGCCGTGGTGCTCATCCCATGGCTGAACCGATACCTGCCATGGCGCATCGGCCGGCTGCGGCGTCTGCGAGCCGCGAAACGCGTCGTGCGGCGCAGACCGCCAGCCGCAGACCCGGGCAGGATCCAGGAGCTGCTCGCCTCGCGCGCGCTGCATCGGCTCGAATACGACGAGCTGCTCGAGTTCTCGCCCGACCCGTTTGGCGACTGGCTGTCGGGCCGCTACGACCGGCTGGCGCGCGCCGAGCTGTCCGAGGTGGGGCTCCGGCCGCTGACGATCGCGCGGTCTTGACAGTCGGGATGCCCATGGGTAGCGTGCGCCATCACAGTTGAATACGGCAACGATCGGGACGAGTACTCGGTCAGGCGAGCCTCCAGGGAGCCGGGAGCAGTGAGACCCCGGCGGTGGCGCGACCGGCGAATGGACCCGGGAGCCCCGACTGCCAACGCGGCGGACCATTGTCCGGCGCCAGTAGCGGTCGGCGGAGAGGCACCGATATCGAGGCCGAGGCCATCGCGCTCACCGGAAGCGGCGCGCCGTGGTCGAAACGAGCCCGGACCTGAGAACCGGGGAACAAAGGTGGCACCACGAGACGACCCCCTCGTCCTTTGAGACGGAGGGGTCGAGTTGTTCTCAGGAGGTCACCGTCATGGCCAGTTCCCCGCAGCGTCGGTACGTGCTCCCCGAGAGTGAGCTGCCGACCCACTTCTACAACATCGCCGCGGATCTGCCGGAGCCACTGCCTCCGCCGTTACACCCGGCGACCCGCGAGCCCATCGGTCCGGAGGCCCTCGCCCCGTTGTTCCCGATGGAGCTCATCCGCCAGGAGGTCAGCGCCGAGCGGTTCATCGAGATCCCCGAGCCCGTCCGCGAGGCGTATCGCATCTACCGGCCCTCACCCCTGATCCGGGCCCTTGGCCTGGAGCGGGCGCTGGATACCCCCGCCCACATCTACTACAAGAACGAGAGCGTCTCGCCGGCCGGCTCGCACAAGCCGAACACCGCCATCGCCCAGGCGTTCTACAACCAGGCGGAAGGCGTGCACCGGCTCGTGACCGAGACCGGCGCCGGGCAATGGGGGAGCGCCCTGGCCCTGGCCGGAGCCCTGTTCGGGATCGAGACCAAGGTCTTCATGGTGCGGGTGTCGTACGAGCAGAAGCCGTATCGGAGCAGCTTCATCCAGACCATGGGCGCGACCGTGGTTCCCTCGCCGTCGCGCGAGACGAACGCCGGTCGTCAGGTGTTGGCTGCCGACCCGGATTCGACCGGCAGCCTGGGCATCGCCATCAGCGAGGCCGTGGAGGAGGCGGCTACCCGCGAGGACACGAAGTACTCGATCGGGAGCGCGCTCAACCACGTCCTCCTGCACCAGACCGTCGTCGGGCAGGAGGCGATCAAGCAGATGGAGATGGCGGGAGATGCGCCCGACGTCGTCATCGGCTGTGCAGGCGGCGGCTCGAACTTCAGCGGCATCGCGTTCCCGTTCCTGCGCGATCGCCTGTCCGGGCGCAGCCAGACCCGATTCCTGGCTGTCGAGCCGGCATCCTGTCCCAGCCTGACCCGGGGCGAGTATCGGTACGACTTCGGCGACGCGGTGGGGATGACCCCGTTGCTGAAGATGCACACCCTGGGCCACGAGTTCCGGCCGGCGCCGATTCACGCCGGCGGGCTGCGCTACCACGGCATGGCGCCGCTGGTATCGCACCTGTACGAGCTGGGGTTCATCCAGGCTCGGGCCTACGCCCAGAACACGTGCTTCGAGGCGGGGCTCCAGTTCGCGCGGAGCGAGGGGCTGATCCCCGCCCCGGAGTCGAGCCACGCGATTCGGGCCGCCATCGACGAGGCGCTCGAGGCCCGGGAGGCCGGTGAGCCCCGGGTCATCCTGTTCAACCTGTCCGGACACGGCTACTTCGACATGGCCGCCTACGACCAGTACCTCGCTGGCGAGCTGACCGATGTCGAGTACGAGCCAGTGGCGATGGCTGCTGCCGAGGCGGTGGCGTAGGGACTGTCCCGAACGGTTTCCGCGTCGGGGTGCCGTGCCCCTGGTGCCCCGACGCTTCTCCTCCCGTCGCCCGCCTCCGTCCCGCCATTAGCCCGTCCGAGGCGCCCGTCATTCGTGCTTTGCAAACCGGAGTACGCTAGCGCCATGGCACGCGCGACCTGGAACGGCACGGTTATCGCCGAGAGCAACCGATTCGAAATGGTCGAGGGCAACGTGTACTTCCCGCCCGAGGCGGTGAAGACCGAATTCCTGCAGCCCAGCGACACTCACACCACTTGCTGGTGGAAGGGCGAGGCCAGCTATTACACCCTCGCCGTGGACGGCAAGGAGAACCGCGACGCGGCCTGGTACTACCCCAACCCGTCCGACGCGGCCAAGAACATCGAGGGCTACGTCGCCTTCTGGAAGGGCGTCACGGTCGAGCGATGAGGGCCCGGCCGGCCCGGTGAAGTTCGGCCTCCAGATCAGCAGCTTCACGTGGCCCGGCGGGGCGGCCGGCATCGGCCCAACCCTGGCCCGCGTGGTCCGCACCGCCGACGAGGTGGGCTTCGACTCGATCTGGGTCATGGACCACTTCTTTCAGATCCGAGGAGAGGGGCCACCGGAGGCGCCGATGCTGGACGGCCAGACGGCCCTGGGCTTCATGGCCGCCAACTCCCAGCGGGCCCGGCTGGGGCTGATGGTGGGCGGGATCCACTACCGGCCGCCGGGAGTCTGGATCAAGGCCACCACCACCCTGGACGTCCTGTCCGGCGGCCGGGCCTGGTTCGGGATCGGGGCCGCGTGGAACGAGTACGAGTCGCGGGCCCTGGGCTGGCCCTTCCCACCGCTGCGCGAGCGATTCGAGATGCTCGAGGAGACGCTCCGGATGGCCCACGCCATGTGGTCCGGCGGCAGTGGAACGCAGGAGCGCTTCGAGGGGAAGCACTTCACCGCCAGCCGGCTGCTGAACTCGCCGCAGTCCATCAGCCGGCCTCGGGTCCCGATCATGATCGGCGGCGGCGGCGAGCGGAAGACGCTGCGCCTGGTGGCCCAGTACGCCGATGCCTCCAACGTGTTCGGCGGTCCCGACACCCTGCGCCACAAGTACGCCGTGCTGCGGGAGCATTGCCAGCGGGTGGGGCGCCCGTACGAGGAGATCGAGCGCAGCGTCCTGAAGGGCGTGGACCTGGAGCGCGATTCTCCCGCCCAGATCGTGGAGCGGTGGGGCGCCCTGGCCGAGGCCGGCGCCCAGCACGTCATCTTCAGCGTGCGCGGCGTGAGCGATACGTCCCGCCTGGAACGCATCGGGGCCGAGGTCTTCCCCCAGCTGCGGAACGTCTAGGCGGGAACGACTAGGCCGGGTGGAGCTCGGCCTCGACGTCGGCCAGGGGCCGCACGCTTCGCTCGCCACTGGCCCGATCGGTCACCTCGACCCCGCCTGCGGCCAACGATCGGGTCGAGATGGTCAGGATGGTGGGCATCCCCAGCAGCTCGGCATCGGTCAGCTTGACCCCCGGTGACTCGTCACGGTCGTCGTACAGGATCTCCATCCCGGCATCGGTGAGTCGCTGATAGAGCCCGTCGGCAGCTTCGCCGACGGCGGGGTCCTTGCCCGCTCCCAGGGCGACCAGGTGAGCGGGGTACGGGGCGACCTCGCGGGGCCAGGCGATCCCCTTGTCGTCGTGATGCTCCTCGACGATGGAGGCCACGTTGCGTCCCAGACCGATGCCATAGCTGCCCATGACCACCAGCTGCCGGCTCCCGTCCTCGGCCAGGTAGCGGGCGCCCAGCTTCTCGGTGAAGTCGGTCCCCAGCTTGAAGATGTTGCCGACCTCGATGCCGTGGCGCAGCGTGACCGGCGTGCCGCACTGCGGGCACGGGTCTCCGGCACGCGCGTTCGTGATGTCCACCACCAGGTCTGCGGTGAAGTCGCGGCCGTGGTTCACGTTGAGCAGGTGATATCCGTGCCGGTTGGCGCCGGCCACCAGGTTGGGCGAGCGAGCGGTCAGCTCGTCCACGACCACGAGCGTGTCATGGGCACCGATGGGCGAGGCATAGCCGGGCTCCATGCCGGCGGCCTGGATCTCCTCCGGGCGCGCTGGCCGCAGGCCACCGGTTGTCTTCAGGGCGTGGACGAGCTTGGTCTCGTTCACCTCGAAGTCGCCCCGGACGATGGCGGTCACCAGCCGACCGTCTTCTGTGACGTAGAACATGGCCTTGGCCGTGCGATCGGTGCCGATTCCCAGCTGCTCGGCCAGCGAGGCGATGGTGTCCGCGTTCGGGGTGGCCACCTCCTCGGTGGGCAGCGCCTCCTCAGCGGATGGGTCCGGCTGGGCGACGACGGCGATCTGCTGGTTGGCGGCGTATCCGCACGCGTCGCACAGGATCAGGGTGTCCTCACCGTGCTCGTTGAGGACCATGAACTCGTGGGCTTCGCTGCCGCCCATGACCCCGACGTCGGCCCCCACCACCACGATGGGCAGGCCCAGGCGCTCGAAGATCCTCAGGTATGCCTGTCGGTGGAGGTCGTAGCCGCGGTCCAGCCCAGCTGCATCGGCGTCCAGCGTGTAGCTGTCCTTCATGACGAACTCGCGGACCCGGATCAGCCCGCCCCGTGAGCGGGGCTCGTCCCGGAACTTGGTCTGGAAGTGGTAGACGATGGCCGGCAGCTGGCGGTAGCTGTGCACGAAGTCGCGGACGAGGTCGGCGACCACCTCTTCGTGGGTGAAGGCCAGCACCATGTCCCGCCCGGTGCGGTCCTTGAAGCGCAGGAGCTCCGGGCCGATCTTCTGATAGCGCCCCGACTCGCGCCACAGGTCGGCGGGGTGGACGACCGGCATCTCCATCTCCTGGCCGCCGATGGCGTTCATTTCCTCGCGGATGACCTGCTCCACGCGCTGGGTCACCCGAAAGCCGAGCGGCAGCAGGGTGTAGATCCCGGAGCCCAGCTGGCGCACGTACCCGGCCCGCACCAGGAGCCGATGGGAGACCATTTCGGCATCCGCGGGGTCGTCTCGGAGGGTCGTGAAGAACAGCCGGGAGAGGCGCATTGGCCGCCTAGGATAGCGGCTCGATATTCGCGGTCCGCTGCGCGGCCAACTCCGGATGGACGGGCATGTGGTGCTCCGCGGCGCGCAGCTGGCCGAGTGGGATGAGCGCCACCGCGAGCAGTCCGCCACTCGCGATGAGGAGCCCGTCGATCCCGCGCCACTCGGCCGCCGCGCCCGCGACGACCGAGCCGATGATCTGGCCCAGGGCCAGGAACACCGAGTACAGGCCCATGATCACGCCCCGCCTGCCAGGGAATCCCTCACTGACGTCGGACAGGAAGCCCACCGCCGCGGGCGTGGCGCCGGCCAGGACGAAGATGCCGGCGGCGGCCACCACGAGCAGGCCGACGACGGCCCACGCGGCCAGGCCGGTGCTGTGGTTGACGGCCAGGATGCTCGCCACGAAGACGCCGCCGCCGGCGAGCCCGATCCCGATGATCGTCGTCCGCCGAAGGCTCACGAACCGGTTGCCCCAGTACAGGAGCCCTGAGAACAGGACCAGCAGCCCAACTCCCAGGACCAGACCGGCCTGCCACGGCTCGAAGCCCTGCATCAGGACCTGGTCAGCGAAACGGGTCGACGGGTCCTGGACCAGCTGAAACAGGCCCTGGGTTCCCCACGAGCCCAGGAGCGCGTTCAAGGCGATCCAGGTCGGGGCCAGGAGCCACACCGGCCGGCTGCGGAGCACGTCGCCGTATCGGCCCAGGTGGAACAGGGCCGCCGGGACGGTTTCCTCACCAGGAGGGACAGGCGCGTGATCGGGCAGGTCCTCGACCCCGTAGCGGAGGATGAGGAGGGTGATCCCGTAGATCAGGGCGTTCACGTAGAACGCGGTCGGGCCGATGGCCGAGTACAGGAAGCCGGCTGCGACCGAGCCGATGCCCACGCCGCCCAGGGTGGCCACCTCGAAGCGAGCCACGACCCGACCCCGCAGGGCCTGGCTGCTGGACGTGGCGATGGCGATGTAACCCAGGGCCGCCGGGACGCTGGCCGCCGCCGCCGCGCCCTCTAGGAATCGCGTCCCGGCCAGCAGCGGGACGCTGGTGGTCAGCGCGGTCGCGATGACGGCGATGGCGCCCATGATCGGGCCGGGCTGCATGAGCCGATGCGTTCCGAACCGGTCGGCCAGCATCCCGAAGAATGGCGACAGGATCAGCTCGGCCGCGAAATACAGGGCACCCATGACACCGGCCGTGAAGGCCGACACCGACACGCCGCCGAAGTTCGGCAGATCGGTCAGATAGAAGAGCAGCAGCGCGCCAGTCAGCCCCGTCGAGAAGCGGAGCGTGAAGTTGCCCAGCAGGACGGCGACGATCGATCCGGTCACGAAGGGGAACGAGTCTACGGGAGGCGGCGTAGGAGAATGCAGTCGGACGAGACCGCGGCCTAGACCTCCGTTTCGTCCGGCTGCCTGTCGGGCGCTTCGCCCGCGGCCGACGGAATATCCGCGGCTTCGGGGTCGCCCGTCGCCAGCGCCTCTCCGTCGGCCGGCGCCTCACCCACAACCGGCGGCCGACGCCCGCCTCGGCGTCGCCACATCAGGGCGCCGACGCCTGCCGCGAGCAGAGCGCCGCCGCCACCCACCGCCAGCCGTTGCGCGCCACGCTCGTCAGCCTGCTCCAGGGTCGTCAGGACCGCTTCCGCACCCGACTGGGCGGCCTCACTGTCGCCCTCCTCCCAGGCCCCGCGGGCCACGTCCAGCTCGGCCCGGGGATCGGCAAACAGGAGGCCGACCCAGGACACGAAGCCCGGATCGGCGGCCAGCTCGGTGGTCGCCGCAGTGATGGTCTCCGCGGCGGCGAGCTCGGACTGTCCCTCCTCCAGCGCGACGTCCAATCCGTCGTTGCCCTCGAACGCCTCCTGAAGCTGGTCGGGAGGAACGAGGTCGAGATCCGCCGCCAGGTCGGCGATCGCGTCGGCCGTGGCCAGCACGCGGTCGACCGTCTCCAGCTCGTCCCTGACGTCGTCGAACTGCCAGCTGCTCAGGTCGTACCGGACCAGCTCGGGCAGGTCCCAGTCGCCAGCCGCAGTCACGGCCTCGAAGTACAGCGTCCGGGTCTCGGTGCGTTCGGCCAGCTGCGCCTCCTGGGCGTCGTTCACCACCCAGGCGGACCACAGGTCCGCATACGCGACACCGGTCCGCTCCTCAAGCAGGTCCAGCAGGCGCTGCCAACCTTCCTGGGTGATGGCCACCCCGGTCCGGGGCGCGCCGGTACCATGGATCGGCTGATAGGACATCTCCGCGTCGTTGGCGGCCCGCCACACGGCACGGAGCCCCTCGAAATCGGTCTTGGCGTAGATCAGCTCGGCCAGGTTGTAGGACGCGGCATACCCAAACGCCTCGACATCGGGCCCTTCAAGGCCGATGGCGGCCCAGTCGTTGAGCGGAATCTGGGCCGCGAGCAGGTCATCGGTCAGGGTGAACGTCTCGCCGGTGACCCGGATCGCCTCAGCAGAATGGACCGCGTAGAACTCGGCCCACGCCTCGCCGATCCATCGGTCTCGGAACAGGTCGCTGTTGAACCAGATGTGGGCCGCCTCGTGAAGGGTCACCGTGGCATCGGCGTCGTAGCGGACGTTGATCTTCTCGGTCGTGCGGTTGTAGATGCCGGCGTAGTCGCCCAGCCGGTTGGCCGACTCCTCGACTTTGAGATCGCCGAACACTGCCCATGGCAGCCCGATGAGCTCCACCAGGGCCGGCAGGCCATCGGTCAGCAGCTGCTGGGTGCGGGCCGCCCATTCGGGGTCATCGTCCCAGGCCCGGAGGATCACGCTGGCTTCCCGCCCGTCGAGGGTCAGGGTGAACGGAATGCTGGTGAACAGCCCCGGCCGTTCAGCGGTGACGTACGCGAACCACGTCAGCGCATCGGTCACGCTGGCTGCCAGCCGAATCGAACCGTCCGCCTCGGTGGTTGCGTTCAGCGGTCCGCCGTACACGCTGGGTGTGAACGTTGCCGGAAGGGTCACCGCAACGCTGTTGCCGGTTGATCCCGCGCTCCCGAACGCCCATACAGGGAAAGCGGCCACGCTGTGCCCGATCCGGAAGTCGCGGTCGGCCGCTCCGCCGGGGTCGACCATGTCGAAGGTGATCCGGTAGCCATAGCTCTGTCCGTAGAACACGGACCGCGAGAAGTTGATCTCGATCTGGGTCGCGTCGGCCGTGTTCGTGACGCTGATCGCCAGCGGCGTGCCGCCCGAAGTGACGGCCACGTTGCTCGATCCGAGCGGGACCGACATCGTGATGCCCGAGTAGTAGATCTGGCCCTTGGACGTGTTGGCTTCATATGAGGTCGAGGTCGCATCGACCGTCACGTGCACCCGCGCCAGCTCGGGCTGCACCTCGTACAGGGCGGCGGTGACCGTGACCAGGCCTCCGCCGGCGCGGACCGATGAGCCGATGGGCGCGGCCATGACCGCGGCGGCCAGCACGACGGCCAGCGTCGCGACCCGAGGGAGGCGCCGGGTCAGGGCCCGCATGCGGTCAGCATACAGAGCGCGCCCCGGCGGTCTGCCGGAGCGCGCTGGTCGAGGTTTGGGTTGGGGGCTTGCCCGCGGCTAGGCCGATGCGGCCAGGCTATCCAGCCCGAAGGCGGTCTCCAGGGCGGCCATCGGTCGGAATCCCACGGCGGCCTTCGGCGGCTGACCCTTCTGGAAGTACGCCACGGTCGGGATGCTCATGATCCCGAAGTGGGACGCGATGTGCGGATTGGCGTCGACGTCGAGCTTGTAGACGTCGATCTGGCCGGCGTACTTCTCGGCGATCTTGTCGATCTCGGGGGCGACCAGGCGACACGGTCCACACCAGGCGGCCCAGAAGTCGACGATGACCGGCCGCTCGTTCTGGGTCACCAGCTGGTCGAAGCTCGCATCGGTAACCTCGGGGACGTTGGATGACATTGTCTGATTGGTTCCTTTCGTGGACTGTGGGTGGAGGCCGTCAGCCGGCGACCCGCCGCAGCGCCCCGACCAGGTCGAGGACGCTGTCATCGGTGATGCGGTACAGGACGGTGCTGCCATCACGCCGGCTGGCAACGATGCCGGCCGCGCGAAGGACAGCGAGGTGCTGGCTCATGTTCGGGACCTGGCACCCGACGTTGCGGGACAGGTCACCGACCGAGCGTTCCCCGCCATCGGCGAGGAATTCGAGGACGCACAGCCGCTTGGGGTCCGCGAGGGCACGGGCCACGAGCGCGGAGCGATCGCGTTGTGCCTCTGCCTGGAGCGGTGCGCTGGTCATCATCGGCTCGAATGGTATCGGTATTTGCGCAATCACGCAAGTACCGGGGCAATCAATCGCTGGTTCGGATCGCGACACGAGAGCTGTCGTGGAAGCCCTCGACACTCCGCGCATGACTGTTCACCTGATCTGCCCCTGGTGTGCCGACGAGGTTGCGTTCGAGGTCGACCGCGATTCGGACGAGCTGCAGTGCAGCGCGTGCGGGACGAGCTTCGACTTCGCGCCCGACCCGGCCGTCACCTACGCCCTGCTGTACGAGGCCGCCTGACGCGCGACCGGTCGGCTAGGGCGTTGGTGCCTCGCTGATCTCGATGCGCTCGATCCGGTCCCCCGGCTCCCTGTCGCGGGATGGGTCGCGCTCGCGGATCGATCGGAGGACGTTCATGCCCTCCGTCACCCGGCCGAATACCGAGTGCCGCCCATCCAGGTGCGGTGTCGGGGCCAAGGTGATGAAGAACTGGCTGCCGTTCGTGTTGGGGCCGGCATTGGCCATCGACAGGACGCCCGCCGCATCGTGGCGCCGCTGCGGGCTGAATTCGTCCCCGAACTGGTAGCCCGGCCCACCCCGACGCCCACCCCGACCGGTCCCCTCGGGGTCCCCGCCCTGGGCCATGAAGCCTGGAATGACCCGATGGAACGTCGTGCCGTCGTAGAACCGGGCGCGGGCCAGGTTGACGAAGTTCTCGACGGTGAGGGGTGCGTCGGACGCGTACAGCTCGCACACGATGTCCCCGCGCTCGGTCACGAAGCGCGCGGTGTACGACTTGGACGCGTCGAGTGTCCCCGACGGGGGTTGTGGTCGTTCCGCCATCACAGTCCTCCGAGCAATGCGCGTGCCAGCTCGCGGGAGTAATTCCATGCCTGCCATGCGCGATTGTCTGGGTCCTCGGCCACCCACAGGGCGTTGTCACGGAGTGCGGCCTCGGTTGCCTGGCGTACTGGTGGGGGGAGCTGTCCGATCGCCTCAGCCAGCACGATGTCCGCATCGGTCCCCAGGCTGGCCAGGTAGTACACGTCGAGGCCTGAATGGCCGTCCGGTGGCACGAGGGCTGGATTCATCGCCCGCTCGACGTTGCGCTCGGCGATGAACCGCACCGGACCGATCACGTTGAACGCGAGGCCAAACACGATCGACAGGGCGATCATCCCGTGCAGCAGCCACCGCGCGCGGTTGGTGGCCAGCGCGATCACGGTTCCCAGCGCCCCGATCGCCAGCCACAGGATGGCGGCCAGGACGTAGAAGCGCAGCTCCGTCCAGCCGTAGGCGTCCTGGTACAGGCGCAGGCGCAGGTAGGCGGACGCCAGCACCACGAGCGTGAGGGCCACCAGCCCGATCGCCGCCGCCACGTAGGCGCGCGAGCGCTGCTTGACGAAGGCCTCGAGCAGGAGGATGACGGCGGCCACCCCGAACGCCACGGCCAACAGCTCGAAGAATCCGCGGCGCGCATATTCGGCATACGTCAGCCCGCTGGTGGTGAGCGTGTCGAGTCCACCGAACAGGTAGGTCGCCTGGAACGCGACGAACACCGCGAACAGCGCGTCGAGCGCCACCAGCACGGTCACGCTCTCGGCGCTGCCGATTCGGGGCCGCCCCACCCACCATTCGGTCGCCACGCCATCGAACTCGGCCGCGCGGCGGGACGAGATGAAGGCCAGCATCCCGCCGGCCATCCAGGCGGCGACGAACGCGGTGATGGATCGGCCGATGAGCGTGTCCCAGGCGACCTCCCAGCGGAACAGGTCCTCGGCATACCGCGCGAAGACGGCATCCGCCGCCGCAAACAGCAGCCCGAATACGAGGAGCAGGGGAATGGCGATGAGCAGGCCACGGAGGATGGGCGTGGCTCGAGCCAGCTGGCTGCGAGCGCGTCCCGCAGGCATCGCCTTCGTGGCCGTGTCGACGGGTTCGACCGCTCCCCAGGCGGCGGCGCGCAGGACGCGCCCTCCGAGGGCGATCAAGTGGTGGAGTGACTGCTCGACCACACGGACGCCGGCGAAGCTGGCCAGCGCGGCTCCGGTGAGCGCCAGGCTGCCGAGGACATCCAACGCCACGAGGGTCGGATCGCCGCGAACGGCCACGAACGCGGCCAGGATGAGGGCGGCAGGCGGCAGCCAGCGGTCGGCGAGTCGAATCGCGGGGGCCGCCGGCGGACGGGCCAGCCAACCGACGACGAGGACCACGGCCACGGTGGCCGGGAAGTTGAAGCCGATCCCGACGTCGAAGAAGAGCAGCTGCGCCAGCAGACCGAAGGCCGCCGCGGAAAGCAGGATGAGCGCGGCCCGCCGCCCCTCTTCGGAGGTGACGGTTGAGATCGGCGCCGCGGGCCTCAGGCCGGGCGCGAGCGAATCAGTGCTCAATGTCGACGACGATGCGGCTGGGGTCGTCCAGTGTGAAGGCTCGGAAGCATCCGTCGGGCGAGTCTGCCATCCCGACGTACCAGCTGCTGAGCGCCTCGAAGTCACCTCGCTCGACGAGGTGGACGAGCTGGGGGAAGCGCCCATGCCGAGACATCGGTCCGACGAATGGTACATGCGATGTCACGGCACAATGCGCCGGTGACCCAGCCCAACCAGCGCCCCGCCTCGCCGTGGGCCGTGGCCGGTGCCCTGCTGATCGTGTACGTGGTGTGGGGCTCCACGTACCTGGGCATCGCGATCATGATCCAGACCCTGCCGCCCCTGGTCGCGGCGGGCGTTCGGTACACCACGGCCGGTGTCCTGCTGCTGGCCGGCATCGCGATCTGGCATCGCCTCCGCGGCGAGCCAGGAGAGCGCCCCACCCGCCTGCAGTGGCGCTCGGCGATCATCATCGGCACGCTCCTTCTCCTGGGTGGCAACGGTGGAGTCGTCCTTGGCGAGCAGCGGATCCCATCCGGGATCGCGGCCCTGATCGTGGCCACAACGCCCATCTGGATGGTTGTCTTCGAGGCGCTCGTCGCCGGCCAACGTCCCAGCCGCCTGGCGGTCGCCGGCCTGCTGGCCGGCGCGGTAGGGGTCGCCATCCTGGTAGTGCCGCTGGAGGGTGTGGCCGCCCTGGATCCCATCGGTATCGGTCTGGTGGCAGGCGCCGCCATCTCGTGGTCGGTCGGCTCCATCTACGCGCGGCGGGCCCCGCTGCCGCGTTCGCCGTTCCTCGGAGCCGGACAGGAGATGCTGGCGGGAGGGGCCGTCATGCTGGGGGTCGGCGTCCTTCGTGGCGAGCTCGCCGCGGTGGATCCCGCGGCTTTCTCGACCGCCTCGCTGCTGGCGGTGGCCTACCTCATCGTCTTCGGCTCGCTGGTGGCGTTCACCGCCTACATCTGGGTCCTGCACCACACGTCGGTGAGCGTGGTCTCGACCACCGCCTACGTGAACCCGGTGGTCGCCGTCGCGCTGGGGGCCGTCGTCCTCAGCGAGCCGATGACCGCCCGGACGTGGCTGGCGAGCCTGATCATCATCGGCGCGGTGGTGGCCATGGTCAGCGGCCGTCCCCGCGACGTGCCGGAACCGGAAGCCGCGGTCGACGCGACGGCGGAACCGGCGGCCTGAGGCGGCACTTCGAGCCCTAATACGCCCAGCCCGAGTCCTCGTAGATCCGGCGCAGGACGTGGGCTCCGTC
>JBIOTW010000050.1:0-10393 GCA_044866355.1 Candidatus Limnocylindria bacterium | reverse complement strand
CCATTCGGATCCGAAGGCGACGCCGTCTTCAGTGTCTTCCCCGACGCGTCGCACGCCGTGGCGGCTGGGGTCGCTGCCCAGCGGGCGCTCGCCAACGAAGCGTGGCCCGAGGACGCCTCGGTTCGGGTTCGGATGGGCATTCACACCGGCGCTGGCACTCTGGGCGGCGACAACTACATCGGTCTGGACGTTCATCGCGCAGCGCGCATCGCCGCCGCCGGACACGGCGGCCAGGTGCTGATCAGCGAACTGACGCAGACCCTGGCTGCGGCGTCGCTGCCGGCAGGCGTCGGGCTGCGTGACCTGGGTCCCCATCGGCTCAAGGACCTCGCTGAGCCCGAGCATCTGTACCAGCTGGACATCGACGGCCAGACAATGGACTTCCCACCCCTGCGCTCGCTCTCCGCGTGGCCGAACAACCTGCCCGTCCAGCTCACCAGCTTCATCGGTCGAGAGGACGACCAGGCTGAGGTGGATGAGCTGTTGAACCGGGCTCGGCTCGTGACCCTCACCGGTCCTGGCGGCACGGGCAAGACCCGGCTCGCGCTCCAGGTCGCCGCGCAGCGCATGACCCGACATCCGGACGGTGCCTTCTTCGTCGACCTCGCGCCCATCAGCGATCCCGCGCTCGTGGCGTCGGCGGTGGCCTCCGGCGTCGGCGTCCGCGAGGCGGCCGACCGGCCGTTGACCGAGACGCTCGCCGAGTCGCTGCGCGACAAGGACCTGCTGCTGATCATCGACAACTTCGAGCAGGTGACTGACGCAGCGCCCATGGTATCCAACCTGCTGAGTGGGGCCGGCCGGCTGCGGATTCTGGTCACCAGCCGGGCGGTCCTCCACGTATCGGGCGAGCGCGAATACGCCGTCCCACCGTTGGGGGTCGCCGATCCGGCTCGCCTTCCGCCGATGTCCGAACTGTCGAGGTTCGAAGGGGCGGCGCTGTTCGTGGATCGGGCACGGGCGGTCCGCAACGATTTCGCGGTCACCGACGAGAACTGGCCGGATGTGGCCGGCATCGTGGCTCGGCTGGAGGGCCTCCCGTTGGCGATCGAGCTGGCCGCCGCCAAGGTCAAGCTTCTGACGCCGGCCCAGATCCTGGCCCGGCTGGACGATCGGCTGGCATTCCTGGCTGGCGGGCCCCGAGACGTGCCTGCCCGCCAGCAAGCCCTGCGCGAGACGATCGCGTGGAGCCACGGCCTGCTGGCACCCGGTGAGCAGGCGCTGTTCCGCCGCGTAGCAGTCTTCGCCGGAGGCTGGACCCTCGACGCGGCCGACGCGGTGTGCCAACCCGGCGACATCGGTCTCGACACACTCGAGGGCCTGTCTGTCCTGCTCGACCAGAGCCTGATCCGGCGCGACGTGGGCATCCATGGCGAGGCCCGGATGACGATGCTCGAGACGATTCGGGAGTTTGCCCTCGAACAGCTTGCGGCGAGCGGGGAGTGGGATGAGCTCACACGGCGACACGCGGAGCATTTCACGGCCCTGGCCGAGGCGACCGAGCCGGAGCTGACGAAGTCGCCGGATGCGGTGGAACGGATCGACCACGACCACGACAACTTCCGCGCTGCGCTGACCTGGGCCATCGAATCGGACGAGGCCCGCGTGGGGATGCGGCTGGGATACGCGTTGTGGCGCTTCTGGCAGCTGCGCTCCCACCTGGCCGAGGGACGGATGTGGTTCGACCGGCTCCTCGCCCTGCCCTCCGCCGCGGCGCGGACCGCGGAGCGGGGCAAGGGCTTGACCGGCGCTGCGGGGATCGCCTACTGGCAGAACGACTACTCGGCCGCCAGCGCCTGGTACGAGGAGGCGGAATCCATCTACCGCGAGCTGGGCGATCGTCGCGGCCTGGCTGACGCTCTGTACAACACCGGCTCGATGGCTGGCATCGCGGGCGACATGGACAAGGTCCGGGCCATTTTCGGTGAGGGGAGTGCGATCGCTCGTGAGATTGGCGACGATCCGCTGGTCATGCGATTCCTGGAGGCCGAGGGATACATGGCCTTCATGACCGATGATTTCGACACCGCTCGGCCTCGGCTCGAGGAGGCGCTGACCCTCGCCCAGAAGAGTGGTGACCGCCTGGCGATCGGCACCGGACATCACACGGTGGGCCAGGTCGCCCGTCTCCAGGGCCGGGTCGCGGATGCCGCCGACCACTATCGGATGGCGATTCGGATCGCTTCGGAGCTCGGCGACACCGTGGCGCTGACCGAGCCTCTGCAGGGCCTCGCCGCGGTCCTGATCGCCACCGGGGATGCGGAGCATGGCGTGCGCCTGCTGGGTGCCCATGAGGCCATCCGGGAGCAGGCCGGAGGCGGCCCGCCACCCGAGTGGCTGCGCCTGGGCGATCCGTTCAGCCCAGCCAAGGAGCAGCTCGGCGCGGACCGCTACCAGGCCGCCTGGGAGGCCGGCCGCGCCCTGTCGGTGGACCAGGCGGTGGCGGACGCGCTGAGCGAGCCCTCGCCGGTGCCTGGGTCACAATGAGCCGAATGGGATCCCGAAACCCCGCCGTCGACGCCTGGTTCGAGGCCTACGACAATCCCCAGAAGGCCGTCGCGGCGCGCGTGCGCGAGCTGATTCTGGATGCCGATCCGCGCATCACTGAATCGGTGAAGTGGAGCACGCCGACCTTCAGCTACAAGGGCAACCTGCTCAGCGTCCAGCCCCGCGCCACGAAATTCGTCAGTCTCCTCGTCCACGAGGGCGCCTCCATCCACGGCGACCACCCCCGGCTGGAGGGCGACGGACCCCACGTCCGGACGATCCGGTTCTCGGACCTCGCCGACGTCGAGCAGGGCGCGGCCGAGCTTCAGGCCATCGTCCGCGCCTGGTGCGACGCGCGAGATGGGACCGCGCCATGACGCTCGACCTGGCCACCATTCGCTCCGCGCCCAAGGCGCTGCTCCACGACCACCTGGATGGTGGCCTGCGACCGCGGACGGTGATCGAGCTGGCGGCCGAAACCGGTTACCGCGATCTACCCACCACCGATCCCGACGCCCTGGAGAAATGGTTCCATCGTGGGGCGGACGGGACGTCGCTGGAGCACTACCTGGAGGGCTTCGTCCACACCGTGGGCGTGATGCAGACCCCCGAAGCGCTGGAGCGGGTCGCGGCCGAATGCGTGGAAGACCTGGCCGCGGATGGGATCGTGTACGCCGAGGTCCGCTTCGCCCCCGAGCAGCACCTCCAGATGGGCATGAACCTGGACGAGGTGGTGACCGCGGTCCTCACCGGCCTCCGACGGGGAGCCGAAGGGCGCCCCATCACCATGGGTCTGCTCATCAGCGCCATGCGCCAGGCTGCTCGGTCGGTCGAGATCGCCGAGCTGGCAGTCCGCCACCGGGACGAAGGGGTGTTGGGATTCGACATGGCGGGTCCGGAGGCGGGCTATCCGCCCACCCGCTACCTGGATGCCTTCCAGCTCATCGCCCACGAGAACTTCCACTTCACGCTCCATGCAGGCGAGGCCTTCGGCCTGCCGTCCATCTGGGAGGCGCTCCAGTGGTGCGGTGCGGAGCGGCTGGGCCATGGGGTTCGGATCGTGGACGACATCACCGTCCACCCCGACGGGCGGGTGTCGCTCGGCCGGCTGGCCGCCTACGTCCGGGACACGCGCGTTCCGCTGGAGATGTGCCCCAGCTCGAACGTCCATACCGGCGCGGTGCGCTCGGTCGCCGAACACCCCGTTGACCTCCTGCGCCGGCTCCGCTTCCGGGTCACGGTCAACACCGACAACCGCCTCATGAGCGGCATCTCGCTGACCGATGAGTTCGCCGTGCTGGCTCGCACCTTCGGGATCGGCCTGGACGACATGGAGTGGCTGACCCTGAACGCGATCAAGAGCGCCTTCCTGCCGTTCGACGGGCGGATCCGGGTCATCAACGAGCAGATCAAGCCGGGCTACGCCCGCCTGCGGGCCGCCGCGGCCGCCGCCGAGATCGCGACCAGCTGAGCCCGGGCTAAGCCCCGACGGCCGAGGCCTCGAGCTCGGCCAGCGCGCGGTCCAGGCGCGAGACCTGCTCTTCGGTCAGTGGCCGGAGCGGTCGGCGCATGCCCGGCCCAACCGGAACGCCGCGACGGCGCAGGACGTGCTTGAGCGACGCGATGAACGGCTGCGCCTCCATGGCGGCGCGCAGCGCGTCCAGGCGGCCCGCGCCGATCGGGCCTGGAGCGTCCAGCACACCCCGCACGACGTCGGGGAACGCGGCGGACAGCGCACTCACTGTCCCCACCGCCCCGGCGCCGAGGGCCTGCACGATGAGCGGCTCGTTGCCGACGAGAACGGGGAGGCCCAACCCCAGGTAGGGAACGACTTCCGCGAACGGCGACTCCGACACCTTGAGCCCAGCCAGGTTGTCGGCACGGTCCGCGACGCGGCGGATGACCTCGACCGGCAACGGATAGCCACTCCGCCGCGTGAAGACGTAGACGAAGAACGGCAGCGGGGCGCAGGCCTCTGCCGCAGCCACCAGGTGATCGGTCAGCGCCTCCGGGTCGAGCGGGAAATAGGGCGGGGGAATGACCGCCACGCCGTCCGCTCCGTTGTCGGCGGCATGCCGAGCCAGGGCCACCGTATCGGCCGTGGTTTGCGCCCCAGCGTGCACCAGGAGCGACCCGCGTACCGCCGCCCGGAACGCAACAGCGGCCCGTCGCCGTTCGTCGATCGAGAGCAGCATTCCTTCCCCGGTGCTGCCGCAGCAGAACACGCCATCCGCCCCGTGACCTTCCAGGAAGGCCACCATCGGTCCAATCGCAACCAGGTCCAGGGCCGTTCCGTCATCGGTCAGCGGAGTGGCGGCGGCGACGATGAGCAGCGGGTGGCCAAGAGACCAGGGGAGTGGCATGCGCGCGGACTGTACCCCGGGCGCTCCGGGTATGCGCGGGGCCATCGGTGTACCATCGGTCGCGTATGACGTACGTCATCACGGAGCCCTGCATCGGGGTCAAGGACGGGTCCTGCGTCGACGTCTGCCCCGTCGACTGCATCCACGCCACCGATGACGACACGATGTTCTTCATCGACCCCGACGAGTGCATCGACTGCGGAGCGTGCGAGCCGGAATGCCCGGTGACCGCCATCTTCGCCGAGGACGCGGTCCCCGAGCAGTGGACGAACTACATCCAGATCAACGCCGACTACTTCAAGGCCAAGTAGCCGCTCGCGACGCGTGGCCGTCCGCCTGATCGCCCTCTACGCGCCTCCAGACGACCCGGTCGCGTTTGACGCCCACTACCGCACGACCCATGCCGCCATCGTCCGCCGCTACCCGAGGCTGCGTGACCTGCGCCTGACCCGGCTGGATGGGGTGGGCGGCCGTCCACCTGCCTTCTACCTGCTGGCCGAGATGACCTTCGACACCCGAGCCGACCTGGAGGCCGCACTGGCGTCCGATGCGGGGGTCGAAAGCGGGCGAGACCTGCGCAACTTCGCTGGAGCCGGGGTGAGTCTGATGATCGCGGACGACGAGTCGGTTCTCTGACCGATGCTGGACCGCTGCGCATGACCGAGCCGGAGGCTCCCCTGGCCGCCGATCCGGCCAGCCTGGACTTCGACCGGATCCGATACGCGCGCGACGAGGCGCGCGGGGTGGCGACGGTGACGATCGATCGTCCGCAGGTCATGAACGCGTTCGACTTCCGCACCCTGCGTGAGCTGGGGGCCGCGTTCGAGCAGGCCGCGTGGGACGAGTCGGTGTCGGTGATCGTGGTGACCGGTTCTGGCGAGAAGGCGTTCTGCACCGGCGCGGACCTCGACGAGCAGGCGTCGATGGGTGCCACCAGCGGGCAGTACTGGCGCTGGATGGGGGCCTTCATCGAAATGCACGACCGGCTGCGGACCATTGGCAAGCCGACCATCGCCCGCATCAACGGGGCGTGCGTGGGGGGTGGCAACGAGCTCCAGATGGCGTGCGACCTGGCGGTCATGACCGACGACGCGTACATCCAGCACGTGGGCCCCGAGCACGGCTCGGTGCCCGCTGGTGGCGCCACCCAGTGGCTGCCGCTGCTCGTCGGCGATCGCCGAGCTCGCGAGATCGTGATGTTGTGCGAGCCAATCCCCGCTGGGCAGGCCCTGGAGTGGGGTCTCGTGTCGCGGGTCGCGCCCCGCGGCGAGCTGGACGCAACGGTCGACGGGCTCGTCACCAACCTGCGCCGCAAGCTGCCCGAGGCGCTGCGCTACACGAAGACCCAGCTCAACTGGTGGCGGGACCTGGTCTGGGCCCAGACCGTGACCCATGCCCGGGAGTGGCTGGCCATCCACTCCACCGACGACGAGACCCGCGAGGCCGTCGCCGCCTTCCACGAGAAGCGGCCGCCGCGGGTCGACGCCATCCGGGCCCTCCAATCGGGTGGCGGCCGTGTCTGCCCCGAGTGCGGCCAGACGGGCTTGTCGGCCTATGCCGAGTACTGCAGCGCCTGTGCGGCGCCGCTGCCATCGGTCTTCGAGTCCATCCCATGACCAGCGACCCGGTGACGCGCGACCCGGTGACCGAGGAACCCCTGGTCCTGGTCGAGCGCGACCCCGAACGCCGGATCGCGCTCGTCCGCCTGAATCGGCCCAAGCAGCTGAACGCCCTGAACGGGCCGACCATGGACGCCCTGTGCGAGGCGCTCGAGAAGCTGGATCGCGACGACGCGGTCCGGGTCATGGTGGTGACCGGGAGCGAGCGCGCGTTCGCCGCGGGCGCGGACATCGCGGAGATGGCGGCAGCCTCGCCCATCGACATGCTGGTCACCAACCGCATCGCGCAGTGGGATCGGATCCGGAAGGTGTCCAAGCCGGTGATCGCCGCGGTTGCGGGCTGGTGCCTGGGTGGCGGATGCGAGCTGGCCATGGTCCTCGACTTGATCGTGGCCTCGGAAAGCGCCCGCTTCGGGCAGCCCGAGATCAAGATCGGGGTGATCCCCGGCGCCGGCGGGACGCAGCGCCTGCCGCGGGCCATTGGCAAGAGCAAGGCGATGGAAATGATCCTGACCGGTGAGCCGATCACGGCCGCGGAGGCGGAGCGCATCGGCCTCGTGTCCCGGGTCGTGCCCGACGAGCTGCTGGTGGAGGACGCCCTGTCGCTGGCTGCGGAGATCGCCAAGCGCGCGCCGCTGGCCCTGCGAATGGCGAAGGAATCGGTCAATGCCGCATACGAGATGAGCCTGACCGATGGCCTGGCGCACGAGCGCCGGCTGTTCTACCTCCTGTTCGCATCGGAGGACCAGAAGGAGGGGATGGCCGCCTTCCTGGAGAAGCGCGAGCCCGATTTCAAGGGTCGCTGAGTCGACACCCTCTCGGTCAGGTGGCGGCGGGGACGGGGCGCTGGACCCACCACTCGGCGAAGGATCGAGCGCGCCCGTCCTCAGCGAAGCGGATGACCCAGATGTTGGCATACGCATCCTCGTAGGGGGTCTCGGGAGTCGGGTCGTAGGTCGTCCAGCCTTCGAGCACCGCCGTGTCGCCGTCAACGGCGATGATGTCGTGCTCGAAGTGCCAGCCCGCCTTCGAGTCCCCGTGACCGATCCACTTCTCGATGATCGTGTCGCGGCCCTTCCACAGGTTCCTATCCCGCGGCCATGGGAAGGGGGAGTAGGTCGCGTCCTCGGTGAAGAGCGCGGCGATGTCCTGTGGGTCGTCCGTGCTCCACGCGTGGCGGTATCGGTCCAACCAGTGCTCCACGTCGGCTCGGTCCATGACGATTGGCCTCCGGTACGGGGATAGCGAGACCGGGCTCATCGCCCGGCCTCGGTCTGTGCGTGGAGCTGTTCGTGCATCACGCGTCGCAGCTCCTGCTCGGTTGCCTGGCTGAACGGCGGAGTCGATCCGCGCAGGGCTCGGGTGAGCCGGTTGCGTCGATCGATGCGATCCCGCTCAGCCTCGATGCGGTTGAGATAGTCGGTTGGGTGCTCGATCTGGAACATGGCTCTGCCTTCTTGATTGGTCGCTGCCTTTGATGGATCGCTGATTGACGTCTGTGCTAACCTGCATATATGGTATGGCAGTTAGCCTAACCTGTCAAGTCAGTACGATGGTGTCGCACGCGACACCTGGAGCACACAATTGGTCACAGTTTTGACGGTCCCGGTGGCGAACGACGTCGCGCGGCGTCCCCCGGCTCCGGGCCAGCTGGAGCTGGTCCGCCAGTTCGTGAACACGTTCGACGTGGAATCGGGCTGGGAGGGATTCTCCTCGCCGGCCACCATGTCGGCCTGGATGGCGGAGCGCGGGCTCCTGCCGGCGGGTCGGCGACTGACGGATCGCGACCTGGCGGAGGCCCGTGCGCTTCGTGAGGCCTTGCGCGAGGTCCTCGCCGCCAATGCAGGGCACGCGAGCGGAGCGGACGCGCGGCGCCGGCTGGACCGGATCACGGCCCGATACCCGCTGCGGATGCGCGTGAACGGCGGTCCGCGACTCGACGGAGACGGCGAGAAGGGGATCGCACCCGCGGTGGCCCGCCTGCTGGGCACGGTTTACGAAGCGATGACCCTGGGCACCTGGGAGCGCCTCAAGGTCTGCCGCAACGACGAATGCGCGTGGGCGTTCTACGACCACTCCCGGAACCACTCGGGGGCGTGGTGCACCATGGCCGTGTGTGGCAACCGGATCAAGGGCCGCACGTTCCGCAAGCGGCACGCAGGGACAGCCCGCGCCGCTGGATAGAATCGGTCTCGTGGCCGAGACCGCCTACGAGACCATCCGCTGGACCGTCGCCGAGGGCGTCGGGACCATCACCCTCAACCGCCCCGAGTCGCTCAATGCCTTGAACGTGACGATGCGGCGCGAGCTGCTGGCCGCGGTGAAGGCCGCCGGCCGGGACGACACGGTGCGCTGCCTGGTGATCACCGGTGAGGGTCGCGGCTTCTGCTCCGGCGCCGATCTCCGCGGCGGGGACGCGGAGCGACAGTTCCGGCGCGTCGTGACCGAGGAGTACAACCCCATCGTCTCCGCACTCCGCGCGCTGCCCAAACCAGTGGTTGCCGCGGTGAACGGCGTCGCCGCCGGGGCTGGCGTCAGCCTTGCACTGGCCTGCGACCTGGTCTACGCCTCTGAGGACGCCCGCTTCATCCAGGCCTTCGTCCGCATCGGGCTGGTGCCCGACACCGGTTCGACCCGGACCCTGGTGCGGACCCTGGGCCGCCACCGGGCTGCCGAGCTGATCTTCACCGGTGAACCGATGTCGGCTGCCGACGCGGCCGCCGCCGGGCTCGTCAACCGCGTGTTCGGGGCCACCGAGTTCGCCGATGGAGTACGGGAAGTGGCGCGACGTCTGGCCGCGGCGCCCACGGCGGCCATCGGTCTGGCCAAGCGCTCCATCAACCAGGCCGAGCAGGCCGATCTGGCCGCCAGCCTGAAATTGGAGGCCGAGCTCCAGGAGCTGGCCGGACGGACCGATGACCACGCCGAGGGCCTGACCGCGTTCGCCGAGAAGCGCGACCCGCGCTTCAGCGGCCACTAGCCCGGAGATCGTGACGGCCGTTCGTCGCGTGGGCGTCCTGGGCGCCGGGACGATGGGGGCGGGGATTGCCCAGGTCGCGGCCGAGGCCGGGCTGGAGGTTGCCGTGTTGGACCCGGTGGCCGGGGCCTACGAGCGGGCGCGCGACCGGATCGGGGGCTTCCTCGAGCGCAAGGTGACCAAGGGCCAGCTCCACGCCGGCCTGGCCGAGGCCGCGCTGGGCCGGATTGGGGAGGCGGGTTCGGTGGCAGATTTGGCCACCGCGGACTTCGTGATCGAGGCCATCCCCGAGGAGCTGGAGCTCAAGCGCGACGCGTTCCGGCGGCTGGATGCCGCGGCTGTCCCGGCGACCGTCCTCGCCACCAACACCTCGTCGCTGTCGGTCGCGCGCATTGCCGAGGCAACGGCCCGTCCGGAGCGGGTGGTGGGCATGCACTTCTTCAATCCGGTGCCGCTCATGGACCTGGTCGAGGTCATCGCCGCGCCGCGGACCCAGCGGTCCGCCGTGGAGGCCACGCTGGCCCTCGCCACGCAGCTGGGCAAGACGCCGGTCGAGGCGGCCGACACGCCGGGGTTCATCGTGAACCGCGTCGCGCGACCCTTCTATCTCGAAGCCCTGCGCATCCTGGGCGAAGGGGGTGCGGACGCCCCCACCATCGACGCCGCCATGCGGGAGGCAGGGTTCCGGATGGGGCCCCTGGAGCTCATCGACACCATCGGCCTGGACGTCAACCTGGCCGTCAGCGAGAGCGTGTGGGAGGCCTTTGGTCGGGCACCGCGCTACCTGCCCCATGCGCTACAGCGGGTCCTGGTCCAGGCCGGCCGGCTGGGGCGCAAGACCGGGGCCGGCTTCTATGACTGGACCGGTGGGGAGCGTGGCGCTCCGTGGGCCGGGCTGGTGCCGGATCGTGCTCCGCCCGCGGCGAAGCCGATCGATGCCCTCGCGA
>JBIOTW010000049.1:0-54139 GCA_044866355.1 Candidatus Limnocylindria bacterium | reverse complement strand
CGATCCTGGACGGTGGGTCACCGACCAGCATCTACGGAGGCATCCGCACATGAACACCCTACCCCGCAGCCTCGACGACCTACGCGGACTCCGAGCGGCATGCTGGATCCGCGAGAGCACGGCGGGACAAGTCGACCGCTATGGACCGGCCGCCCAGCGCGAGCAGCAGGACCGCGCGATCGAGCACTGGGGTCTGGTAGACACCGGTCGCGCCTGGGAGGTGGCGCACTCCGGCTGGAAGATCGCGAAGCACCCCGCCTGGGGCGAGATGCTCGCCGGGGCTGGGATAAGCTTCGACGTGCTGGTGGTCGGCTACGCCTCGCGCTTCGCCCGCTCGCTGGAGGCCCACGTTGACGCCCGGCGCGCGTTCCATGCCGCGGGGGCCGCCATCCTGTTCGCCGACGAGCGGATCCTGAGCTCCGACGAGGACGCGTGGGAACATTGGGCCCGAGAGGCGGTTGAGGCGGAAGCCTACAGCCGGCGCCTGGCGCGCCGCATCAGAGAGGCCTATGCGGCGAAGTTTCGGCTCGGTGACCAGGGCGGTCCTCCGGGACTCGGCTTCCGGCGCACTCCTGCACCGGAGTCGCGTCTCGCGGTCGACTCGGCCATCATGCCGCGCGTCGTCGCTCTGTTCGAGCGGTACGCCACGGGCTCAGCAAGCATGGCGGACCTGGAGGGGGAGTTCGCTATCCCGCGGACGGCGATTCGAATGATTCTGCAAAACCCGCTCTACAACGGCTGGGCTGTCCGAAACCGCCGTTCGCCCGACGAAGCCCGCACGGCCGCCCCGTGGCGATCTGCGCCGCCAGTTTCGGACGAGCTATGGTCGCGCGTTCAGGGGGTCCGCAAGCAGAGGACGACCGGAGGCGGTGGTCGTACGAAGCGCGTCCATATGCTTGTCGGCCGCCTCTGGTGTGTTTGCGGCCGGCGTGTCAAGGGCGATGTCGCGTCGCAGAGGAGCGGACGCATCGTGCGGCGGTACCGGCACATGGATCCGTGCGAGGGGTGGCCCCAGGGTAGCTACGTGGCTCAAACCTTCGAGGGCGCCATCACCGATCAGTTGAGCCGAATACGGCTGGACGACGCCCTTCTGGCTAATCTGCGAACCTTGGCGGGCCAGGACGTCGCTGCGCCGTCAAGCATGGAGCTCAGGCGAAAGCAGCTAGAGCGAGAGATCGAGGCCAAGGCGCTGGCGCTCGCGCGTGAGAAGTTGAGCGCCGAAGCCTTCCTCGCTGAGCACAACCGCATAAGGAGTGAACTCGGTGCGCTCGCCCAGGCGCCGGTGCCAACCGCGGAGACGGTGGCACCTGATGAGGCGGTCCGGGCGCTGGCGGATCTGAAGGCGGCCTGGCGCTCTGCGGATGAGGCCGATCGCCAGCGGCTCGTCCGAGCGATCTTTGCCCGCATTACCGTCTCTGGCGAACGAATCGTGGAGGAGGAACTGACGCCGATGGCTCTGCGCCACGGTCTTGCCTTGGCGCTCCCTGAGTATGTGGCTCTGGCGCGCCGGACAGGATTCGAACCTGCGACCTCTGGCTCCGGAGGCCAACGCTCTATCCACTGAGCTACCGGCGCGGGAGGGGCGAGTCTAGCCCATAAGAGAAGGCCCCTCCGAAGAGGGGCCTTCATTGCTGCCGGATTCGCTAATCGCGGGGGCATCTTTCACGCACGGTTTCCCGCACTACCCTTACCCAAACCTACCCATGACCCTGCGATCAGTAGTGAATCGCTGTGCGAACAGCGAACCGATGATATCCGACCACCCAGGTCGGGGTCAATGTTTTGGCGTGAAGAATCCTTTACTTTTCGGAGTGGCTTTTTCGTACTCGGCGTGAGCGCTACTGGGGCGTACTTTCAGGACCCTCGACCGCAATGCGGTTGATGACGACCGGGTCGACCGGCACTCCGGTCAGCGGGTCATTGACGGCCACCGCGCCAATCGCGTCCACCACCTCCATCCCCGCCGAGACGCGTCCGAAGATCGTGTACTCGCGTGGCAGCTGGGCGTTCAGATCGGTCAGGCAGATGAAGAACTGGCTGCCGTTGGTGTCGGGCATGCCGGCGTTTGCCATGGCCACGGCGTAGGGGTCGTAGTTCACGCCCTCGGGAGGCACCTCGATCCCGAAGGAATAGCCCGGACCGCCACTTCCGAGGCCCTCGAAGTCGCCCCGGTTCTCGCGGGTGTTCGGATCGCCCGCCTGAGCGACGAAGCCCGCCAGCACGCGATGGAACGTGATGCCCTCGTAGAAGCCGCATCGGGCCAGGGCCACGAAGTTGGCCGTGGCGATTGGAGCCGCATCGCCGAGCAGGTCGACCGTGAAGGAGCCGAGCCTCGTCTCCACGGTCGCCGTGGTGACATCGGCCAGGATCTCGCCGGCCTCCGCGGCGGTCGGGGCCGCGGTCGGACAGGGCGGCGGCGGCACCACCTCGGGCAGGACGACGCCCTGGCAGGCAACAAGGAGCCCGAGGACCACCGCCGAGCCGGCACGCGCACCGCGCCGGACGGCGCGCATCGGTCTGGTCAAAGGTCGAACAGGCGCCGCGCGTAGGAGACGGGCATCGTGCCGCCGTAGAGCAGGGTGTCATGGAAGCGCTTGAGGCTGAACTCCGGACCCTGACGCTCCTCGACCTCGCGGCGGAGGGACTCGATCATGTGGCGCCCGTAGAGGTACGACAGCTGGTAGGTGGGCGTGCTCGTGTAGCGCTTGACCTCGGCCAGGGCTGCCGGGTGCTCGAACCCGGTCTCGGCGATGAGCCGTTCGACGGCCTCCTCGAAGCCGATCTCGCCGCGGTGCAGCCGGACGTCGAGGATGATCCGGGTGGCACGCCAGATGGCATCCGTGAACTGGATGTACCGATGGGTGGGCGTGTCGTCGAACCCGGCCTCTTTCATCATCCGCTCGGTGTAGAACGCCCAGCCCTCCGCGAACTCGGGCGACCCGGAGAAGAGGCGCACCAGGCTGGGGTTTGTGATCGCTGCCGAGAGCTGCTGGTGATGGCCCGGATAGGCCTCGTGGACCGAGGTGTTGGAGATGGACGCGTAGTTGTGCTCGCGCATCATCTCCGGCGTCTCAGGCGGCGTGACGATGTAGGTGCCCTGCGGGACCGGATCGAAGCGCGCCGGTTCGAAGTACGCCGCGAATGGGACGAGGTGCCGGATGAAGCTGGGCGTCTCGATCACGACCAGGGTGTCGTTGGGCGGGAGGGCCGCCAGGTCATGCTCGATCACGAACGCGCGCGCCCGATCCATGGACCGGCGGTACTCCTCGAGCGCGTCCTCGAAGGTCGGCGGGTAGTCCCCCTTGACCTTGTCTCCCACCTGGGCCGGGGTCAGGTCGGGATCGATCTGCGCGCACACCGCGTCGCGCTGGGCGTGGGACTCGGCCAGCATCTCCTCGCCCACGGCCAGGATCTGATCGCCGGTGGCCTCGAGGGCACGGAGCCGGACGAGCTCCTCGAAACGATCGGTGCCCGTGACCCAGTCGGCGTTGGCGCGGGGGAGGACGTCGTTCTTCAGCCAGGCCTGGTGTTCCTCGAGGGCCGTCAGGGCTCGCTTGCTGGCCTTCTCCAGGCGAGCGGCGACTGCGTCCGGCGCGCCCTCGGTGCGGGCCGCGTCCAGGATCGTGTCCAGGAACGAGGGGAGGCTCTCGCCGGACTGGATGTCGATTTCGGTCCACAGCTCGACGGGCTCGTCCACGCGATCGTGCGTCTCGGCCAGGTACTGGGGCGCTGCCTCCAGCCTGGCGGCGATGCTGTCCAGGCGCTCAGCGAGAGGGGCGAAGTCGCGGGTGAACAAGGGGAACAGGGCGGTGCCGATGGCTTCAGCAGCGTCCGATTTGCCCTGCCAGGAGCGTCGCTCGGTCAGCTCGAACAGGTTCAGGCGAGCTTCGTGGAGGACGAGGTCCCGATCCAGGGCCCGGTTCGGCGACAGGTCGGTGGGGTCGAAGGTCTGCATCGCGTCCACTGCGGCGCGCGTGAAGGCAATGTCCTGATCGATGCCATCGCGCCCGCCGGGGGAGAGGCGATGGTCGTGCTCGTGGATCCCCAGGTAGGTCGCCCACTCCGGCTGGAGCTCGAGCCGCTGCCTGAACCATCGCTCGATGGCCTCGTCGAAGCGGGTGTCCTCGGCGCTCAGGGTGGCATCCGGTTGGGCGACGGTGGTCATCGGTCTCCTCGTTGGCTCATCAACGCTGAGCGCCTCGGTTCAAGGGCTCAGCGTACGGGCGAGGAAGCCTAGCACCCAGGCGCGATAGTCCTCGGGGCACACGTCGATCGACTGGGCGTGCCCGGCACCGGTGCAGATGTGGAGCTCGGCCTGAACACCGGCGCCCGTGGCCGCCGCGGCCAGCTGATCGGCGCTGGTGGGATCGATGGCCGCGTCCTCGTCACCCTGGATGATCAGGACGGGGGTGCTCCCCACGTCGTCGATGTTGACGACCGGGTCGGCCGCGGAAACGTCGACACCGGTGCGGAACAGGGAGCCCAGCACGATCGCCCACGACGCGGGCAGGCCCAGCGGGTAGTTGGCGGCTTCGATGCGACGCTGGGCGGCGCTGGCGACGTTGGCGGGGGCCGAGTCGAGGACGAGGGCCTGCACCGTGAGCCCGGACGCGACGGCATGAGTGGCGGTGATCGTGCCCATGCTTTCCCCGAAGACCGCGACCGACGCCGGCGCGTGGGTGGTCCGGAGCCATCCCACGACGGCCTCGAGGTCCATCCGTTCTCGGATTCCGACGGTGGTCTCCGTCCCGAGACTCTGCCCATGGTTCCGCTGGTCGAAGAGCACCAGGTTGTAGTCCGGGTGGAGCACCTCGGCGACGTGGAGCATCGCGTTCTTGTTCGAACCATGCCCGTGGACCATGACGACGGTCGGGCCCTCGGGGCCGATCTCGGCGGCGGCCGGGATGTACCAACCGGCCAGTTGGGTTCCGTCCGCGGCGACCAGGTCGGCGCCGGCCGGCTGGCCGACCGACGCGCAGTTGAACGGATCCGCTTCGGCGGCCAGGTTGGCATCGGACGACTGGTCGTAGTTGATCGCCTCGTACTCCCAGCCCAGGGCCGATGGGAGGCGGCAGATGCGGCTGGGGTCGGGGTGGACGAGCTGATCGGAGCCTTCGAAGCCGGCGTATCCCAGGTACGCCAGCACCGCGATCATGATGGCCACCAGAATGAACGTGGCCCAGCCCACGAACCGTGCCCGACGCGCTTCGCGTGGGTCGACTGGCATCTGGAAGGCCATTCCGCGGCCGAGTATAGGCGGGGTGGCCGCGGGGGAGGCCGTCGCCTACAATGCGCGCCGCTCCCCGGAGGACCCACCCCATGACGACCAACGCCGGCAGGGATTCGGCAGGTCGACCCCATTCCCTGGCCCCCGCCCATCTGGGTGACGTCCGGGCCGGCGCCGCGCTGGCCATTGCCGTGCTGGGCGTTGCCGTATTCATCGCCGGGGTGGGGATCGTGGTTGCGGGACTGACCGCATCGTCCGCGTATGACCCGGCCAGCGCGCCGCCGAACGTCGCGGACCTCGGGACCGGACAGGTCATCGGAGGCTTCGCGCTGTTCGCCGCGGGTGTCGTGCTGGCAGGTGGCGGGCTGGGCCTGCTGGCCGGGAGTAACCGGGCGCGCATCCCAACCGCCGTCCTGGCGCTCGCCGGCGGGGTGGCTTCGGTCGCGGGAGCGGTGGCGATCATCGTTCGCGGCCCGTCTGACCTCATCCTGGCCCTCACCCTGCTGGGCCTGGGCCTGGGCCTGGGTGGCGCCGGGCTGCTCCTGCTCCGCCCTCGTCGCTGATCGGGTCGCGCGGTGGATTCACTGCCGCGGCGCCTCCAGATGGCCTCCCGTCTCCTGTTCGTTCTGTCCGGACCGATTCTGGCCAGTGGCGTGGTGTGCATGATTGGCGGGGCCATCGCCGCGGAGGACCTCTCCACCCGGCTGCTGGAACGCCTGCTGGCTGAGATCGACGCCGAGACCCTGGCCGGGCTGCCGCCCGACTTCCTGACTCCTTCCACCATCCAGCGGGCGGCGTTCGCCCTGGGTGCCGGTCTGGTGATGCTTGGACTGGCCCAGCTGGCGACCGCGGTCGGGCTTCGGCACGGCCGGCGGTGGTCGTACGCGGCGGCGGTGGTTGGCAGCCTTTTCGTGGCCTTTACCTCGGGCGCCACGGCGGTGTTCATGCTCGCCGCCACATCGGCTCAGCCCCAGGCTGCGCTGGTCCTCACGATCGGGGCCATCGGGCTCGGCTCGGTCGCCCTCGTGTACGCCGCGATCGCTGGT
This sequence comes from Candidatus Limnocylindria bacterium, assembly GCA_044866355.1. Taxonomy (GTDB): domain Bacteria; phylum Chloroflexota; class Limnocylindria; order QHBO01; family QHBO01; genus DASTEQ01. Next base: position 47,866 of record JBIOTW010000049.1, on the reverse strand, counting down.
CTGACGGGCGCCGGCCGTCGTGAGCTGGAGACCGCACGAGGACGGCTCGCATCCCCAGACGAGTCGGCGGGCGCCGCCGGGCGTGGCGAGCCGGAGGGATCAACCGGCTGAGGAGGGGGTTCCGGGGTGGGCTTGGTATACTCCGCCCCCGCCGCTGCGGGCCCGTGGTGTAGCGGCCCAACATGCCAGCCTGTCACGCTGGAGATCGCCGGTTCGAATCCGGTCGGGCCCGCCATCTCGACCCCTTGGGATCACCTCACCGGCTTCGGATCAGCTCGTCGCCCAGCTTCTCCGAGAGCATGTGCTCGCGGCTTTCGTGCCGCTCGACGATGACCCGCACCACCTCGTCCAGGTCATCGGTGACGGTGGCCAGCTCGAGGTCCTCTGGAGAGATCTTGCCCTGCTTCAGGACGGTGCCGGCGATCCAGCGCATGAGCCCGCGCCAGTAGTCTCGTCCCACCAGCACGACTGGGAAGTTCTCGACCTTCCCGGTCTGGATCAGGGTCAGCGCCTCGAACAGCTCGTCCATGGTGCCCAGCCCGCCGGGGAAGATGACGAATGCCTCGGCGTACTTGACGAACATCGTCTTCCGGACGAAGAAGTAGCGGAACTCGATTCCCAGGTCGACGTACGGGTTGATGTCCTGCTCGAAGGGCAGCTCGATGTTGCAGCCGATGGACAGGCCCCCCGCTTCCTGAACGCCCCGGTTGGCGGCCTCCATGATTCCCGGTCCGCCCCCGGTGATGACCGCGAAGCCCTCCTTGGCCAGGCGGGCGCCCAAGCGTCGTGCGAGTCGATAGTGGGGATCGGCCCGGCCGGCGCGGGCCGACCCGAAGATGCTGACCGCCGGACCGACTGCGGCGAGGGCATCGAAGCCCTCGACGAACTCGCCCAGGATGCGCAGCGCGCGCCACGTGTCGGTGAGCTGAAAGTCCGCGCTGACACGCCGTTGGAGGAGCTCCTGGTCCTCGGTCGGGCGCCGCGCCCGGCCACGCATGACCAGCGCGCCGGAGCGTCTCAGATGGTCCTCTTTCGCCATTCGTCACCTCGCTGGCCGCCCGATCGTCCTGCCCGGCGGACGGGCAATGGGGTCCTGGACATGGTAGGGTCGGGCCCGACGTCGTAGTCGCGCGGCGCCCCCCGGGTGCCCCGATGTGACCGGCAGCGGCGAGCCGGATCCCGACACTGTGCCCGAGAGATCATATTGCCGGACCTTCTTCGACGCGGAGCCGTCCACGTCATCGTCCTTGCGCTCACAGTCGCGGCGCTGGCCCCTCACGCGGTGGCCTCGGCCCCTCCCGATCAGGTCACCCAGCGCCTTCTGGCGGCCGTCGAGGCCACGCCGGCCTCTCTGGCGGCCGTCCGGGGAACGACCTCACAACGCACCCTCGCGGCGTTCGGCCCAGTGGCGGCCAGTGTGCCAAGCGGCTCGGAGCAGTTCCATCCGAACGGCGCGGCGGCACCTCCCATCGTCACGATGTCGCCCAGCGTCGTCACCATGCCCGCCGCGCCCGCCGCGCCCTCCATTCCGTCAGTTCAATGGGTCCAGCAGCCGGGAGGGCCGGCCACCATCAGCGGCTTGGCAACCTGGTACTGCTGCACCCGCGGCTGGGGCGATGCGGCCGTGGCCGCCCTCCCGATCGCGCTGGGTGGGCACTGGTACCTTCCGCCGGGCGGATTCAACGTGACGGTGTGCGCTGATCGGTGCGCGGTCATCCCGGTGGGCGACGCGTGCGCCTGCTACTGGGGCGAGCCCGCGCAGAAGGTGATCGACCTGTCGCCCGCGGCCTGGGCTGCCATCACCGACAAGGATCGCTGGGTGTACGGGGTCGTGAACGTCACGGTCTATCTGAACTAGGGCCGTCTCGACTAGCATCCACTCGTGCTGCAGCCCCTGGGGGTTGGTCACGTCGTGCTCAAGGTGCGCGACCTCGATCGGTCCCTCGCGTTTTATCGAGACCTCCTCGGCTTCCGGGTGTCGAGTGAGATGAGCAACGTGATGGTCTTCCTGACCGCGACCGGCGAGAACCACCATGACCTCGCGTTGGTGCGCGTCGGCGACCAGGCCCCCTCACCCATCCCCATGGCGGTGGGCCTGTATCACGTCGCCATCCGTCTGGCCGACCTGGAGGCGGTCAAGACCGCCCACCGTCTGCTGACCGAGCGCGGTTTGCTGCGGGGTGCCTCGGACCACGGGGTGAGCAAGAGCCTCTACACCGTCGACCCAGACGGGAACGAGATCGAGCTGTACTGCGATGCCCCACGCGACGAGTGGGAGGGTCGCGTCGCCGACGTCATGACGGTCAAGCCCCTCCGCCTGGATTGAGCCGGGCCGATACGCCCGCGCCCCGAAGAGGGCGCCGCTGGCGATGGGTTGGGCTGGGGCTGGTGGCGGTCGTCGCCTTGCTGATCGCCTGGCCGCCGTCTCGGGTCACGCTCCAGACGCTGGCCCTCATCCCCTCGCTGGTCGAGGTGGGTCCCCAGCCCCTGGCCCTGGCGCCGGAACCGAGCCATCACCTGCTCACGTACCGCACCTCGGACGGGGATTCGCTGCCCGCCGACCTGTGGCTGCCGTCGACCGCCTCCGCCGAGCACCCGGTGGGCGCCATCATCTTCGTGTCGGGGGTCAACGACCAGGGTCGCGCCCATCCGGCCCTGGCTCGGATCGCCACGGCCATGGCGCGGGCCGGTGCCGCGGTCTACGTCCCCGAGCTCCCGATCTTCTTCGACGTGCGGGTCGAGGCCGCCGAGGTGGGGCACATCGTGAACGCCTTCGAGGCCCTGGCCCGGCGGCGCGAGGTGGACCCGGATCGGATCGGGATCATGGGCATCTCGGTGGGCGGCAGCCTGTCGCTGATCGCGGCAGCCGATCCTCGGATCGCGGATCGGCTCAGCTGGGTGGGAGCCTTCGGCGCCTACGCCGATGCGGGCGGAATCATGACCAGCGTGATCAGCCATCAGTATCGGCTCGACGGTGAGCTCATCGACTGGGAGCCCACCCTGCTCGTCCGGCAGGTCGTGTTCGGACTGGTGACCGAGCGGGTCACCGATGGGCGGGATCACGGCTACCTGTACGGGGCCTACGACGAGCTGAACAACCAGGGCGTCCACCCCCTGCCCGATGCGGACCTTCCCCTCCGCACCGCGGAAGGGCTCGCGGCCGAGGCGCTCCTCCTGGCCGAGACACTGCCCGAAGCCGAGGCCACCCTGGCGGCCGCGCCGCCCGAGCTGCAGGCGCTCCTGGATGGGATCAGCCCGCTGCGCTACGTCGACGACATCCAGGCCCGCGTGTACCTCATGCACGACACCGGGGATCGGCACATCCCGTATTCGAACTCCCGCGAGCTGGCGGCGGCCATGGAAGCCGCCGGCGTCGAGGTGCGACTCGGCGAGTTCCGGCTCTTCAACCACGTCCAGCCCGAAACCGCCGACCTGCTGGCCGCCGCGCCCGAACTGTGGAAGCTGTTCTGGTACCTGCGGGACGTCGCCGAGGAGACGCTCTGACCGCAGTTGCCCCGCGGGTCGCTTTCAGCGCATGGAGCCCAGGATCCCGAAGCCCACGATCAGGATGAGCCCGATCACGACCACCACGATGGCGTAGGTCCGATTCGCGCGCTTGGGCAACGGCTGGTAGGGCCGTCCGCGCCGCCGCCTGGTCATCGGCCCACCTTCATCGGTCCAGTCTCATCGGCTCATCCAGCCGTTCACCATTCGCGACGGAAGAGGAACGGGGTGGTCAACGCCTCCCGGGTGCCGACCGATCGGAGCTGCTTGCGGACCCGCTTCAGGAGGCGCCCGTGGTACGTGCCGTCCCCGTACGGCTCGTGGAGGCGGGCGACGTCCCATTCGCGGGTGCCGCGGATGGCCGACGGGGGGAGGTATCGGTCCAGGATCGGTCTGGCTTCGTCGATGGCCACGAAGGTCCGCGCCCGGGCCGCGTTGTCGAGCACGGTCAGGAGGTCTCCGAAGCTGGCATCCACGTCCACCACCAGGGTGGTCAGGCGCTCCATGGAGCCGGGCATCCGCTCAGGCTTGAAGAGGCTGGTCAGAAGGACCTTGCGCTCCGCGCCTGGGAGGTCGGCCAGCGCCTCCCGGAGGTTCGGGACGTTGGCGGCCGGGTCGGCCACCGGGACCTCGTAGTCGTAGAGCCGCACCATCATCGGTCCGTTCAGGGTAGCCGTTCCGCCGGCCGGTACAATCGCGGCCGCATGTTGCTGGCGGGCAAGAAGATCCTGGTCACCGGCGTCCTGACCGATGACTCGATCGCCTTCTCGGTGGCGCGCGTCGCCCAGGAGGCGGGTGCCGAGATCGTCCTGACCGGCGTGGGGCGGGCGATGAGCCTCACCCAGCGCATCGCACGGCGGCTCGACCCGGTTCCCGACGTGCTCGAGATGGACGTCAACGACGACGCGCAGATCGCGGCCGTGGCGGCGGACCTCGAGCGTCGCTGGGGACGTCTGGACGGCCTGCTGCATGCCATTGCCTTCGCCCCCCAGGACGCCATGGGCGGAGACTTCCTGAGCACGCCGTGGGAGAGCGCGGCCACCGCGTTCCAGACCAGCGCCTATTCGCTCAAGGCCCTGACCGCGGGCATGCTGCCGCTGTTGAAGGTTTCAGGGGCGTCGGGGGGTGCGAGCGTGGTGAGCCTCGACTTCGACGCCCGCTTCGCGTGGCCGATCTACGACTGGATGGGAGTGGCCAAGGCCGGGCTGGAGTCCATCACTCGCTACCTGGCCCGGGATCTGGGCCCCCACAACATCAGGGTCAACACGGTGTCGGCCGGACCAATCCGTTCCATGGCCGGCAAGAACATCCCCGGCTTCGAGCTCCTCGCCAACCGGTGGGGGGAGCGCGCCCCGCTGGGTTGGGACGTGACCAACTCGCTGCCGGTGGGCCGGATGGTCTGCGTCCTGCTCAGCGACTGGGCGCCGCTGACGACCGGAGAGCTGGTCCACGTCGACGGCGGGTTCCATGCCCTGGGGATCGGGATGGGCGAGAGCGCGGCTCGGGAGTAGCCGCGAAGCGCTCGGGAATCGGCGCTCACGAATCGGCGCTCACGAATAGGCGCGCAGGATCACCGTGGCGTTGTGCCCGCCGAAGCCAAACGAATTCGACATTGCCGTCGTCACGGCCACCTTGCGGGCCTCGTTCGGGACGTAGTCCAGGTCGCAGTCCGGATCGGGGTTCTCGTAGTTGATGGTGGGCGGAATGACCCCCTCCCTTATGGCCTGGACACAGACCACGGCTTCCACGACCCCGGCCGCGCCGAGCATGTGCCCGGTCATCGACTTGGTGGAGCTGATCGGGAGCCGATAGGCGTCCTCGCCCATGGCCAGCTTGATGGCGCGCGTCTCGCTCCGGTCGTTGAGCGGGGTGCTGGTGCCATGCGCATTGATGTAGTCGATGTCGGCGGGCGTAAGCCCCGCCTTCTCCATGGCCCGCGACATGGAGCGCGCGGCTCCCCGGCCTTCCGGCTCCGGGGCGCTGACGTGGAACGCATCGGCCGCATTGCCGTAGCCGACGACTTCGGCCAGGGGGGTTGCCCCGCGGTCCAGCGCGAAGTCGAGGCGCTCCAGGACGATGCTCCCAGCTCCCTCGCCCACGACGAACCCATCGCGGTCGCGATCGAAGGGCCGCGAGGCGTGGCTCGGGTCGTCGTTGCGGGTGGACAGTGACCCCGTACGGTGGAACGCGGCCAGGGCCAGCGGGGTGACCGGCGCCTCGGTGCCGCCCACCACCATGGCCTTCGCATCGCCCCGCTTGATGATCTCGGCCGCTTCACCGACCGCGTTCGTGCCGGTGGCGCAGGCCGAGATGACGCAAAAGTTGATCCCGCGTAGGCCGAACTGGATGGCCACCTGCCCCGAAGCCATGTCCGGCAGCATGTTGACCGCGGTCAGGGGGCTGACTCGATCCGGCCCCTCCTCCCGCATCACGCGGGCCGCTTCGTCCAGACTGGTCAGGCCGCCGATCCCGGTCCCGATCAGCACCCCGACCTCGTCGGCCAGGTCGCCCTCCGGGCGCAACCCCGCCTGCTCCAGAGCCTGGGAGGACGTGGCCATTGCGAACTGGATGACCCGATCCGCGCGGCGAGCGTCCTTGGGGTCCATCCAGGCGGTCGGGTCGAAGTCGACGACCTCGGCGGCGAACTTGGTTCGGAATCCGGTCAGGTCGAATCGGTTGATGAGGCGCGCCACCGAGGTCCCGGCCAGCAGGTTCCGCCACAGGGTGGCGACGTCGTTGCCGAGCGGCGTGACGGCGCCCATGCCGGTGATGACGACGCGGGAAGCCGCGGGAAGCTCGGCTGGCATACTCAACGGTGGATTATGAAGCGAGACCGATGAAGGCAGTCCTCTTCCGACGGCGCGGCGGGCCGGACGTACTGTCCTACGAGGACGTTGCCGATCCGGTTCCCGGTCCGGACGAGGTCCTCGTGCGGGTCGGCGCCTGCGGGCTGAACCACCTCGATCTCCACGTTCGCGAGGGGAGCCACGGGATGCGCGCCCCGCTGCCGCACATCGGTGGCCTGGAGCCGGCCGGGGAGATCGTCGCCCTCGGGTCGGCGGTGAGCGACTGGTCGGTCGGGGAGCGCGTCATCGTGCTGGCGTTCACGGCGGACGGGACGTGCTCGTACTGCCGCGAGGGTCGGGAGAACCTGTGCGAGAACCGCGAGATCATCGGTCTCAGCCGTGACGGCGGATTCGCCGAGTACCTGACCGCACCGGCCAGCTGCCTGGTTCGGACGCCGGAGCGAATCACTGATGCCCAGGCCGCGGCCCTGCCGGCGGCATTCGGTACGGCGTGGCACATGCTCGTCGCGCGGGCCGGGATCCAGCCCGGCGAGTGGGTGCTGGTGCTGGCCGCCGGGTCGGGGATCGGGAGCGCCGCGATCCAGATCGCACGCGAGCTGGGCTGCACGGTGATCGCCACCGCGGGCTCCGAGGACAAGCTGGCCAAGGCCCGGGAGCTGGGTGCGAGCCACGTCATCAACCATGCCGAAACGCCTCGATTCGAGCTGGAGGTGATGCGCATCACCGAGGGCCGCGGCGTGGACGTGGTGTTCGAGCACATCGGTCCGGCGACCTGGCGCCACAGTCTGGCCAGCCTGCGCACCGGTGGACGGGTCGTGACCTGCGGTGGGCTGACTGGGCGCATGGCCGAGACGGACCTGTGGAACCTCTTCTGGCGCCAGTTCACGATCCTGGGCTCGATGGGCGCCACAAGGTCCGACATGGGCGGGGTGCTGGACCTCGTCCAGTCGGGGCGGGTGGCCGCGGTCATCGACCGCACCTTCCCCCTGACCGAGACCCGGGAAGCCCAGGAGCACCTCGAGGCGCGCCGCGCCTTCGGCAAAGTGGTGGTCGTCCCCAGCTAGCCCCGGCCCCCGAAGGTTGACCGGTCAGCGGGTGGCGTAGTCCTCCGCACCGAGGAAGTGGAGCGAGACGTAGGGCTCGTCACCCAGCACCCAGCTGTCGTGCCCCGGGCCGATCTGGAAGATGTCACCCGGCTGCAGATCGACGACGGAGCCGTCCGCCATCTCGACCCGGTTCCGGCCGGACAGCACCATTCCCAGGTGCGGGGTGGGGCACAGCGTCTGCCCGATCGCCTTTCCGACGTGCTCGGACCAACGCCACCCCGGCTCGTACTCGGCGCGGCCGATGGTCATTCCCGCCGCTTGGATCAGCTCGAACTTTCCGAGGTCGAAGACACGCGTCTCGTCCGCCTCATCGAACCGATAGATCCGGATGCCGTCCATGCCCCTCCTCAATCCGCGTATAGGTCGGGGTCCAGCAGCCAGGCCAGCTCCCCGGCGCCCGGTTCGGGAATTCCCGGGAACTCGACGCAGGCCACGCCGCCGCTGCGCAGCCGAACGGCGCGGGCGCCGGTCAGGATCTGGACCGCGGTCGAGAGATCGGGCTCATGGCCCACGAACATCACCCGCCGCGCATCGCAGTCGGCGGTCAAGGCGCGGGCCATGTCCGCCCAGTCGGCTCCTGGACGCAGACGGTCGTCCGCGATCGGCTCGCGGGGGAGGCCGACGCCCTCAACCAGGAGTTGTGCCGTATGGAGCGCCCGCGGAAGCGGAGAGCTGACGACGAGATCTGGGCGCAGATTCAGGCGGCGCCAGAGCGGCGCGGCGGCGCGCAGCTCGGCCGCGCCGGCATCGGTCAGGGTTCGCTCGTCATCGTGCGGATCGTCGGCTCGATACTCGCCCGCCTTGCCGTGGCGGAGGAAGTACAGGATCACGCTCGGGACTCTCGAGGGCGCCCGCTCAGTCCGGGAAGGCTTCGGGACCGCGGTCCGCCAGCTCCTTGGCTTCGGCATCGGCGTCCTTGGCCGGCAGCCAGCTGAACGGGTAGGCGGGGTCCTCCATCTCGCCGGCCTGGCGGGTGAGTTGGAGCGGGTGGAAGGTGTCGATCATCACCGCCAGCTCCTCGGTTGCCTCCTTGCCGATGGATGCCTCCACGGTCCCCGGATGCGGCCCGTGCGGAATGCCCGCCGGATGGACGGTGAACGAGCTGATGTCCACCCCGCGACGGCTCATGAAGTTCCCGGCCACGTAGTAGATGACCTCGTCGGAGTTGATGTTCGAGTGGTTGTAAGGCGCCGGGATGGCGAGGGGGTGGTAGTCGAACTTGCGGGGCACGAAGCTGCAGATGACGTAGTTGCGGGGCTGGAAGGTGAGATGCACCGGCGGCGGCTGGTGGACGCGTCCGGTGATCGGCTCGAAGTCGCCGATGTTGAAGGCAAACGGCCACAGGTGCCCGTCCCAGCCGACGAGGTCGAATGGATGATGCTGGTAGTGGTAGGCGGTCACTCGGCCCCGGGTCTTGACCTCGATGACGTAGTCGCCGTCCTCGAGGATCGGCGCCATCTCGTCCGGTGGGCGGAGGTCCCGCTCGCAGTACGGGGAGTGTTCGAGCAGTTGCCCGAATTCATTCCGATACCGCTTTGGCGGCACGATGGCCGAGGGCGATTCGACCCACAGCATGCGTTGTGCTTCGCCCGACGCGGGCATGACCCGATAGGTGGTCCCAATCGGAATGACGAGGTAGTCGCCGGGCCCGTACTCGATCGGCCCGAAGATCGTCTCGAGGGTGCCGTGCCCCTCGTGGACGAAGAGCATCTCGTCCGCCTCGCCGTTGCGGTAGTAGCGGGTCATCGGCTCGGCCGGGCGGACGACCCCGAAGGCGACGTCCGAGTTGAAGAAGAGCGGGATGCGGGCCGAGACCGCGTCACCACTGGGCTGGACGTCCTTGGTGTTGACCAGGTAGTGCCGATGCGGGGCGTCGGACCACGCCTCGAGGGCGACGTCGCGCACCTTCTCGATCCGGTTGGTTCGGGTCGGCGGGGTGTGGTGGTAGAGCAGGGACGCCCGCCCGGTGAAGCCCTCGACCCCGAAGAGCTCCTCCGCGTAGAGCGTGCCGTCGGGCTTGCGGAACTGGGTGTGACGCTTGGGCGGCACCTGGCCGCGCTTGACGTAGAACACAGTGGCACCCCGGGGCGTCGCGGAGAGGCCCCCATTCTAGGCGGCGTCTAGGGTGGGGGCGGCGCTCCGCGGCGGGCGCGACGTGGGGCGGGACGTGGGTTGTCGGCCACGGCGGCCAGGATGGCCTTCAGCTCGAATGGCGTCAGCCCCGGATGCTTGGACACGATCAGCGCGGCCATGGCCGCGACGTGGGGAGCGGCGAACGAGTTGCCGGTGGCCACCGTCTCGGTGCCGTCCTTCCAGGCGATCGGTACGTCCACGCCCCACGCGCCGAACTCGACTGGCGGCTTGGGGTTGTAGTACAGGCGCCACGGATCAGGCTCGGCGTGGGCCGCCACTGACACGACGCTGCTGAACAGCGACGGATACGACGCCACGTTCACGTTGTTGGCGGCGCTGACCAGGACGACGTTGCGGAAATAGGCCTCATCGGCCAGCTCGTGGAAGATCGGGTACAGCGCTTCGCTCTTCGAGGACAGGCTCAGGTTCGCCACCTGCACTCCCTGCTCGATGGCCCACGACAGCCCTTCGACGAACGCCGTTCCCTTGCCCTTGAGCTCCTCGTTCAGGACTCGGACCGATACGATTTCGACCTCGGGCGCCAGACCGATGATGATCCCGGCGCACGCCGTCCCGTGCCCATACAGGTCTATTGGCTCGTCCGGGACGATCTCCGCGTCCCCGTTCTTGTCGAGGCGGACCGCCACGCTCTGGACCAGCCGGCCCTCGACCCACGGATGGTCAGCCTCCACCCCGCTGTCGATGATGGCCACCCGGACGCCCTTGCCCTGCGCCCCTCCCCACGCCCAGGCCCGGTCGATTCGACGCAGCCCGGCTCGTCGAGCCAGCCGCTCGGCGGCCGCAAAGGGCTCGGCCCACGCCGGCAGGTCCTCGAGGTCGACCGACATCGTCCGGCCTACCGCCGGCGACTGCGCGGTCGACTGGCGGCGTGGGCCGCAACCGCGGCCAGGATGTTGCTGATCAGACCCATCTCCGACTCGCCGATCTGGCGGATGCGGGCCACCTGGTCAGCCAGGCGCCAATACGGGGACTCGTCCTCCATGTCCAGGTCGGCGGTCGCGGCGCTGACCAGGGCCTCGAGCTGCTCGTCGCTCAACGCGCCGTTCGCTGCACGATCGAACGCGGTGCGCAGGAGCCGCGGCAGCTCGCGCTGGGCGCGCGTGACGGCGATGGCGGTTGCGGCCTGATTCGCGAACACGCCCATCAGCTCCATGTCGCGCAGGTCGAAGGTCGCCGAGCCCTTCTTGTCGAGGACCTGCAGCACGCCGTGCGTGCCCTGTTCATCGGTGAGCGGGACGGCCGCGATCGACCGCGGCACGTAGCCCGTCTTCTCGGCCGTCTTGCGGTCGAAACGGGGGTCGGAGGCCACGTCGGAGAGGGCCAGGGCCTGCCCGGTCGAGAACACGAACCCGGCGATTCCCTGGCTTGGCTTCACGCTCTTCCCGACGGCGCCCGCGCCCTGCGGACCGGCCGCCACGCGGAACTCGAGACGGTCCGGATCGCGCTCGAACAGGGCGATCGACGCCGCTTCGGCGTCGAACAGACGCACGGTGGCGTCCACGATGGACTGCAGGAGGCGTTGCTCCCCGTCCGGGCGGAGCCTCCCCGCCACCGCGGCCCGTTCCGCCCCACCGCGGACGATGGCCAGGGCCTGCTCCAGCGCATCCTGGTCGGCCTTCCTGCTCATCGGCGCATAGCGTAAGGCGGCGGGGTGAGCCCCGCCGCCTTACCTGCTCGGGAAGCTTGAGTTACCGGTGCTTCGCCGGCGATGCCTTGGCCTTGGCGCGGGCGCGCTTGTGGCCCTCGGTGTCGTCCTCGGTCTCGCGTCCCTTGGCCCGGGACCGCGCCTGCGTGGTGGCCCGGCTCTTGGCCCTGGCGCGCTTGTGACCCTCGACGTCGTCCTCGGACTCGCGTCCCTTGGCCCGGGACCTCGCCTGCGTGGTGGCGCGGCTCTTGGCCCTGGCCTTCGCGTGGCCCTCGGTGTCGTCCTCGGTCTCACGCCCCTTGGCTCGAGACTTCGCCTTTACCACGATGCGGGTCTTGGCCCTGGCCTTCGCGTGGCCTTCCGTGTCGTCGCCCGTCTCACGCCCCTTGGCTCGAGACTTCGCGCGCTCGGTGACACGGGTCTTGGCCTTCACGTGCTGATGGCCTTCGACGTCGTCGTCGTCCCCGGAGACTCTGCCCCGGACTCTGATGTTCTTGTCCATAGTCGACTGCTGCCTCCCGATTCTCTTCCCGGACCGAATGGCCCGGAACTCGGGCCTGACGGTAGGTTGGTGTCCCCTTCCCTCACGATCACCCCGGTGACACTCCGGCTGTCAACTGGGTGACACCTCCGACCGGTTCAGCGGGCGGCGAGTCGCTCCAGCCGTTCCAGGTCGGTAATGACCAGGGTGTCGCGGTCGATGCGAACCAGTCCCCGATCGACGAGGTCGCTGAGGAGCCGATTCACGCTCTGCCGCGTCGCCCCAATCATGGCAGCCAGATCCGATTGTGTGAAGGGCCAGTCGAGCGTTGCTTCCAGCGTCCCGGCTGGCGTGCGCTGCGGACCTGGGTCTGACTGCCCTGCCAGGCTCACCAGGCGGCTCGCCAACCGCCCCGCCAGGTCAAGGAAGTGGAGCTCTTCGACATGGCCAGTCAGGCGTCGCAGCTCCCCGGCCAGGGACCGGAGGAGGACGTCCCGCAGGCTGGCGCTCCGTCCGAGCGCCTCCAGGAAGGTGTCGCGTGGCAGGCTCAATGTATCGGTAGCTTCCACCGCGGTGGCGGTCGCCGATCGGGGGGCGCCGTCCAGGAGCGCGAGCTCGCCGAAGAAGTCGCCGGCGTGAACGGTGGCGATGATCGCCTCGTCGCCCTCCTCCGAAGGCAGGACGATCTTGACCGACCCAGAGACAACGATGTGGAGCGCGTCACCCGGATCGTCCTGGTGGAAGATCACCTCGCCGCGGCGGAATCGGCGGCGCCGCAGGTGCCGGGCCACGTCCTGCAGGTCATTGGGCAGGACGCCGGCGAACAAGGGACACCGCGCGAGATAGCCGAGGGTCTGGTCGTCAGCCATCGGTTCCGGCTCCTCCGGCTTCGGCTTCACCGGCTTGAGCTTCGGGGGACTGCGCTTCATCGGTGCGACCTGCGTCCAGCCGCGCTGAGGTCCCGCGGTGCACGTCGAGGAGCCGCGAGGTCAGGCCCGGACCCGCTCCGACCAGCTCCAGGAATCGGCCTCCATCCAACGCCAACAGGGTCCCGTCGACGGCCGCGGTGACGGTCGCCGTGCGGGGAACGCCGCGAAGCAGGCCGATCTCCCCGAATACGTCGTCGGGGCCCAAGGACCGCAGGAAGCGCGGTGCGCCGCCGGGGTCCTTGGTCTGGGTGACTTCGAACGTGCCGTCCAGGATATGGAAGAAGCGGTCAGCGGGGTCGCCCTGGCGCACCACCACCTGGCCGGGGGCCATCCGAAGGCGGGTCAGGTGGCGAGCCGCCTGCTCGAGCGCGGCCGGGGCGAGCCCGTCGAAAAGTGGAAGCCGAACGAACCGTTCGGCGCCCGGGTCCATCCCCGATGCCGCGGACCGCCCGACCAGCGCCGTCCCGATCAGCGTCGCCGCAACCATGCCGATCCCGAACCCGAACAGGACGACGACCGCGCCGACGGCGGCCGCCAGGATGGGCGCCAGGAACGCCCCCAGGGCATAGGCCGATACGGTCAGGGTGTCCATGGCACCGATGGTCCGACCCCGGATCGAATCCGGGACCGCGCGCTGGAAGATGGTCGTGGCCACGACCTCGAGGAGCAGCATGCCGGCGGTGGCCACCGCCATGGCGGCGATGGCGGCCAGCAGGACCGTCGACTGTCCCACCAGGATGACGCCCACGCCCAGCGTCACACCCCCCACCGCCAATGGGATCTCGAGCCGGCGACGCAGGGTCATGGGTCCGGCGATGACGGCGCCGATGAGTCCGCCCAGGCCGATGGCAGCATTCAGCCAGCCGGTGCCCGCGTCGCCTGCCCCCAGGACTTCGACGGCGATGACCACGGTGAGGACCGCCAGCCCGCCCGACACGAAGCCGTCGAACAGGTTGATCACCCCCAGCCCGGACAGTGGGCGGATGACCGGACGCAGCGACTCGCGGAGGCCTGGGGCAGTCGCGTCGCCGGCGCCGGCCTTCCGGGCCGGGGCCGTACGCCCCCGGTCGGCGGGAAGCCGCCACAGGACGGCCGCGATGACCATGAAAGTCACCGCGTTCAGGAAGAAGGCGAGTGGGATGCTGCCCACCGTGATGAGGATGGCGGCCACCGCCGGGCCGATGATGAAGGCCAGGTTGTCCAGGCTCGACCAGGCGGCATTGGCCGGTCCGAGCTCCCGCTCATCGGTCACCAGGCGGGGGATGAGCGAGCCGATGGCCGGGCTGAAGAAGGCGGAGAAGCAGGCCGCCACCAGGCTGAGCGCCACGACCAGGAGGATCGGGCCGTCGACCAGCGTCAGCGCGGTCAGCGCCAGCATGATGGCCCCCCGCGCAAGGTCCGTGACGATGAGGATCAGGCGCCTGTCGTAGCGGTCCGCCACGATTCCAGCCGGCACCGAAAGCAGGATGTAGGGCACGATCCGGGCGGCGCCCACGATCCCCAGCACGACCGGCGACGCACCCGAGTTGTAGACGACGACGAGCAGTGCGACCAGGTACAGCCAGTCGCCGATGGAGGAGACGAACTCGCCGACCAGCAGCCGCGCGAGGGCCGGGTTGGCGAAGACGCGCCGGTAGCTGGCGAGGCTGCCCATCGGTCGGGCCAGTCTACCCGTACACTCCTAGGCGCCCATGCCGGTCCCAGTCATCCGATCGGACGCCCATCTCGCCCACGATGGCCTGGTCGAGGTCGATCGCGGGCACCCCATCCCTGGCTACGAGGTGCCCGGCCGAGTGGTGGAGATCGAGCGGGCGCTGGTCGAGGCCGGAGGCTATCGGTTCGAAGAGCCCACCGAGCATGGCGACGAGCCGATCCTGGCCGTCCACGATCCGGCGCTCCTGGAGGTCCTGGCAGCAGCGTGGGACGAGGCCCTGGCGGCTGGATTGACCGATGGCAAGGAGCCTCTCATTCCGGGCACGTTCCTGACCGCAGGCTACGCAGCCGGTCATGCCACCGGTCTGCCGGGGCCCGGCCATCGCCTGTTCGCCTACACATTCGACACCGCCACGCCGATCGTGGCCGGCACATATCACGCGGCTCGGGTGGCGGTGGACGTGGCGCTGACCGCGATGGATCGGGCGCTGGGCGGTGCCCATCTGGCGTACGGCCTGTGCCGGCCCCCAGGGCACCATGCGGGTCGGGCGCTGTACGGCGGCTACTGCTTCCTCAACAATGCGGCGATCGTGGCGCAGGCCCTGTCACTGGGGGGCGCGTCGCGGATCGCGATCCTGGACATCGACTACCACCACGGCAACGGTACGCAGCAGCTGTTCTGGGAACGACATGACGTGCTGTACATCTCCCTCCACGGCGACCCGGCCCGCGCGTACCCCTATTACTCCGGTTACGCGAGTGAGACCGGCTTTGGGGCGGGCGAGGGGATGAACCTGAACCTGCCGCTTCCGGAGCGGACCGATATCGACACGTACCTCGCGGCGCTCGAGGTGGGGCTGAGCGCGATCCAAGCGCACGATCCCGATGCCCCCCTGATCGTGTCGCTTGGCTTCGACACGTTCGAACACGACCCGATCGCGGACTTTGCGATTTCGACCGATGACTACGGCCGCATCGGAGCCGCAATTGGCGCGCTCGACCTGCCGGTCATCGCCCTCCAGGAGGGCGGATATGCGTTGGATGCCATCGGCGCCAACGCGGTGAGCTTCATGGCCGGCCTCCAGGCGCGGCAGGAGTAGCGGAGCGCAGACCGTGGATCCCGATCTCTATCTCGGGCGCGAGGTCGCGGGCTACCAGGTCGAGGAGATCATCGGCCGGGGCGGGATGGGGGTCGTGTACCGCGCCGAGCACCTTCGTCTGGGCCGCAAGGTGGCGCTCAAGGTGGTGGCACCCCAGATTGCGCGCGAGCCGAAGTTCCGGGAGCGGTTCCTCCGCGAATCACGCACGGCGGGGTCGCTCGACCACCCCAACGTCGTCCCGATCTACGACGCGGGCGAGGCCGATGGGGTCCTGTACATCGCGATGCGGTTCGTGGACGGGGTGGACCTGGCGAGCCTCATCGCCCGCGATGGGCGGCTGGAGCCGCCCCGCACCGCCCGCATCGTGGCCCAGGTGGCAAGCGCGTTGGACGCAGCGCATGAGGCCGGCCTCGTCCATCGCGACGTGAAGCCCAGCAACGTGCTGCTCCCCGCACGCGGCGCGGGACGGGGCGAGCATGCGTACCTGGGTGACTTCGGCCTCACCAAGCGGGTCCTGTCGGAGTCGGGCGTGACCGGGTCGTCGGCATTCCTGGGGACCATCGCCTACGTCGCGCCGGAGCAGATCGAGGGCCGGGCGGTGGACGCCAAGGCGGACCAATACTCGCTGGCATGCCTGGTGTACGAATGCCTGACCGGGCATCGCCCCTTCGAGCGGGAGACCGATGTCGCCACCCTGTACGCCCACCTGCGCGACCCGTTCCCCAGCGTCGGTGAGGAGGTCGACCCGAGCCTGAGAGTCGACCTGGACGCCGCGCTCGCCCGCGCGGCGGCCAAGAAGCCGACCGATCGGTTCCCGTCTTGCGGTGACTTCGCCGAGGAGCTGGTGCGAGCAACCGGTGCCGCGACCGGGACAAGCCCCCTGCCGACGGCCGTCGCCAAGGGCCGTGCGGCTTCCCGGCGTCGCCGCCGGCTGGGGCTGGCTTTGGGCGCAGTTGCAGCAGTGGCCGCGCTGGCGATCGTCGGCTACGTCGTCGTGCTGGGCGGCGGAGCCGCGGCTCCGGTGGTTGCTGGCAACGGTGTGGCCATCATCAACGTCGCCACCAACCAGGCCTCGCTGGGCGCGGAGCTCACGACCGAACCGACCGCGATCGCGGCCGATGCGACCGCGGCCTGGGTGACGCACTTTTCGGACGGCCGCGTGTCGCGCGTGGACGCGGCGGAGCCACACCAGGTCAGCTCCATCGCGGTCGGCGCCGGTCCGGGCGCCCTGGTAGCCGCCAATGGCCTGGTGTGGGTGGCGAACACGACGGCGGCGACCCTGTCCGAGATCGACGCGGAGAACTACGACCGGGCCCCCACCACCCTGGCCCTCTTGTTCCGTCCCGGAGCCCTGGCCCTGGGCGACGAGTTCCTGTGGGTCATCGACACCCAGTCGGACAGCGTGACCCAGATCAACGCCGGGTCGCTGGCCCAGGCCAACGACCCCGTGAGTGTCGGCGCTGAGCCGGTGGCGGTGGCCGCCGGGAATGGCGTGGTGTGGGTGGCCAACAGCCTGGATCAGAGCCTGTCGCGCCTCACCGTGGGGCTCGGCAGCGCGGAGGCGCCGATTCCGCTGGGCTTCACGCCCGGCGCGATGGCCATCGACGTCGAGGCAAACGCCCTGTGGATCGCTAATCGTGCCGGTGACCAAGTCGTCCGTTACGGCCTGAGCACGCGTCGCGAAACGGCGCGGGTCTCACTCGCCGCGGGTTCCCGCCCGGCGGCCATCGCCGTGGGTGGTGGCGGGGTGTGGGTTGCGAACGCGGGCGATGGGACGGTGTCGAGGATCAATCCCGAGACCAACACCGTGGAGGCGACCATCACGATCGGGAGCACGCCGGTCGGGGTCGCGTTCGCGGGCGATACGGTCTGGGTCGCGGTGGCGGAGCGCTAGAGAGCGCGGGGGCTCAGGAGTCCGCCGCAGCCCCGTCTAGTCCGCGGTCGTCGCCTGGGTCATCCGCTCCCGGATCCGCTCTGCGGCCCCTTCGTCGTTGAGCCGATTGGCGGCCCGCAAGGCTCGCAACCAGAGGCGCCCCGCCTCATCGTTCGCGCCAAGCCCCGCCGCCCGATCGGCCCCGCGTTCCAGGTACTCGAGTGCCTTGCGCAGGTCATGGGCGCGCGCGTAGTGATGAGCCAACTCCTCGAGGTGGCCTTCCAGGGCCGCCGGGTATCGAGCTTCGTAGGCCCGCGCGATGGCGAGGTGCAGATCGGCCCGGCGAGCATCGGTCAGGGTGCCCAGGACGGCCTCGTGGAGAAGGCCGTGTCGGAATTCATACGACGGCTCGGGATATCGGCCGCGCTCCACGATGATCCCGGCACGCAGGAGGGCCTCCAGAGCCAGCTCGAGGTCACCTTCGACCACGCCGTCCAGGACGGCCTGGTTGAACTGGCGGCCGATCACCGCAGCAGCCTCGGTGACGGCCCGAACGTCGCCGGGCAGGTGGTCGATCCGCGCCACCAGGAGTCCCTCGATCGCCGGCGGCAGGACGTTGCGCGGGACGGTCAGGGTCCACGCCTCATGATGGGCGAGCGCGCCGGTTTCCTCGAGGCGTGCCAGCAGCTCCTCCAGGAAGAGCGGATTCCCCTCGCTGACCTCGGCCAGCGTCCGTCGCGTCGCCGGGTCCATTCCTTCCCGCACCAGCTGCGTCGCCAGCTCCTCGGTCGCCGCCTGGCTGAGCGGCCCCAGCTCGACGTTCGTCAGCCGATGGCTGAATTCGCTCAGCGCCCGCGTGCGCAGCGCCCAGCCGGCCGTCCCTGTCTCGGGGCGCATGGTCAGGATCAGCCCGATGGGCGCGCGATCGGTCAGGGCCATGACATCGGCCGTCAGGTCGGCGGACGATTCGTCCGCCCAGTTGACGTCCTCCACGGCTACGGCCACCGGGCCACGGGCGGCCAGCGAGCGGAGCCAGCCGATATACGCCGCGCGCAGGTGCGCGGCCAGGTCCGATGACGAAAGCTCGGCCAGGGCGCTCTCGGCCTCGGCGTCCACCCGGATACCCAGCAGCCGCCCCAGCTCGGGCAGCTGGTCCGTGCGGTCCGCGCCCAGCCTGGCCCTGAGGCGTGTCCGAACCGCGAGGTCGAGCTCCCCTTCCGGGATCCCCAGCCAGCCGCGGAGCATCTCGACGAACGGCCCAAACGGCGACCGTGCGCCATATGACAGGCATTGGCCCTGCAGCCACGTGACCCTCGAGCCCGCGAGGCTGCGCATCTCGGCCAGGGTTCGCGTCTTGCCGATCCCCGCCTCGCCCACGATGAGCACCACCTGGCCCTGGCCCGCCACCAACTGGTCCAGCGTCCTCGTCAGGCGCCCCATCTCCTCGTCCCGGCCAACGAAGGGACGAGCGGCGGCGGGAGCCTCTGGGCCGGCGGTGGCGAGCTGCGGGCCGATGAGTCGCCAGGCGATGACCGGCTCGCCGCGGCCCTTGACCTGAATCGGCCCGAGGGCCTGGGTGATGAACCGGCCCGCAAGCCGGCGTGCGGTGGCCTCGCCGATGGCAATCGTCCCCGGCTCGGCCGCTGCCTCGAGCCGGGCCGCGACGTTCGTCGCATCGCCGAGAGCCACCATCTGCGGGTCGGCGGCCCCCACCACGCCCACTCCTGCCTGCCCGCTGTTCACCCCAACGCGGACGCCCAGGCCGGCGATGCCCCAGGCGGCTTCCACCTCGCGGCCATAGGCAGCCATCAGGTCGATGATTTTCAGGGCAGCCCGCGCTGCCCGCTCCGGGTCATCCTCGTGGGCACTGGGGACGCCGAAATAGGCGCAGATGCCATCCCCCTGGTAGGCCTGGATCGTGCCCCCGAAGTCCTCGACCGCGCCGCTCATGCGAGTCACGCACTCCCCGATGAGGGCCTTCACTTCGTCCGGCGCGAGCCGCTCCCCGAGCCCCGTCGAGCCGGTGATGTCGGCGAACAACGCGGTGATGGGCCGCAGCTGATCCTGTGACATCACCGGCCTCCGGCCATCGTCACCGGCCTCCGGCCAGGATGGACCGATACTGCTCCGGATCGACGTTGCCGCCGCTGAGGACGATGACCCGCGGTCCGTGGATCGGTCCCGCGGCGCCAGCCAGATGCGCCGCCATGCCCGCCGCACCCGACGGCTCGACGACCAGTCGTGCCCGGAGGGCGAGCTGCCGCATGGCCTCTCGCATGTCGTCGTCCGAGACGGTCACGATCTCGTCCACCAGGACCTGGATGTGGGCCCAGGGCAGCAAGCCAAGGCGGTTCACGCGCAGCCCATCGGCAATTGTCTGGTGGGTGCGCTCGGTGGGCCAGGCGCGCAGCTCGCCGGCGGCCAGGGACTCGCGCGCGTCAGCCGCATCCTCCGGCTCGACCCCCACGATCCGAGAGCCGGGCACCAGACCCTTGACCGCGGCCGCGATCCCGCTGATCAGGCCGCCGCCGCTCACCGGGACCAGCACCTCGCCGACATCGGGCAGATCCTCGACGATCTCCAGCCCGCACGTCCCCTGGCCGGCGATGATCTCCGGGTCGTCGTACGGGGGAACCAGGGTCAGGCCGCGCTCCGAAGCGAGCTTCTCGGCGAGCGCCCGCCTGGCGTCGTTGCCGGGTGCGGCCAGGATCAGCTCCGCGCCGTCGGCACGCACCCGGTCGACCTTGAGTGTCGGGGCATCCTCGGGCATGACAATCACCGCGTGGATGCCCAGCAGCCGAGCGGCGCGTGCCACCGCCTGGGCGTGGTTCCCCGAGGAGTAGGTGATGACCCCGGCCGCGCGCTCGGCATCGGTCAAAGTGGACAGGCGGAAGTAGGCGCCGCGCATCTTGAAGGCGCCCACCGGCTGCAGGCTCTCCGGCTTGAGCCACACGCCGTCCTCCCAGGGGAGCAACGGCGTGCGGACAGCCACGCCCCGGATACGCTCGGCTGCCTCGCGGATGCGGTCGATCGAGACGATTTCTGAGCGAGTGACGGCCATAGGTGCGGGCACCCTCGCTATGCTGAATTCCCATTCTCACCCACCGCGGACCGAGGACGCCAGAACCGATGGGTGCCCGACTCGTAGGCGCTGTCCCGTGACCACGTCTCGCAGACTCGGGATGTGCGCCGGGCTGAGCCTCCTGCTCCTGGCTGGCTGCTCAGGCGCTTCCCCGGCTGCGTCGACACCCCCATCCGCATCAGGCTCACCGCCGGCGGTGGGGGTTGAGGCGTGCGGGCCGGTCGACCTGCGCAGCCCGAACGGGGAGACGGTGGACCTCAACGGCGAGTGGGGCGGAGGCGAGTGGTTCAGCACCCCGGGCACCGGCGAGCGGACGTTCATTCAGCAGGTCGGAGACTGCGTCTGGATGTCGATTTCGGATGACCAGTTCCGCGCCAATCCCCAGCCGAACGCCAGCCTCCTGGCCGTGTACGAGGGGCAGATCCACCCGGACTTCTCCGTGACCGGCAATCTCGTCACGCTGCTTCGATGGGTCGATCCGTTCACCTATGGCGCTCAATCGGTCGTGACCGATGTCCGCCTGCGGATCGAGTTCGATGCCGATGGGGGCGCCCTCCTGGTCGAGGATCGGGTGCAAGGGGTCCCGGGTCCGCGCTGCCCGAATCCCGAGTTTTGGTGTCCGGCCCCGACCGTGCTCGAAAAGCTTGCGACGCTGCCGCAGCCATCGCCGGCGAGCACGCCGTAGCCATGTCTTGTGGTCTGCACCGGATCGTCGCTCTGACCGTCGCGGCGGTGCTGGTTGGATGCACCGCCATGGATCCCGATGCGCTCGAGATCGAGTCGCAGCACGGCGACTACGTCGCCGACACCCTCCGGCGGGTCGAATGACGATCGGACGCCGTGGTGTCTGATCCCAGCCATCTTGATGTTCGAATCATGACCACCCGATCAGGCCCGCTATTGCTATCCCTAATCCTGGCGCTAACCGTTGCTGCGTGCGGACCCTCTTTGGAGCCGTCCGAGGCGCAGTCCCCTTCACCCGAAGAGCCGGCCGCGGAAACGTGTCCCCCGATCAACCTGGTGACGCCCGCAGGATCGCGGGTCGACCTGACCGGCACCTGGCGCGGCGAACAGGCCGTCCACTACGTTCGCCAGGTCGGTAGCTGTGTGTGGTGGATCGCCTTGAGCGACTATCCCGGCCAAGAACTCGGTGCCCAGTACATGGTCGTGTTCCGGGGCGATATTGCAGCGGATTTCACGCTCACCGGCGAATGGATGGATGTCGTGTTCCGGCCGGGCATCTCGAACCAGCGGCGCGGATTTGTCACGTTCGATGTGGCGACCGAGACGGTATCCGGTGACGAGACACTGGTCCTGAGATCGATGACGACGGCGGAGCAGGGAGCAGGACCGTATGGGTCGGTCACCCTGGAGTACGCCGGTCCACTCCCCGCCCACCAGCTCCCGTGAGAGCTAGAGGTTGCCGCGCTTGGCCTGCTCCAGCTCGATGGCCTCGAACAGGGCCTTGAAGTTGCCCAGCCCGAATCCGCGCGAGCCGTGGCGCTCGATGATCTCGAAGAAGAACGTCGGCCGATCCTGGATCGGCTTGGTGAAGATCTGGAGCAGGTAGCCCTCCTCGTCGCGGTCGGCCTCGATCCCCAGCTCCTCGAGCGTCTCGATCGGGATGCCCACGTCGCCCACCCGATCCGGCAGGGCGGCGAAGTACTCATGGGGGAGGCCTAGGAACTCCACGCCACGCTGCCGTAGCACCCGGACCGTGCCCGCGATGTCGTTCGTCAGCATTGCGATGTGCTGGGTGCCGGCGTCGAGGTAGTAGTCGATGAACTCCTGGATCTGGCTCTTGCGCTTGCCTTCGGCGGGCTCGTTGATCGGGAACTTGATCCGCCCGTCCCCGTTCTGCATGACCTTGCTCATCAGGGCGCTGTACTCGGTATGGATGACCTTGTCGTCGAAATGGACGAGCTGGCTGAAGCCGAGCACCTCACGATAGAAATCTACGAACCGATTCATGTCGCCCAGGGCCACGTTGCCCACACAATGGTCGATATTCTGGAGCGTCTGCCCAGTCGCCGGGGCGGCAGCGTCCTTGATCCGCCGAAAACCGGGCGCGTAGGTGCCGGCGTAGTCGCGGCGGTCGACGAAGGTGTGGATCACCTCGCCGTAGGTGTGAATGGCCGATGTGCGCAACACGCCCTTGTCGCCGGGGATTTCGGTTGGCGCTTGGGCCGATCGCGCTCCGCGCGTGGTCGTTTCGCGCCACGCCGCCTCCGCGTCGTCGACAGAGAACGCGATGTCGTGGACCCCGTCGCCGTGCTTGCGAACGTGCTCGGCGACCTCGCCATCGGGCGTGATCGGCGCGGTGAACACGAATCGGATCTCGTTCTGGACCAGGACGTACGACGCGCGGTCGCGGATCCCCGTCTCCAGCCCCGAATATGCAACCGGCGTGAAGCCCCACAGGGCGCGGAAGTAGTGGGCGGCCTGCTTCGCGTTGCCCACCCAGAACTCGACGTGGTCGATGCCCTTGAGGGGCAGGAAGTCGGTGGTGGCCTCTGCCGGCGCGGGCTTGGTCGTCGTCATCGGTGAATGCTCGTGCGAATTCAGCCGATGGTACGCCTGGAGGTCGAGTCGCGCCGTATCCTCAGCCGATCATGCGACCGCGCACGTGGCTTGCGGCGGCTAGCCTGGTCGCGCTGCTCGCGGGCTGCGCATCATCTCCCACGCCGACGACCTCTAGCGCCGCGCCGTCACCGGCCGCCGATGGAGTGGCAAGTGCCTGCGGGGGCGCCGAGCTGATTGGACCGGACGGGCGGAGGGTCGATCTGACCGGGACGTGGGAGGGCCTCACAAGTCTCTGGTTCGTGACCCAATCGGGGAACTGTGTGACGATCGAAGGGCTGAGCCGATTTGCCGGGGAACGGAACGGGGAGTCCTACCGGTTCGTGTTCAGCGGCGACCTGCGCGCCGATTTCACCCTGGTCGGGCGCTGGACGTGGACATGGGCCTGTAACGGCCCCGCGTGTTTTTCCCGGGGGGAAACGAAGGACGTAGACCTGGGGGTCGGGTTTGCAGCCGATGGAGAACCGACGATCGAGGTTCCGTCAACCGTGGTGAACCGCGAGGACCGCTTCACGGTGATGCTGGAACGAACCAGCCCGACCACCGAGTATCCGCCGTGATGTCCTGGCGCGTCGCTGGGGTGCGGCTTCTCATCGGCGCGACGCTGGTGGCTTCCGCATGCACGGCGTCGCCGCAGCCCACCGCGACGCTCAGCCCTGCCGAGACGCCGGCGCTGGCCGCGGGCAACTTGCCGCCCGGGTGCAGCCCCATCGACCTGCGGACGCCCTCCGGCGAGCGCATCGACCTGGACGGAACCTGGGCCGAGCAGGGCACCGGCGGGGAGCTCATGACGTGGTGGATTCGCACGCAGGGGAACTGCGTGTGGGGCGCCGGCTACATCGACAACGTCCCGCCGGAGGGGACCTTCGAAGCGCGACCCGACCATGTTCAGAGTCTTGCCGGCCTGCTGGGGACCGACTTCGTGATCACAGGGGAGATTATCTGGCTGGGCGCATTCCCGACCGAAGCCCAAGCCGCTCCGTCTCGGTACAGCCCACTGCGGATGTTCGTCGAATTCGACGACGCCGGCGAGATCTTCCTGCGCGAGGACCGCGAGCCGGGCGTGACCGGGCTCCGCTGCCCCGATCCATCTGGCTTCTGCCCCGCCCCACTCGTTCTTAAGCCAGTCGACTGACGGGCCCAGCTAGCCGAAGTCGGCGGCCAGCACCAGATCGGTCATCCGGTCTACCGCCGCTGCCAGCTGCTCGGGGCTGACGTAGGTCTCCTCGGAGGTATCGCTCTCGGACAGGACGTCGCTGACGATCAGCACGCACGCGGCCTGGACTCCGGAGCGGGCGGCCAGGAAGAACAGTGCGCTGGCCTCCATCTCGAAGGCGAGCACCCCGCGGTCGCGCCAGCGCTGGGCATAGTCGTCGTCGGGGTTGTAGAAGACGTCGACCGATGCCACCAGGCCGACGTGGGCGGCAATCCCCACCTTCTCGGCGGCGTGCACCAGGGCATGGGTCAGCCGAAAGTCGGCCGCCGGCGCATACGGCTCCCCGTGGAGGTATGTTCGCGTCGCACCGTCCACCGGGCAGGCTGCGGTGGCGATGACCAGGTCGCCGGTCTTGACCCCCGGACCGATGCCGCCGCACGTCCCCACCCGGACGAGCTGCTTGGCACCCAGGCGCAGGAGCTCCTCGACCACGATCGAGAACGACGGAGTCCCGATGCCGCTGGCCTGGACGCTCACCGGGCGCCCGTCCACGGTGCCGGTGTAGCCCAGCAGGAGGCGATTCTGGTTGACCAGGCGGGCCCCGTCGGGACCGCCGTCGAAGCGGGAGGCGATCGTGGTTGCCCGATTCGGATCGCCCGGCAGCAGGACCAGCGGGGCGTAGTCGCCGGGCTCGGCGTGGAGGTGAATCTGGGGCATGGGCGTAGCCTAGCCGGTCGGCGCCTCGGCTAGCATGCCGGGGTGAATCGGTACGGCGAGGAGCTGGAGTTCGCGGTCCGGCTCGCGCGGGCCGCCGGGACGGTGGTTCTCGAGTCGTACGGGCGGGTTGGCCGGGTGCGGCACAAGAGCCGTCGCGACGTCGTCACCGAGGTCGACTACCGATCCGAAGCGCTGATCGCCAAGCGGATCCGGCGCCGCTTCCCGGAGGACGGGGTCCTGGCCGAGGAGGCCGGTGCGGATCGGGTGGGTGGCATGGACGCGGCGCGGCGGTGGTGGGCCGTCGACCCCCTGGACGGCACGGTCAACTACGCCAACGGGATCCCGTATTTCTGCGTCTCGCTGGCCCTGATCGAGGACGGCGCGCCGGTGCTGGGCGTCGTATTCGACCCGCTGCGCGGGGACCTGTACACGGCTACCGCGCGAAGTGGAGCCAGGCTGAATAGCGCGCCGGCCCACGCCTCGACCAAGACGTCGCTGGGGGACTGCGTCATCAGCCTGGCGATCCTGGGACCCGGTGGTCTGGCCCGCGAGCGGCGGATCGCGCCGGAGATCCGCATCCATCGCCGGATGGGGAGCGCGGCCCTGTCCCTGGCGTCGGTGGGGGCGGGGCGGTTCGATGCCTTCGTCCAGAACGGCGGGCTGTCGCGGTGGGACGTGGCCGCGGCCGGGTTGATCGCGGAGCGCGGTGGGGCGGTGGTCACCAACCTGGCCGGCGGGCCATGGTGGGACCCGACCCAGGCCGGACCGAACCTGAACGTGGTGGCCGCCCCGGAACCGCACCATGGGGAGCTGCTGCGCCTCCTGCGCGGCGCCGGGACGCGAGTCAGCTCTCGGAGATGATTGCCTTCCGCGTCGTCGCGGCGCTCGGGCTGGGTGCTGTGCTGGCGGCCTGTACCTCGGCCCCGACCAACAGCCCGTCGCCGGCGGGGCCATCGGCTTCGGCTCGGGCGCAAGCAGGAATTCCTCCGGGCTGTGCGCCAATCGACCTGCGGAGCCCTACCGGAGAACGTGTTGACCTGACCGGCGAGTGGACCGGCTCGGCCACCCTGTTCAACGCGACCGAGGTCGTCCTCCTGAACGAGGTGGGAGGCTGCATCTACGGATCCGTGACGGGCTCCGACCCCGATGGCTCGGAGACCGTCTCCACCCTCAGCGGCCGTCTGAGCTCGGACTTCACGATCGAGTTCGAGGTCGTCATCGTGCACCAGGACTCCGTGTTCGGCTTCGGTGAGTACAGCACGATGGTGATGTTCATCGAGTGGGATGACGAGGGCCGAATTCGCCTGCGCGAGGATCGTGCGCCGGGGGAGACCGCCGCTCGGTGCACCCAGGCCGCGTTCGAATGTCCTGTCCCGGTGGTCTGGTACCGCCTCGACGACTCGCCGCCGTCGTGATCGGAGCGGAACATCCCCGCAGCGATCTCGCGAAGCGGCGGCGTTGGCTGACCCTGGTGCTAGCCTTGATGACGGCGTGCGGACCAACGTCGTCGCACAGCCCCTCCGCGGCCGAGCCATCAGCCGCGGCCGATGGTCAAGCAGGATCTGAATGCGAGTCGATCGACCTGCGGAGTCCGACGACCGGGGTCCGTGTCGACCTGACTGGACAATGGGCCGGTTCCGGCATTCTCGCCG
The DNA here is from genome assembly GCA_044866355.1 of Candidatus Limnocylindria bacterium. GTDB lineage: Bacteria > Chloroflexota > Limnocylindria > QHBO01 > QHBO01 > DASTEQ01. The sequence goes on along the minus strand of JBIOTW010000049.1, from coordinate 21,427 downwards.
GGCATGACGAAGTGGCATGGCTGAACCAAATCGGGGATTGTGTCTACGGCTCGGTGACCGGCGGTGAGATCTCCAGGGGACCCGGACGGACCATCGTGAATCTCAGCGGCCACGTCGGCGCCGATTTCGTGATCGGGTTCGAGGTGCGCATCGTCACCCAGGGGGACCAGGTCCTGTTCGGCGAGCAAAGCACGATGGTGATGATCATCGAGTGGGATGACGAGGGCCGATTTCGCCTGCGCGAGGATCGTGCGCCGGGCGAGACCGCCACTCGGTGCATCCAGATCGCGGGCGGCTGTCCCGCCCCAGTGATCTGGTATCGCATGGACGACTCCTCGCCGTAGCGGGACGCTACTTGGTCTCTGACCCGATCGGCGCGAGCACCGTTCCGAGCATGGAAAGTGTGCGGGCGGTCGCGCCCCACACGCGGTGGTCGGCCCAGCGGTAGACCCCAACTTCGAGGACGGCCCCCGACACGCTGATCTCCTCCAGGGTGATCGCCTGCTCGGTCAAAAGGCGGACCGGGAAGTCGATGAGCTCCGTTACTTCCTCTTCCCGCGGGGTCAGCTTCGGGCGGTCGTCGGTGACGGCCACCACCGGCGTCAGCTCGAAGTTCGAGATTGGAATCCAGACCGGATCGAGGGGACCCAGCACCCGGACCGTGTTTGGGTCGAGACCAACCTCCTCGGCGGCCTCGCGCAGGGCCGTGCCCTCCAGCGACGCGTCGCCGGGGTCGACCGCCCCGCCGGGCAGGCTGATTTCCCCGGCGTGGTCGGGGAGGTCGTGATGCCGAACGGTGAGGAGCAGGTGCAGCTCCCCGTCGTGCGGGTAGATCAGCAACAGGGTCGCCGCCTGGCGGGCAGTCGGGAAACGACTGCGATCCCACCGTCCCGGATCGTCCAGGCTCGGGTCGGCCGGATCGGGGACCACGCGTCGAGGTGCCAGGCGCGGATCGACCGCTATGGGTCGCGCGGCAGCCGCCAGCGCCGAGGCGACGACTGCCTGCCAATCCCCTTCAGCCCGTAAGATGCCCCTCACCATGACCTCCACGCCCGGCAGCCGCGACGCCGCGGCGCGTGCCGCGATCCGTCAGGCACGCATTGTGGCCAACCGCGTCACGTTCAACAGCGGGACGCGCCGCGAAGCCAACCGCGCGCTGGACACCCTCGAGGCGCAGCTCGGGCGCAACCAGGTGAATGCGGCAGAATCCGGGCGCGCCCTGGAGTTGCTGAATCGGGCCCATCCATCGATCCTGTTCGGTCTTCTGCGGGAGCGGGCCATCGCCGAGCGGTTTTCCGCGGCGCTGCGCGAGTTGGGCCTGCGCGGCATCCAGCAGCGCCTCGACGAGGTGCCCCATTCGGTCATGGCCCAGCCCATCCCCGGTCCCACCCAGGGGCGTCGGCACCGGGACGAGCTGCCCGCCGGCGAACGGGTCGACGCGCTCGGGCGGCGGCTTCCGCCTCCGAAGGCTCCGTAGGCTCGGCTCTCGGAGCTCCTCGAGCTTCTCAGGCCGGATGCGCGGCGAGGGCCGCCATGAGGGCTTCCTCAGTCGCCACCGAACCGAAGCCCAATCGGCTGGCCAGCACGGCGGCCGCCGGCGGCTCCAGTCCGGTGCTGCGCAGTGAGTCCCAGTGCTCGGCTCCGAACGCGCGGCCGGGGGTGTCGTCCAGGACGATCCGGCCGGCCCGGAGCAGCACGACCCGGTCGAAGGTCTCGGCCACGAAGCGCAGGTCGTGGCTGACCGCGATCACCGTTCGGCCGGCGGCGTGCGCCTGCCCCACCACGTCCCGAATCCGCGCGACGCCGTTTCGGTCCTGACCGGTGGTCGGCTCATCGAGCACAAGGATCGGGGTCCCCATGGCCAGCACCGAGGCCACGGCCAGCAGCTTGCGGCGCGACCCCCCCAGGTCGTAGGGGTTGGTGGCCTCCTCGCCGGACAGGCCGACGGCCTCCAGCGCTTCGCGCACGGCCCCATCGAGGCGCTCCCCGCGACGGCCAAGGTTGCGAGCGCCGAACTCCACTTCGGCCCGGACCGTTCCGGAGAAGATCTGGCGATCGGGATCCTGGAACACGAGGCCCACCTGGGCTGCCAGCTCGGCCACGCGGCGGCCGGCCGCGTCCACGCCGCCCACCAGGACCTGCCCCGCGGTGGGGCGCAGGAGCCCGTTCAGATGCCGGACCAGGGTCGTCTTCCCCGACCCGTTCTGGCCCACCAGGGCCACCGACTCGCCCGCCCCCACGCGTAGCGTCACACCGTTCAGAGCCCGCACGCCACCGGGGAAGTCGTGGACCAGCCCCTCGACGGAGACCTCGATCACGCCGCCACGTCCAGTCGGCTGGGGTCTACGCCCGCGGCGACCGCCAGCCGCCGCAGCCGGACCGATGTCGGTGGCTCCACTCCCAGTGCTTCCAGCCGCGGATCCGCGAGCACCGATCCCGCTGGTCCCTCGAGTGCAACCCGTCCGTGGTCGAGGGCGACCACCCGGCCGCAGATCGCGGCCAGCAGATCGGTCTTCTGCTCGGCGATGAGGATGGACGCGCCGCCCGCGGCGAGGCGGGTGATGGCCTCACCCACCAGACGGGTCCCGACCGGGTCGAGGTGCGCGGTCGGCTCGTCGAGAACGAGGTGGTGCGGCTCCATCGCCAGCAGGCCGGCGAGGACGACCAGCTGCTGCTGGCCGCCGGAGAGGTGCTCCGGGTCGCGGGCCGCCAGGTCGGGGATGGCCACGGCTTCCAGGCCTCGCGCGGTGCGTGCCATGACCTCGTTCCGCGGCAGGCCCAGGTTCATCGGTCCAAACGCGACCTCCTCGTAGACCGTTGAGCACACGCCGCTCAGCAGGGGAGTGGCAAACGCGATGCCCACCACCCCGGCCGCGTCTCCGGGCGCCAAGTCGCCCAGGTCGTGCCCGTCCACCGTCACCCGCCCGCTCAGCGTCCCGCCCACCGCCCGTGGAGCGAGGCCGGCCGTCACCAGGCAGGTGGTGGACTTGCCCGCTTCGTTGGCGCCCACCAGGCCGACCACCTCGCCTTCGCCCAGGGACAGGGACACCTCTACCAGCGAGGGCGCCGATGCGCCGGGATACCGATAGCCGACTGCCCCCAGGCTCAGCACACCGAGACGTCCCCGGACCGATTCATCGCAGCCAATCCGGCAGCCAGCCTGCCAGCCCGGCGATCAGCAGGGCGGGCACCGCGAGAACCATCAGCCAGCGCGCGATTCGCTCCGCCTCACTGTCCGCGGGCGCCCACAGGAGGGAGCGCGGACCGGACCGCGAGAAGCCGCGCGCCTCCAGGGCCATGGCCCGCGCCTCGACGTCGGCGATCGAGCCCAGCAGGACCGGGCCGACCAGGGGGACGAGGCCTCGGGCGCGCCGCCAGAGGCTGCCCTGGGTGTCGAGCGCGCGCGCTCGCTGCGCATCCGCGATCTGCCCCGCGCGCTCGACGATGGCCGGGACGGTCCGGACCGAGGCGCTGACGACGAAGGCCACGCGCGGACTGACCCCGCGCCGCTCAAGGTCCACGACCAACGAGCCGATGGGGGTGGTCAGGTAGAACAGGACCAGGGCGCCGGTGATGGCCATCAGGCGGGCGAGGGTCTCGACCGCGAACGCGAGCCCCTCGGTCGTGGCGGTGACGGGTCCGATCCGGAACAGGATCGTCGCACCGGCCGGGAAGAAGAACAGGTTCACGATCAACACGCTGATCGCCAACGGCAACGCGACCAGGATCCCCACTCGGAGGAGGCGCGCCAGGACTCCGGCCAGCGAGGCGGGCAGCAGTACCGCGAGGACGGTCAACGCGACCGGGCCGGCGACCCCGCCGATCAGGGTCGCAATCACGGCGGTGACGGTGGCCGCTACGAGCCGGGTGAGCGGGTTGAGCCGATGCCAGGCGGTGGGCGCCGGTGGGACGAGGAAGGGAGGTGGCGTCGGCGGCTCGTCGTCCTCGCCGGCGGCGACCCGTTCGGCAGAAACGCTCAGCCCTGCGCCCCCGGGCTCGGCGACCCAGCCGCCGGCTCCTCGATGAGGTGCTCCCCTTGCGGGAATCGAGCCTTGAGCCGGACGGCCATGGCCACCACGATGAGATACACGATCACGAAGGTCGTGGCCTTGTCGATGGGGTCGCTGATCAGTCCCTGTCCGGTGGTCGCCGCATACAGGTCGACCCCGGCCTGCCGGAACGCCGCCACCAGGAAGTCCGTTCCCGCCCCGGTAACGCCGCCGAACACCCCCGCCGCGATGGGCGCGCTGATGAGTGCGGCGACGATGCCCGTCGCGACCCCGGTCACCACCGCGTACGCGGCAGTCAGGTCACGCCGCCCGAACAGCAACGCGAAGACGCCGAGCACCGCGGCCACGACCAGGAGGATCGCCACGTACCCCAGGACCAGGAACAGCTGGTTGTCGGTGGATGGCAGCGGATTGATGTCCGTGTCGAAGATGAGCTGATAGCCCACCGAGGCCAGCCACGCCAGACCGATGATGATGGCGCCCACCAGGACTCCGGCCACCAGCAGCTGGCCGGTCGAGCGGTTGGTTCGTGGCCGCATCAGGCCCCAGCGTCCGGCCAGACCGGCCGCGATGCCGATGACCGCGGCCACCACCGCGAATGCCGCCGCGGGCGGGTACTGGAACGGGGGTGGGATGACGTACGACCACAGGATGTTGGCCAGGAACCCGGTGGCTGCCCCGGCCACCGGGCCGGCCAGGACGCCGACCAGGATGGTGCCGATGGAGTCGAGGTAGATCGGGATCTTGAGGGCCGCAGCCACCGTCTGGCCCAGCACGATGTTGATGGCGATCGCGAACGGCATGAGCACGATCACGCGGAGGGTGAACTGGCGCGACAGGGAGTCCAGTCGACCGGTCTGGATCTTCTCGAGCGCGAACGTCACAGCCGCCCCGAGCAGCAGGGCGACCGCGAGGATGAGAGCGAACGAGTTCGCCGCGGTGGGAAACGCGCCTGTGTTCGGGTCCACGGTCGGATCCCCGAACTGGCCGAAGGCGACGATCCCGGCCAGGGTGACGAGGATGAAAACGACCACCCCGGTGGCGACCCGTATTCCGCCCGATGCGCCGGATCGCTCGGCGCTGTCCATGCTGGTCATCGGTCTGTCTCCTCCTTCGTGTAGCTGGGCGTCAGGCAACCGCCCGCGCCAGGCGTTCCAGGACTTCCTCCCGCATGGCTGGGCCATCGATGGCCATCGCCACGTTCAGCATGGGCCGCGGGTCGTCGTCGGCCGGGCGAATCGTCCCCGCGGCGGTGGCGTTGGTCGACGTGTCGCACACCAGCCGACGGTCGCGGCTGTCGGTGACCAGGTCGGGCCGCAGCAGGGCGCCGACCAGGGTGACCGCGTCATGCAGATAGCAGCCGTCGACGCCGTCGGCCACGCGGTGGTAGCCGACGTAGAAGCGAATCGCGTCCCGAACGATGCCGGCCAGGTCGCTGTCCGGGAGCCCGTCGAGGTCGTCGAGGGTGAAGACCGCCTGCTGGGTGGCGTCCAGCGGGAAGACCCGGTCCAGCGCCCCGCTGGACAGGCAGATCTCGGCCGCCTCGGGATCCACGCACGCGTTCCACTCCCCGGTTTCGGTGGTGTTGCCCCGGACCCGCAGCGCGCCGCCCATCCAGACCACCTCCCGCGCTCCGCCGGCCAGGTCCACCCCGTTCTGGGACGCGGACGCGACGTTGGTCAGCGGCCCGGTGGCCACGATCGTCATCTGGCCTGGACGCCGGGTCAGGTGTGCCTCCAGGTACCTGGCGGCCGGCACGGCCGTGAAGTCGGTGGTCTCGAGCTGGCGCTGCTCTCCGCGCAGCTGGGCGTATCCGGTGCCGGTCGGCCCGTGGGTTTCCGGGGCGGTCCGCAGGCGGCGACTGAGCGGGCGCGCAGCCCCGATGGACACCGGGACGTCGCCGCGACCGACGAGCTGGAGCAGGGTCCCGGTGTTGCGGGCGACGTGCTGGAGCTCCACGTTGCCGGCCACGCAGGTCACCCCTCGCAACGCCAGCTCGGGGGCGGTGGCCGCGATGAGCAGCGCCACCATGTCGTCGATCCCGGTGTCGACGTCGAGGATCACCGGGCGCCGGTCGTCGGACGCGTCGGGCATCGCTCGCATCGTACGCCCGCCAGCTGCCTAGGCCGGCGCGGGCCAGCCCCCGGCCCGGCCCACCTTCGAGGACAGCGGGCGGCCCAGCGCCTCGCTGATGAATCGGGCAGCTGCCAGGACGCCGTCCAGGTCCACGCCATGGCGCAGGCCCTCGCGGTCGAGCAAGTAGACGAGGTCTTCGGTTGCCAGGTTGCCTCCGGCGCCGGGCGCGTACGGCGAGCCGCCCGTCCCCCCGCTGCTGGCGTCGAAGCAGTGGACACCCTGCTGGAGGGCGGCCATGACGTTGGCCACAGCTGTGCCCCGCGTGTCGTGGAAGTGCATGGCCAGACGCTCGGGTGGGATCCCGGACTCGATCAGGGCTCCGATGACGCGTCGCACGTCCGCCGGTCCAGCCACTCCAATCGTGTCGGAGATGACGAGCTCGTCGATGGTCGGACCCAGTTCCAGGAGCCTCGCCGCCACATCAACGACGGCACTGTCCGCCACCACGCCATCGTACGGATCCCCGAACGCCGACGAGAGGTAGGCCCGCACCCACCATCCCCGATGCATGGCTTCGGTCACCACCGGGGTCAGGGCCGCGATGGACTCGGCGATGCTCTTGCCGAGGTTGGCGTGCACGTACCCCTCGCTCACGCCGGTGAACACGCAGACGGCGTCGACGTCGGCCGCAATCGCCCGCTCCAGTCCCCGAGCGTTGGGCACCAGGACCGGGTACCGAACGCCGCTCCGCCGATCCAACCTGGACATGAGCTCGTCCGCATCGGCCAGCTGGGGCATCGCGGCTGGGGCCACGAAGGAGGTGGCCTCGATCTCGCGCAGCCCGGCATCGGCCAGCAACCCGATGAACCGGAGCTTGATGTCGGTCGGGATTGGGCGGGCCTCGTTCTGGAGCCCGTCCCGCGGCCCAACCTCGTAGATGCGGACGTCGACGTGGGTCATGCCGGCGGCATCCTACGCCGACACCTCGGCCAGCAGGTCGCCGCGCTGGACCTGGTCGCCCACCCGCACGTGGACGGCTGTCACGGTGCCGCTCAGCGGGGCGCTCACCGCGTGCTCCATCTTCATGGCTTCGATGACGACCACCGGGTCGTGCGCCGCCACGCGCTCGCCGGCCCGATGGCGCACGGTGAGGACGCGCCCCGGCATGGGCGCGACCAGGCTGGCCGTCCCCTCGGCGCGGGCGTGGCGGACGGCCTCTTCCACCGCCGGCGGGGAAGCGAAGCGGAACTCCAGGGACTGGCCCTCCACCTCGACGTGGGCCGCGTCGCCTTCCCGCACCGCGGCAGGCCCTTCGGAATCCCCATCGGCTGGCGCGGTGGTCCGTTCCTCGGCGGCGTGCACGAGGCGCACGGAGGCGGGGGCGTTGAGCCGCCAGGCTCCCGTCCAGGGCCCGCCATCACCCGAGACCAGGACCCTCGCCGCGGCCCGCCACGCGGCTTCGGGCGCCGTGACCGGGCCCGGTAGAACGAGCTTGGTGAGGGTGTCGGTCCGCATCTCCCCGGTGGCGAAGGCCGGCTGATCGACGAGCCAACGCAGGAAGCGCAGGTTGGTCCGAACGCCCAGCAGGCGGGTCTGTGAGAGCGCCTCGCGGAGCCGTTGCAGGGCGGCGGCGCGGGTCGGCGCATGGACAATCACCTTGCCCAGCAGCGGGTCGTATCGGTCCGTGATCAGGTCGCCCGCGGAGATTCCCGAATCGACCCGCACGCCTTCGCCGCTCGGCCAGCGCAGCTCGAGGACCCGGCCCGTTGCTGGTAGAAACCCGTGCTCCGGATCCTCGGCATAGACGCGGGCCTCGATGGCGTGGCCCCGTGCCCGAACCGACGCCTGGTCGAACCCGAGGCCCTCGCCAGCCGCGATCCGCAACTGGTCCCCGACCAGGTCGCGCCCGGTGAGCGCCTCGGTGATCGGGTGCTCGACCTGGAGTCGGGTGTTCATCTCCAGGAAGTGGAACTGGCGGTCATCGGTCAGGAGGAACTCGACCGTTCCGGCCCCGATGTAGTCCGCGGCGCCGGCCACCGTGAGGGCGGCTGTCCCCAATGCATCCCGCAGCTCGCGGTCCACCGCTGGCGCGGGCGTCTCCTCGACGATCTTCTGCTGCCGCCGCTGTACGCTGCAGTCGCGCTCCCCCAGGTGAACGCCACGGCCCTGGGCGTCGAACAGGACTTGGACCTCCACGTGACGCGGGCTTTCGAGGAGGCGCTCGAGGATGAGCCGATCGTCCCCGAACGCGCCGCGGGCCTCTCGACGGCTGGCCGCCAGCTCGTCCGTCAACCGCTCCGCCGAGCGCACGACCCGCATTCCCTTGCCGCCGCCACCTTTGGCAGGCTTGATGAGCAGCGGGAAGCCGATGTCCCGCGCGGCGGCGGCGAGCGTCGCGTCGTCCTGGGCAGAGCCGTCGTAGCCAGGCACCACCCGAACCCCGTGGCGGGCGGCGAGCCGCCGCGCCGCCGCCTTGTCGCCCATGGCCCGCATCGCGTCAGGTGGAGGCCCGACCCAGACCAGGCCCGCTCCCAGGACCGCGGCCGCGAAGTCCGGGTTCTCAGCCAGAAAGCCGTACCCCGGATGGATGGCATCCGCCTCGGCGCGTCGCGCCGCGTCCAGCACCGAATCCCCGTCGAGATAGGACCTGATGGGAAGTGCCAGGTCGGAGCCCGCGGGAGGCGGCTCGTCGGCCTCGTGGACGCGGATGACCCGCATGCCCAGGCGGCGGATCGTGCGCGCCACCCGCTCGGCGATCTCACCCCGGTTGGCGATGAGAACCGCGCCGATGGGGCGTCCCCCGCCCGCGGTCGGCGCGCCACTGACCGCCTGCAGCGCGCTGCGCGGGACGCGCATGCGGCCGCCGACGCGCGAGCCTGGCAGCCGCCCGTCGGCGATCCAGCGCTGGACGGTCCGGACCGTGACCCCCAGCGTCTGGGCGACTTCGCGGGGCGTCAGCTCGTCGCGCACGTCGCGATTGTCGCAGGCGCCCTTGGAGTCAGTCGGGCTGCGTCCTCCACGATGGGTCGCGCTTGGCGAGGAACGCGGCCAGCCCCTCCTGACCCTCGGCGCTGGTTCGCTGCCGGGCGATGGCGGCCACGGTCAACGCTCGGGCCTGGGCGCTGGGTTGGCCCCGGAGGCGCCGGATGAGCGCCTTCGCTTCGCGCACCGCAGTGGGGCCCGCGGCCAGGATCTCGCCCACCACCTCGGCCACCCGTCGGTCGAGGCTCGACGGGTCTGCCACGATCTCGTGCACCAGCCCGATCGCCTGCGCTCGCGAGGCGTCGAATCGGGTGCCCGGGAGGAACAGCGCCCGCGCCTGGGCCTCCCCGATCTTGGCCAGCGCGTACGGACCGATGACCGCGGGCAGGATCCCCAGCCGGGTTTCGGTGAAACCGAAGGTCGCGTCGCCGGTCGAGACCACGATGTCGGACACGGCGCACAGGCCCATCCCGCCGCCCAGGGCCGCACCCTGGACCCGGGTGACGACCGGGACCGGGCAGGTGTCGATGGTCTCGAGCATGGTCGCCAGGCGGCCGGCGTCGGCCTCGTTGGCGTCGAGGTCCATGTCGGCGGCGGCGCGGAGCCACGCGACGTCGGCGCCGGCGCAGAACACCGGGCCGTCACCCGCCAGGACCACGGCCCGGAGTGCGTCCGCCGGTTCGGCAGCCAGGGACGCGAAGGTCTCGGTCAGGGCCGCGATGAGCTCCGCATTGAACGCGTTCCGTACCTCGGGCCGCGCCAGGGTGACGCGGGCCACAGACCCCGAGCGCTCGAGGCGGAGCGGATCGGTCAAGCGTGGCCGCGATGGAACGGGACCGCGACGGCCCGCACGGCGCCCAGTAGCGGCTCGGTGAGCCAGCTCGCTTCAACCCCTTCGGGGAGCGGCGGCAGCGCCCCGCCACCGCCCACCAGACCCAGCACCAGGCGCCAACCCTGGCCTCTATCGGTCTCGACCAGGTATGCCTCGCGGATGCCGGGCCAGCCGGCGAGGTCGGATGCCAGGCGGCCTTCGATCTCCTGTGCCGCGGATCCGGGCAGGCGAACGCGGATCGACTGCCCGCCATCGGTGGGGAGGAGCGGCTCATCGGTCCCGGGCATGCGTCCGGCTGCCAGGTCCGCGATCTCGTCCGGCTCGAAGCGGTAGGGGATCGGCCCGGCGGGATCCAGGATGACCGGGAGCCCGGCGGCAGCCAGGTTGGCCAACGCGATCCGCGCCGGGAGCGCAAGTGAGCTGGATCCCAGCGGTGACCACGCCGCCATGGCGGCGTGCGACCCGAACGCCACGCTCACCGACGAGCCATCCGGAGCGCGGGCCAGCAGGACGCCGACCTCCACCTCCTCGTCGTCGTCCACCACCCGCTCGACCGCCTCGCGCGTCTCCTGCTCGGCGCCGGGAGGCACGGGGAGCAACAGGGTGGCCGTGCCGATGGCGCGATAGAAGGCCTGGAGCGGAGCGGGGTCGTCTCCGCCCTCCGCGTCCCGCGCGACGATGGCCGCCTCGTACAGGGCGGCCGCGCTCTCTTCCAGGGTGCCGCTGGGGACACCGCGGGCATGGGAGCCGGGGAGCGGGCGGTCCTGGGTCGCGGGGTCGCTCATCGCCGTCAGCCTACCGCAGGCGGCCCTCCGGCTCGGCTTGGGATCGGTCTAGGGCTGGTCGGACCGCTCGCGCGACTCGGACGCCGTCTCCGAGGTCGTGGATGTCTCGGCGGGCGGAGGCGGCGGCGTGGTCTGGGCCGTGGCCACGGCCGCCGGTGCGGCCTCGCGTCGCCGCTGGGCGCCGAACAGGATCGTGATGAGGCCCAGGGCGGCCACGATGATGCCGATCCAGGGCTGATAGTCGTTGACGAAGTCCATCAACGTGAACTGGAGGCCGAAGTACGGCAGCAGGAGTGAGCCGACTCCCAGGATGACGAGGAGGACACCCAGGCTGATCATCGCGTAGTCCCTCCGTGCGGCTTAGGGCATAGCCGGGTCAGAGTCTAGCCACTCAGCGTGGCTGGCGAAACCGGTTCGGGGCTGTTGACTTCGGGTGATTGAAGGGTGGATCGCCGAGAGGCAGCAGGTCCCAGGCGGCGATGTTCTTGCGGTCGCTGCACAGCCCCCAGGTCCCATCCCGAAGCGTGGGATGCCCGATGAAGGGGCGCAACGCCTCCGGCTCCAACTGGCACATCTGGATCAGCCGCAAGGTCTCAAGATTCGGGGCGTCCGCCAGCGGCGCCAGATCGGTGATGCCCTTCATCGTGTCGAGCGCAGCCGACTGCAGACGCAGCGATCGTGCGAACGACGGGAGGGAGGTGACGCGGGACAGCGTCTGGAGGAAGAAGTGCTCCAGGGTCGTGACACCAGCCAGCGCCGACACGTCCTCCATGCCGCGGATGCGCCACAGCTCGACGTACGTCAGGCGACCGATCTCCGGAAGCAGCGAGACGTCACGCGTGCCTCCCAGCTTGATGTCGAGCGAGGTGAGTCGCCGCAACGGTACCAGCGCTGAGAGATCCGGCAACGTGATCGACCGCAGCGTCAGGTCGTCCAGGGCCTCAAGCTCGCCGACCGCTTCGAAGTCCTTCTGCTGACCCTCCAGGTAGAGCGTCCGGAGGTTCCGAAATCGGGTCAGATTGCGCAGCGAGAACCGCTTCGAGCGTGTCCAACCAATCAGCAGGCTTTCGAGCTCATCCGACAGGTAGGCGATCCCGTCCAGGCTCGGGAGCTCGTAGAACGCGTCGACTGCGAAGTGTCGCAGCCTTGGGAAGAAGCGCAGGAAGTCGAGGTCCTGGATCGAGCCGTCGTACCCGCCATACACGCGAAGCTTGATGTGCGGGTACTCGGCCATGAAGTCTGCCAAGGTGCGATAGTCGTCATCGGTCAGGCGACTGCTGAACTGGACGGTGGTGTGCTCCGGAACCAGCGGCGCCAGGTCCTCATCGGTCAGCGGCGAGGAAACCTCGCGAAGGGTCGGCCCCGGGAACTTCCTGCCCACGCTACATGCGGAAGACGCCGAACCGCGTCTCCGGAATCGGCGCATTCAGTGCCGCGCTGATGCCCATGGCCAGCACCCGCCGGGTGTCCCTCGGGTCGATCACGCCGTCGTCCCATAGCCGGGCGGTCGAGTAGTACGGCGAGCCCTGGCGCTCGTACTCGTCCAGGATCGGGGCCTCGAACGCGTCGCGCTCCGCATGGGTCTCGAATCCGCCGCGGACGGTGGACAGGACTCGGGCGGCCTGGGGCCCGCCCATGACGCTGATCCGCGCGTTGGGCCACATCCACAGCTGGCGCGGGCCATAGGCACGACCGGCCATCCCGTAGTTTCCAGCCCCGAACGAGCCGCCGATGATGACCGTGAACTTCGGCACGGCGGTGGTCGACACCGCGGTCACCAGCTTCGCCCCGTCGCGTGCGATGCCGCCGGCCTCGTATTCGCGGCCGACCATGAAGCCGGTGATGTTCTGGAGGAAGACGAGCGGGATGCGGCGCTGCGACGCCAGCTCGATGAAGTGCGCCCCCTTCAGCGCCGACGCGCTGAACAGGATCCCGTTGTTGGCCAGGACCCCCACCGGATACCCCTCCAGCCGCGCGAAGCCGCACACCAGGGTCTCGCCGTAGCGCTCCTTGAACTCGTGCAGCTCCGAGCCGTCGACGAGGCGGGCGATCACCTCCCGCACGTCGTAGGCCAGTCGCGGGTCGGCCGGGATGACCCCGTACAGCTCCTCGACCGGGACCGATGGTGGCCGCGCGGCGGCCACCTCCCAGGGCGGATCCGGCTTGCGCCAGGCCAGGTTGCGCACGATGGAGCGAGCGATGGCCAGGGCGTGCTCGTCGGAGAGCGCGTAGTGGTCGGCCACGCCGCTGGTGACGGTGTGGACCTCCGCGCCGCCCAGATCCTCGGCGCTGACCTCCTCCCCGGTGGCGGCCTGGACCAGCGGCGGGCCGCCGATGAAGATCGCGCCGGTGCCGCGCACGATGACCGTCTCGTCGCTCATGGCCGGGACGTACGCACCGCCCGCGGTCGAGTGGCCCATGACCACCGCGATCTGCGGCACGCCACGGGCCGAGAGCTGGGCCTGGTGATAGAAGATCCGGCCGAAGTGGTCGCGGTCGGGGAAGACCTCGTCCTGGAGCGGAAGGAACGCCCCGCCCGAGTCGACCAGGTACACGCACGGCAGGCGGTTTTCGAGCGCGATCTCCTGGGCGCGGAGGTGCTTCTTGACGGTCATCGGGTAGTACGTCCCGCCCTTGACCGTGGCGTCGTTGGCCACGATCACGCACTCGACTCCTTCGATGCGGCCGATGCCGGTCACCAGCCCGGCACCCGGCGCGTCGTCGTCGTACAGCCCGTTGGCGGCGAGCGGCGACAGCTCGAGGAACGCACTCCCCGGGTCGATGAGCCGATCCACCCGCTCGCGGACGGGGAGCTTGCCGCGTTCCCGATGCCGGGCGATGGCACGGTCGTCCCCACCCGCCCCGTTGGCCGTGACCTGAGCCGTCCGCTCGCGGAGCTCGGCGACCAGCGCTCGCATGGCGTCCGCGTTGGCGGCGAAGTCCGGGGAATTGGGATCGACCGCGGAGCGCACGACGGCCATGACGGCCGATTATGGCCCGCCGGTCAGTCGCAAACGAAAGTCATGGGCCGCGTGACCCTCGTTCCGCAGGCACCGGCCCCAGGGGCCCCAGGGGGAGGCGGATCCACCGTCACCGAGATTCCCGATACACACCTGGGCCCGGCGCCCCAGCCATGGCTGCTGGTCTTCCCGCTCGTCTTGCCGCTCGTCCTGACCGCTCTGCTTGCCCTGTCCCGCCGCCGGGTGCCCGCCTAGGCCTGCCGCCGGCCTCTTTCAGCCCCCTCGCATACGCCTCCGACGTGTACATCCGCGCACGAGGCCGTCAAAAGCGCCCCTTTAGGCCCGTTCTGGCTGAAATCGGTCGCAGCTACTCACCCCGAGAGTGTCGGGGATCACCTACGCCGGTCCGCGCTCTCATGTACTCATCCAGCGCGTACGAGAAAGCTGGACGACTCTGAAAAGCGGGTTGGTGGCCCGCCCTGTGGCGGGTCAGGCGAGGCTGACGAGCGGGACCAGGCGGCTGACGTGCGTCGAGTTGACGATCACCACCGAGACCACGTGCTCGAACGCCGGGTCGCCGTGGTGGAGCAGATGAGCCTCGGTCAGCGGCACGTACGCCGGCAGCTGGAACGGGTCCGGGAACGTGGTTCCGGGCGGCAGATGGAGGTTGCCGGTGACGGTGAACGGCCCGGCGTCGACGGCCACGCGCTGGATGCGCCGATGGAGCCGGAGCTGCCGGTTGGTCCGCCACTCGGGCGGCATGACCAGGAGCACCTCGGAGGTCGGCACGGTCCGCCACTCCCCGGACTTGTCGAGCACGGGGCGCACGGTCATGTCGTCGGCGCCCGCCCGCGGCTGCCACAGGCGCAGCTCGTCGCTGGCGGTGAGAAGGTCGGTCACGCGCTGCCCCTTCGACGCGATCCATCCCACCACGCGTGTATCGGCGGTATAGAGCTCAATGGGCGCCAGGTCGGTCCCGTTGGCCAGGGCGGCGGAGCCGGAGGTCGCCGATCCGCCACCCCCACGGCGCCAGTTCCAAAAGGTCACGAGCGGACGCTACCCGGTGTGCCGGCCACGGGCCACGGCCCGACAGTACTAGCGCGGCTGCACCCCAAAGGCGTTGCGGTGGGACACCATTCCTATGGCGCAGGTCCGCCGCCGGGTGTACAACTTACGCATGACTCGTGCCATTCGGTTTGGAATCATCGCTGGGCTGATCCTCGTCCTGTTGGCGGGCGCTGCGGGCGCACTGGCCTTCAACGGCGAGGGGGAGAACGCCGAGCGCGTGGTCGAGCTCCTGGATGACCAGGGGATCACGACCAACACCGCCGAGCTGGACGCTTTGGCCGATGATCACGGCCTGGGCGGGGCAGTTCGGATCCTCGCGTTCGCCGAGGCGGCGGGCGTCGAATCCTCCGAGGTGGTCGCCATGCGTGCCGAGGGGATGGGCTGGGGCCAGATCGCCCGGGCTTTGGCGGAGGAGCACGACGGGTTCGACCTCAAGCCCGGCCTCGGCTGGATCATGCGTGGCACTCACGGCCAGGGGCAGGGGCAGGGGCAGGGCCAGGGTCAGGGAGGCGGCGGGGGCGGCGACTGATATCGTCGCCGCGTGATCGAATTCGACGACTTCCTGCGGGTCGACATGCGGGTCGGCCGCATCGTTTCGGCCGAACCCTTCCCGGAAGCCCGCAACCCGTCCTACAAGCTGCGGATTGACTTCGGCTCCGACATCGGCGAGCGCGTGTCCGCCGCCCAGCTGACTGTCACGTATCCCGATCCCGCCACTCTCGTCGGCCGCCAGGTGGTCGCCGTCCTGAACTTCCCACCGCGGCGGATCGCCGGCCTGGCCAGCCAGGTCCTGGTCCTGGGGGCCATGGGAGAGGCCGGTCAGGTCTACCTGCTCGAGCCCGAGCCTGCTTCCCCGGAGGGCCTTCGCATCGGCTGATCGGATCGGATCGGCCATACTCGCCGGGTCGTGACCGCCACTGGCCATTCGCTCCTGGGGCAGGCGCCCGAAGGCATGCCGAACCCGGACATCGCGCCACCCCAGGTGGCGCATTCGGGAGACCCGTTCGCCGCCCTCCGCATCGTGCATGGGCTGGCTCGCCTGCCGCGCAACGTCACCCACCAGCTGCGCGACGTGGTGGCCGCCCTGAACGCCGCGTACCTCGACTGGTCGTTCCGGGAGGACGTCGTCCTGGCCGAGCTGACCCAGCTCCAGTCCAACTGGAGCATCTCGTTCCACGGCGAGGACCGGATCGTGATCGGCGCCAACGAGCGGGGTCGGACCCTGCTCATCGTCGACTCCACTAAGATGACGCCGTTCCTCATCTCCCAGGCCCAACGCCTGGCCGATGCCTGCGACGACGAGCTGCGCCGATTCACCCTGGGCGACGGGATGACCACCGACAACTGACCGATGCACGCTGGCCGATGACCGAAGCGCGATCCGTCACCTGCACCGCGACCCTCGTCGGCGAAAAGGGCGAGTACTACTTCATCGTCCCGGTCGACTTCCAGGCGGCCTTCGGCCGCCATCGGCCTCCGGTTCGGGTGACGATTCGGGGCCACACCTTCCGAACCACCCCGGCCCGCTACGGGAGCGACTACTACATCGTCGTGAATCGGGCCAACCGCCAGGCCACCCGGCTCGAGCGTGGGGACCGCGTGCGGCTGCGGATCGAGCTCGACACCGAACCCAGGATGGTGGAGCCGCCGCCCGAGCTGTCAGCGTCGCTCGCCGGCGCGCCCGACGCGCGGGCGATCTTCGATCGGCTCGCGTTCAGTCACCAGAAGGCGTACGCGGACTGGGTGGCGGAGGCCAAGCGACCCGAGACGCGCCAACGCCGCGCGGCGGAATCGGTCACGCGCCTCGTGGCGGGGCGAAGGGAACCGAGCGGCTAGTCCGACCTGGTCCTCAGAAGCGGTCGGCCTGGGCAGCCTGACCCACGGCGGCCTCGGGGGCCTCCATCTTCACCGGGACCTTGTCACTGCGACGTGGCTTGGGTCGGAACGGCGAGGTCTCCGGGACGACGGGTCCATCGGTCTCGGCCAGCTCGCCACCCCGGTAGGCCTCCCACACGGCCATCACCGTGTCGCGATGGGGGCGAATCCGACAGTGCTCGTCGCGGTTGCCCATCTCGTCGCAGTAGCCCAGCGGCACGCACTTGGGGGCGAGGAACGAGCCAAAGAACGGCGACACCCGAAAGATCTCGTGGCGGATCTGCTTGAACAGCTGGCGGATCTCCCACTGGGCCATGGTGCACAGGCGCAGCCCGCTCATGTGGATGAGCTGCCGGAGGTTGACGGTCATGATCAGGTTGGTCTGCATGGCGTTGGGGAAGATGAACCGCGCGTCCTCGGCCGGGACCTCAGCCTGGAGGAGCTGCCCGTACAGCTCGAGGTTGTCGTCGATCGCCTGCTGGAAGCGCCCGGCCAGGTTGTCGGGCAGGTCGCCCTTGGTGATCGAGTCGGGGATCGTGTAGTTGTCGCGCGCCTTGAATGACACGTAGCGCTGCGACTGCTGGTCGAAGGCCGTCCCGGCCCGATGGCGGACCAGCTGGTGGGACAGGGTGCGGGTCACGCCGCTGATGGCGAAGGTGAAGTTGACGTGCTCGATGGTCGAGCCGTGGCCCGACTCCATGACCTTGCGCACCAGCGCCTGCTGCTTCTCGTCAGCGACCGAGCGGGAAACCGCCTTGTCCCAGATGACGTCCGGCAGCTGCTCCGAGTAGCACGTCCGGCAGGCGGTGTAGATGATCGGGAGGTAGTACTCCTCCACGATCTCCGCGGTCGGGAAGATCAGCTTGGCGGTCAGGTTCGGCGAGGTCGGCGGCATCAGATAGTTCGATTCGTCAAGAAGTTGAGTCTAGAAGTCGGCTTTCGGAAGATCGAGGGTGATGTCCACAGGATTCGTCCGGACGAGCATCTTTCCTGTGAGCCCGATGTGCACAGGCCACGGCGGCCATGGGGTGTGTCATACATAGTAGGACGAATCAGCTGTGAGCGCCGGGCCGGGACGCGATCCGTTCGTTCAGGTCGCCATCGCCTGGCTCTTACGCTTGGCGGTGCTGGCCTTCCTTGTCGTCCCCCCTTGTCGGAGGACGACGCTCCTCCAATCGGGCGAGGCCGTGTAGCCGGTCGTAGGCGATGAAGTTTCCGCCTCCGGCGCGGGCTGATGCGACCGCTTCATCGGCCCGTGCCAGCAGGGTGTCCGCGGTCAGCTCCTGGCGCGAACGCATGGTCGTCACCCCGATCGAGACGGTGACCGACACCTCTCCCCGGCCGGTGGACACGGGACGCGCGGTGGCTCGATCCCGAATGGCTTCCGCGAACACCGTGGCGCCTTTCTCATCGGTATGGGGCAGGATGGCCACGAATGAGTCTCCCGCCACCCGGCCGATGGCGTCCGCCTCGCGGACGCGGACCCGCATCCGCAACGCCAGCTCGCGCAGCACCGCATCCCCGGCCGCCGTCCCGTGCTGGGCGTTGATGTCCCCCATGCCGTCCACATCCACGAGGACCACCGACACCGGGTGCGGGTAGCGGCGCGCGACCGCCACTTCCTCCCGCAGCCGATCCATGATCGCCGCGCGACTGGCGACACCGGTCAGCGCGTCCGAGTCGGCGGCGCGCTCGAGCTCGGCGCGCTGGAGGGCGATGGTCTTTCGGGCATCGTTCAGCTCGCCTAAGGCGGCGCGCACCTCTCGAGCCAACCGCTCGCGTTCTGCCGCGTCATCGGTCTGTTTGGCGCTGACCGGCGAGAGCGGCTCCGGCCTGGCCAGCGCCCGGGAGATCAACCTCGGTGCCGCAGCCGATCCGATCTGTGGTCGAGATTCTCGACGGTCCAACAGGGCGACGACCAGCACGGGCGGGGTCAACACCAGGGGAGCCAGGCCAAAGAGGGCATCCGCCGTGCCCGGGCGTGCCCAGGCCAACAGCCCGGCAGCCACGGCCACGGTCAGCGATGCCAGCACTGCCATCGCGTTTCGGCGGTACAGCCACGCGCCAGCCGCGCCAACGGCCGCCACCCCGGCCGCGGCCAGGATGGCGGTAGTCGCCGCGTCAAGCCCGGTGCCCGGCGCCAGCAGCGCCGCCGCCAGGGCCGTTTCCGCCAGCACCAGGGCCAGGATCACTCCCAGCCAACGCGACCGTTCGTCGTCGAGCGTCCGGTTGGCCCCCCACGCGGCGAAGGCCAGGCCGCTGGCCACCACCACCAGAGCGAGAGCCAGCCCACTGTTGGGGAGCGTGTCGGCGGTGGAGGCCGCAAGGGCGAGGGCGGCGCTCGCCGCCGCCAATGCGGTGGCGCTCAGTCCGGCCGCACCCGCCGACCAACGCCCCGCAATGACGAGCATGCCCAGCAGGGGGACCACGGCGACCGCCGAGCACAGGGCCACCAGGCCCAGTGCTAGGGCCACCAGCCAGCCATCTGCGCCGTCAGGGGCCAGGGTAAGAGGTGGGAACTGGCGTAGCACGACCAGAGCGGCCACGGGAAGCACCAGCGCCAAGCCGGTGCCCACCGTCCGCGCGGTCGCGACGGTCAGATCGGTACGAGGCATCTATTCAGTGGTGCCTTTGGTCACCGGAGTCTGTCAGCCCGGGGGTCAGCGGCAATAGTACGAACGGTCGGGCCATACTCCCGGCATGACCTCCAAGGAGGCCCGGGAGCGCCAGCCCGGAGAGCGCCAGCCCGGAGAGCGCCGGCCCGGTGAGCGCCAGCCCGGAGAGCGCCTGCCGGGCGAGACGGTCATGACCCGCAGCGCGTTCCTGGCCGCCACCGACGCGCTCATCGCGCAGGGCGATCGCCTGACAGAAGCCCCCGAGTGGGATGCCTTTCGGGGGTGGCTGCTCGAATCGGACCAGCTGCTGGAATCGGTCTGGGGTCGCATGGACCGATACCACCTGGCCTGGCTCAACGTCGGTCGGGACAGCGCCCCGCCTGGCTCAGTGCTCGACGAGGCGGGGAGTGCCCGGTTCATCGCCGAGGTCGCGCGCGCGAAAGTGGCGGTCCTGCGTACGATGCGCACCGCGGTGGAGCGCCAGGGCTGGCGACGCCTGGCCGATGATCCCTCCCCAGGGGAGACTACGTGACCTACGACCGAACCGGAGGACTGGCGGCCATCCTGGCCCACCCCGCCGACGAGGCCTTCACGTGCGCCGGTTCCCTGGCCCTGGCCCGCGACGCGGGGGAGACGACCCGCCTGCTGATCGTGACCCGCGGCGAGGCTGGGAACGCGGAGCGGACGCCGGACGCGGAGCTGGCTTCGGTCCGCGAGTCCGAGATGATTCGCGCCGCCGAGGCGATCGGGCTCAACGAGGTGACGCTGCTGGACGGCTACCCCGACGGCGGCGTGGCCGCCGAGCCGCAGGAACGCCTGGTGAGCGAGATCGTGGCGTGGCTGGGGAACCGCCGCCCGGACGTGCTCATCACCTTCGGTTCCCATGGAGTGACCTGGGACCCGGACCATGTGGCGACCGGCAGCGCCGCGCGGTGGGCGGTCGAGCGGCTCGCCCGGGAGGGCGTGGCGCCGCATGGGGTCTTCGTCATCGCGCCGATCTTTGGGCCAGGGCCGAACCGGTATGACCTCTCCCCGGAGGAGCTGGGCGCGACCCATCGAATCGAGATCACCGCGGTGGCCGACCGGCGGCTGGCCGCGCTCGAGAGCCACGCCTCACAGGCCGATGCCGCCGATGCCATCGCGGATCTGAAAGCCGCCATCGAGGCCGGCAAACCCATCTACGAGGCCTACACCCGGGTCCGGCCCGAGGTCCTGCCTCCGCACCCGAAGTTCGACACCAGCCTGTTCTGAGCCGGCGTACGCGGCTTCCCGCGCTCGAGGGACGGGGCGGGGAGCGAGGTGCGGGGCGGTGGACGGGTGGCCCTCGGAAGCTCCCTCGCGAGGCCCTTTCAAGAATCCCTGCTAATCTGGTCGGGTATGACGATTAACTCGAACCTCGCCAAGGTCGACGAGGTGATGACCGCCCTGTACGACATCCACGATCCGGAGATCGGGATGAGCATCGTGGATCTCGACCTGATCAAGAACGTCGAGATCGGAGCCGATGGCGCCCCGACCGAGATCAAGATGGTCCTGACCACGCCGTTCTGCCCGTGGGCCGGGGACCTGATTCAGACCGTGAAGCAGAAGACCGAGGAGGTCGTGGGACCCCCGGTCAAGGTCACTCTGCTGGCCGATCGCTGGGAGCCTCCGCCCGGCCTGTTCTAGGGTCTTCCCCTTGGGCCGGGGCTCCATTGACGTCCCGTACGCACCGGGCGCGTACACGTTCACGTGTGCTCACCTGGACGCGCGAGCGCACTCGACTGGTGCGTATTGCGACGCGAAAGCGCCGGCCTACTCGGCAAGATGAGGGCCGGAACCCCCTTCAGGTGACGATGTACACGCTGTGGGAGTAGCCGCTGACCGGCGCTGACCGGTCTCAATCGGCGCCTAATCTCCCTGGGGTTGGTAGAGCGCCGGAAGGCGTCGTAGCTGGCCATCCGCGCGCCGTCGCAGTTTCCCCAGGACTGGCTATGCGCCCTCGGGATGGCCCGGGCGCTGAACCAACCTCTCTGGGGATACTCAGGGCGGGCTAGGATCGGGGCTGGCATGAAGATCTACACCCGCAAGGGGGACGCCGGAGACACCGGCCTGCTCTTCGGTGGTGCCCGGGTCGGGAAGGCCACGGCGCGGATCGAGGCCGCCGGCACCGTCGACGAGGCCGTCGCCGCGCTGGGGGTGGCCCGGGCCGCGATCGGGGCCGCCACTGACCGGACCGAGGCCA
>JBIOTW010000048.1:0-5594 GCA_044866355.1 Candidatus Limnocylindria bacterium | reverse complement strand
CGCGACGTGCCGGAACCGGAAGCCGCGGTCGACGCGACGGCGGAACCGGCGGCCTGAGGCGGCACTTCGAGCCCTAATACGCCCAGCCCGAGTCCTCGTAGATCCGGCGCAGGACGTGGGCTCCGTCGGTGAGCGGATCGGTCAGCGCAGGCTGCGCCTGGTCGAGCACGATGTACGGATAGAGGCGCATCTGGGCCACCTCCGCGCCGCGGAACACGAGCTCGACAATCACCCCTTCCTGCGTCTGCTGGCTCCAGTCCTGGCCGAACAGGAAGTTGCCGTGGCTGCCGATGGTGACGTGCGGGGCGCCGTCCTCGGTCCGGGTGAAGGCCACCGGTCCGGCCCAATGCGTGCCCGAGCCCAGGATGTGGTCGCATCCGGCGGCGAAGAACATCTCCTGTTCCTGGATCTGGAGCGGGGTCCACCCTGACCGATATTCGGGCAGGCCCCACTGCGGCATACACAGGACGACCTCGGCACCGGCCGCCCGCGAACGCCGCACGGCCTCCTTCACGTTCGACTCGGTGATCCACGCCACGCCCGGCTGATCCGGGGCGGCGGGCGTCGCTCCCGGGATCTCGTTGAACCCCACGAAGGCGAAGGTGATGCCATCTACCTCGACCACGGCCGGCTCCAACGCGTCGTCCAGATCAGCGCCGATGCCGGTCAGCGGGATGCCCGCCGCGTAGAACTTCGCGATCGTCTCCAGGAGGCCGGGCACGCCCTGGTCCAGGACGTGGTTGGCGGCCAGCGTGGCGACGTCCACTCCGAAGTCGTCCCGGAGGTGGGGCAGCGTGGCCGGATCGATCGAAAAGACGTTGCCACCGTTCACCTGCCAGGTGTCGACGACGGGGCATTCCCAGTCGTCCACCGTGACGTCGGCATCCCGGACGAGGCGCCCGACGGCTCCGCTGTCGCCGACGGGCACGGCCTCCACGACGTTGAAGCCGTAGCCCACGCTGCCCGGAGGAGCGGGGTTGGGATAGATGCGCCGATAGACGGCGTGGCCGCCGCCGAAGACCCAGTCCCATCCCCGGCCCAACGTGATCGCCTGGTACGCCACTCCGCGGTCCGGGCAGGAGTCGCCCAGCGACATCACGCTCCGGATCTCGGTCTGGTCGTACGCGGTCCAGGTCTGGGGCAGACCGATGGCGCGGCCGCGCACGGGGTAGTAGCGGCCCCGAGCCAACGGTCCTCCGAACGGGTCGGCCGCGCCGATGCGCACCACTCTGGTGGCGGGGGTCACCAGGCCGGGCGGCAGGAGCGCCAGCGTCTGAGGCTCGGCAGCGAGCGCGGCTGTGATCTGAAGCGCGTGGACGCAATCATCGCCCGCGGCGCTCACGAAGGCCCCGATCTGGACCGTCACGTCGCAGGGAACCAGGATCGTGCCCTCGCCCAGTTGCCGGGCCACCTCCACGACACTGATCTCGGACCGGAACCCGGTCTGCCCCGTCACCACGGGGAGCGGGAACTCCACCCACGGCTCGTCGGTGGGACTGGGAATCGGCGACGGGGTTGGGGTCGGAGCCGGCGGCCTGGGCGTGGCGGTCGGGGTGGGGCTCGGGAAGAGCGCGGCACAACCCGTAAGCAGCAGCACCAACCCGAGAGCCGCCTGCGCCGGGCCTCTCTTGCGCCTGGCCGACCAGCTGAGCGGTGCGGGGACGCACCGGCTGGCACGCTCAGCCCTGAACATGGCTAGCCTTCATGGAGTACCCATCATGAGACCGATAATCGGAGGATGCCCTATGCGACGACGAACGTCTCTCATTGCCCTAGTGGCGACTCTATCGCTCCTTCTCACCTTGTCAGTGAGCGTGGCTTCGGCGGAATCGCAGCGCGCACTTGCCGTTCGGATCCAATTGAGCGGCGCCAATGAAGTCCCCCCCGCCGACGCAGATGCCACCGGGACCGCGATCATCGTGGTAGTGCCGGCCATCGACATGGTGTGCTGGAAGCTGGATTGGCAAAACATTGACGGCGACGTTACCGCCGCCCACATCCACGGACCCATCGGCCCGGTCGGCGTCAACGCCGGCGTCAGGGTTCCGCTGACTGTCGATCCGGCCCAGGGCTGCACTACCGATAGCGACGCCGACCTCATTGTGGCCACTCCTTCGAACTGGTACGTGAACATCCACAGCACCGTCTGGCCGGGCGGAGCGATTCGCGGCCAACTCCAGTAGTTCTCTCAGCCTGAACCGATGAGCCCCGGCCGCATGGCCCGGGCTCATTCATACCCGCCTCGCAGGCGGCACGGCTATCATCGGTCACCCCATGAGCAATGACCGGGTGACCACCGCCCTCGATCTTGGGTCCGGAACCTCCACCGGACACCACGACGGGGTGCGTTGGGTCGACTACCAGAACATCAGCTGGAACCCGGTCTTCTGCAAGCGATGTGACATCTGCGTCGACATCTGTCCCAAGGGCACGCTGGTCCTGCGCGATGACGCGATCTTCGAGGAAGAGAACTGCATCCTGTGCGGCCTGTGCGAGCGCTACTGCCCCGACCTGGTGATCGAGATGATCCCGGCCGCGCTCGCCGCCCACGCGGCCAAGGGTGGCCAGGAGGCTGGCGAGCACAAGGCTGGCGGCGAGGACGCTGCCTCCGCGGAGGCCGGGGGCTAGACCGATGCGTCGCCTGGTCCAGGGCAATGAGGCAGTCTTTCGAGGAGCCATTGCGGCGGGCGCCTCCTACTACGCCGGCTACCCCATCAGCCCTTCGACCGAGATCCTGAACATCGCCTCCGGCTGGGCGGCCGAGCACCCGGAGTTCGGCTTCCTCCAGGCCGAGGACGAGATCGCCAGCGCCAACGCGGTGATCGGCGCATCGCTGGCTGGCGCCAAGGCCTTCACCGCCACCAGCGGGCCTGGCTTCAGCCTCATGCAGGAGGCCATCGGCTACGCCCAGAAGGTGGGCGTGCCCTCCGTGTTCGTCGACGTTCAGCGCGTCGGTCCCGCCACCGGGATGCCCACCATGCCTGGCCAGGGCGACATCCTCCAGGTGCGCTATGGCAGCAGCGGCGACTACACGCCCATCGCCCTGTATCCGAATTCCGTGCCGGAAGCCTTCACCCTGGCGGTGGCCGCGTTCAACGCCGCCGAGGAGTCGCAGTCCCCGGTCGTGCTCCTGTCAGACACGTTCGTGGCGCACCTGAACGAGGTCGTGGACCTGGACGAGCTGGAGGCCGATGTCACCGTCGCGCCCCGCGAGCTGCCGCCCCTTGCCCGCAACGGGGAGGCCGACCCGCGCTTCTTCGCCGGAGTCCTCATGTACGAGCACGGGCCCAACGCCGGTGAGCCGGCCACCGCGGACGCGGACGAGTACATGCGCCAGTACTACGCCGCCAAGCAGCGCCACCTGGCGGTCGCGGGCCGATACGCCCTGTACCAGCACGGATGGAAGGTCGACGCCGAGACGCTGGTCATCTGCTACGGGATCGTGTCGCGTGTGGCGGCGCCCCTGGCCGAGGAGTACGCCCTGTTCCGCCCCATCCGGATCCACCCCATGCTCACCGATGAGCTGCGGGCCGTGGCTGAGGGGTACGAGAACATCGTGGCCATCGAGGCCAACGACGGGCAGTACGCCGACATGGCCGAGCTGGCTCTCCGGCGCGAGGTGAAACGCGTTCCGCTGCTGGGCGGACGGATCAGCCTGGAGGCGGTCAATGCCGGGCTGGCCCGGGTCCTGGGCGACGGCCCGGACGAGCCGCCGGTCCCGCCGGTGCCCACCGAGCGGGCGACTCGTGCTCCGCTGGGGATCGGCTAGCCATGCCTGAGGCCGCCTTCGCCGAGCTGGGCTTCAAGTCCAAGCTGAAGATGGACCTGTTCCCCACCATCTGGTGCCCCGGTTGCGGGATCGGGACGATCATGATCGAGCTGGCCATGGTCCTGGACGAGCTGGGCTTGGACCACACCAACACCGTGATCGTGACCGGCATCGGCTGCACCGGGCGGATGGGCAGCTACATGAAGTACGAGTCGGTCTACACCCTGCACGGACGGACACTGCCCGTCGCGGAGGCCATCAAGACCGTGCGGCCCGAGCTCAACGTCATCGTGGTGGCCGGAGACGGGGACACGGCCAGCATCGGCGGCAACCACCTGATTCATGCCATCCGACGCAACGCGCGGATCACGGTCCTGTGCAACAACAACGAGATCTACGGGCTGACCGGCGGCCAAACCGGCCCTACCACGCCCAGCGGGACGAAGACGCTTTCCTCCCCCGGCGGCAACCCGAACACCCCGATCAACCTGCAGGGCATCGTGCGCAGCTCCCCGCACGCCCTGTACGCCCGGACGACGGTTTACCACCAGCCCCAGATGCGGACCGCGATCCGCGAGGCGATCGAGCATGACGGGTTCGCGTTCGTGGACATCACGTCGCAATGCATCGAGAACAACGGGCGGCGCATCGGGTTCGCCAACGCCAACGAGATGCTCACCTTCTATCGCAAGACCTACAAGCGCGCGCCCAAGGGCGCCGATCGACTGGGCCCGTTCGAGCTGGGCATCCTCTATCCGGAGGGCCACGCCGAACGCACCAACGGCGCCCAGACCGATGCCGCCGCGCCGACCAATGGCGCCGCGGCGGAAGAGGCGGGCACGGCGAGTCCCGCGCCCGCGGAGGTCACGACCAAGGCCGAAAAGGCGCCGGTGTCCGATGACGAGAAGGCGCGCAAGCGGGCCGAGGCCCAGAAGAAGCTGGCCCTCATGCAGCGCCTGGATCCGGAGGTCAAACTCCGCGTCGCCAAGGGGGAGCTGACGCTCGCCGATGCGCTTCGCGAGGCCGGGATCGACCCGGCCGAGCTCGAGGCCTAGCCGGGAGCCGCGCGATGGCGACCCGCATCGCGCTCGACGGGGTCGGCGGCCAGGGCGTGCGGCTCATCGCCGGGATCCTGGGCAGCCTTTTGGCTCGCATGGGGAAGCAGGTCACCGTCCTGTTCGACTACGACTCATCGGTCCGCGGCACGATGTCCGACGCGTTCGTGACCTTCAGCGATACGCCGATCGACAACCCGGTCGTCGAGGAGGCCGACATCCTTCTCCGCCTGGCCGACAAGGGCCACCTCCATATCAGCGGCCGGAAGGTTGTCACCGACCTGGGCCTCGGGCTGCCCGGCGACGAGCAGATCCCGTTTGCCTCCCTGGGCTCCGAGCACTTCGGCAAGGAGCTGTTCGGCAACATGATCGCCCTCGGCCGCCTTCTGCAGCTGGCCGGAATCGAGTATGACGAGGAGGCCATTCGCAGCTCCTTACCACGCCGTTACCAGGACGAGAACGTGGCGGCCATTCGGTTTGGATATGACTTGACCGATGCCGAGATTGCCCGCCTCGCCGCCGCCGCCCCGCCCTCGCGTTTCGAGATGAACGAGGCGGCCACAGCTCCTTCCCCGTGAGGTGGGCGTGACGGGAGGCCGCAGCGCCCTGCCCACCGGGACCGTCACGTTCCTGTTCACCGACCTGGAAGGTTCGACGCGCCTGGTCCAGCTCTTGGGCGATCGATATCCTCCGCTGCTCGAGCGTCATGCGGAGCTCATTCGCGAGGCGGTAACTGCCGCGGACGGCGTGCCATTCGGATCCGAAGGCGA
>JBIOTW010000047.1:0-3771 GCA_044866355.1 Candidatus Limnocylindria bacterium | reverse complement strand
GCGGCGTCAGCCCGCCGCACCTCAAGGCCCGCCAGGAAGAACCACGACGTCGTCGAGTGCGGAAAGGCCGCGTCGGAGCGGTCCGCGGTGTGATCGCCGGCGCCAGGATCGGTCAAGTAGGACGTCGTAAACGACGCCGCATGCCAGGTCATCGGTCCCGTCGTCCCTGTCGCGTACAGGCTGACGGCGAGGTTACGGGTGGTGCGCGTCGCGACACTGAGCCGGACCGGGTCGCTGACGATGTCCCTGCCCGCCGGTACCGTAACCGCGCTGCGCCCAGAGAATGTCAGCGTCCGGCTGCTGCCCGGCGCGATCGTCGCTCCGGAGGCCTGGACGGCCAGCCTCACACGCCCGAACCTCACCGGGCGCGTCCCGAACACGTTCGTCAACCGCAACCTCCAGACGCGCCCTCCGAGGTTGCGGTGCACGATCATCCGGAAGGTCTGACGCCGCGCCACGTTCTGCGGGAACGCCTGCGTGAGGAGCGGTCCGGTGGCGTTCGGCCCCAGGGTCCCAGGCAAGCCCGGCTGGCCGACCTCGTAGCCGGCCGGGTACAGCGCCTGTGGCGCGGCCGTCCACGAATCGACCCATCTCGACGCCGCCTGGCTCGGCGAGGCCGCTGCGAGCGAGCCCAATAGGACGCCCGCGATCGCGACCTTCTTCACAAGCTGGACTCTCATGATTGCCTCCCGGTGGTTCGACCTGACCGGCCCGCCCTCGGACGACAGCTCACGTCATCCGCCGGCGGGGCCCGCAGGCATACTCGGGCGTCAGCCGGATCCCCGGCGATCGTCTCCTCCCGCCTCCCGCGCGGAGGCTACTCCAGCCGGCAAGCACGCTTGGGCGCGTAAGGAGCGGCGTCCAGGTGGCGACGCGGTAGCGCTTCGCCTGGCAGCGTAAGTCGAGGGCGCCGAGCGGGCTGCTGGTTTCCATGCGACGCGGCATGCCCGCGTGGACCAGCCGGCCTGAGCGACGCACTGCCGCTTTCGCACGATGCGGGAGCACGCAATGCGCGGCTATCGGTTCACGACGCGGAAGCCGAGGCTCGTTCTGGCGCCGATCTCGTGGATCTCCAGCTTCTCGAGCCGAAGGCGCTCGGGTTCAAGGTTTTCGAGCAGTCGCAGACCGCCGCCGAAAACGACCGGCATGACGTCGAGACGCAGCTCGTCGACCAGCCCGGCGCCAAGCAGCTGCTGGACGACGCTGGCGCCGCCTACCACCTGTACCAGCTTGTCACCTGCTGCAGCCTTCGCCCGCTCGATCGCAGTCTCGACGCCCTCGGTCACGAACGTGAACGTCAGGTGCTCGTCCTGCTTGGGTGGGACCGCCGGCGGATGGTGCGTCACTACGAAGATCGGCACCTGGAACTCGTAGTTGCCGACATACGAGTCCGGGTCGCCCATCTCGAATGTCCGCCGGCCCATGACCACGGCGCCCGTCTGCTCGATGGCCGCGTTCATGTAGTCCGTTCCCCTGAGGTCCGCGAGGTCCGGATAGAGCTGGCTCGCGCTGCCGCGCGTGTCGGCTACGAACCCATCCAAGGACACGGTCATTCCCGCCGTCACCGTCGCCGTTCCTGGCTTCCCCTCATCGCCGTGCCGTCGCTCGGGTGGGTGCCCACACGCGATTGATATCGGTGGTCCGGTTCTGAGGGGGGCCGGGCGCAGCGATGCGTCCGGCCTACCCGCGTGCGCCCAGCATGACCAGCAGCTTGGGGGTGCGAGTCCCCTGTGGAGGTTGATGGCACCAACCACAAGTCAATGGCAACTGCGTCGTCGTGAGGCGGGGTGGGAAGGAAGCCGGAGACGAAGTCGCGACCCTAGGAACACATGGCCTGTCGCCACGGTGGCGGCGGGCTGCGCGTATGAGGCGTGGCGGTCCGGGCGAGCCGGCTCGGCATGGCGAAGCCCGATGTCCATCAAGGGGCCGTTACGTAGACGCGGTGGGTGCGCGATGAAGGTTGCTGGTCTTACCTGGGGAGATCTCCATGGGTGTCCCAGATGCCTCGTCCGATGTTTGGTTCGCGGGGTGGTGCGGGACGGTGGTGGCCGAGAGGCTGCTGCTCGCCGTGGAGAAGTCAGCAGAGGCCGTACTACCAGCCGGGATCGTGTCGTTGGCTGGGAAGGGCCGAACGCGAAGCCGAGGCCAAGGACGTGCGTGCTCGCGATGATCGCGTTGACCGCAGCCAACCCCGTGAGGGGCCTGGCGGGAGGGGTCGGAGGGTGAAGCCCGACGGTCACCCGCCAGAGCGCAGCGATCATCCGGCGGCGCACGAGACCGGACCTCACCCCGCCGAGGCGGGCCTGTGGGAGCAGTTCATGTCCCGCGGGAATCTCGCCGAGGCGCTCAGACGCGTCGAGCAGAACGCCGGTGCCCCTGGCATCGACGGGATGAGCACCAAGGAGCTGCGGCCGTGGTTGAAAGACCACTGGCCGGAGGTCCGCTCAGCGCTCGACGCGGGCACTTATCGGCCGCAGCCCGTGCGCAGGGTGATGATCCCCAAGCCCTCGGGCGGTCAGCGCAAGCTGGGGGTGCCGGCTGCGGTGGATCGGATGATCTGCCAGGCCATCGCGCAGGTGCTCACGCCCATCTTCGATCCGCAGTTCCATCCTCATAGCTTCGGCTTTCGGCCGGGGCGCTCGCAGCATCAGGCTGTCGAGCGGGCACGCCAGTTCATCTCCGATGGCGCGGTGTGGTGCGTCGATTTTGATCTCGACTCGTTTTTCGATCGCGTTCAGCACGACGTTCTGATGGCCAGGGTCGCAAGGCGGGTGCATGACAAGCGGGTGCTCCGGCTGATCCGGCGCTACCTGGAAGCGGGCGTCATGGATGGCGGGCTGGTGCATGCGACGACGGAGGGGACCCCGCAGGGGTCGCCGCTTTCGCCGCTGCTCTCGAACGTCATGCTGGACGATCTCGACTGGGAGCTGGAGAAGCGCGGACACCAGTTCGTGCGCTTCGCCGACGACGGACGCATCTATGTCCGGAGTCGACGTGCGGGCGAGCGGGTCATGGCGAGCATCACGCAATACGTCGAGCAGCGCCTGAAGCTCAGGGTCAATCGCGAGAAGTCGGTGGTTGCCCGGGCGTTGAGGCGACCCTTTCTAGGGTTCTGCCTCCTGCCCCGCATGGGTGAGGTCAGGGTGCTGGTGGACCCCAAGGCCTTCAGGAGGGCCAAGGACCGCCTGCGCGCTCTCACCTCGCGGCGCTGGGGCGTCTCGATGGAGCGGCGGATTGATGAGATCAACCGCTTCACGGTCGGATGGACGGCCTACTTCAGGTTGGCCGACACCCCGACCGTATTCGAGGAGCTCGACAAATGGCTCAGGCGCCGACTGCGGCAGGTGCGATGGAAGGAATGGAAACGAGTGCGCACCCGACGGCGCAAACTGCGCGCCCTCGGTATCTCCGAGACGACCGCCCGTCAATGGGCGACCTCGCGCAAGGGGTACTGGCGCATCGCCGGATCCAGAGTCCTCGCCGTCGCACTGCCCAACGGCTACTGGACCGACCTCGGCCTGCAGGGATTCCTCGATCCCTACCGCCGTTTCCGGGACGCGACGCGAACCGCCGGATGCGGACCCGCATGTCCGGTGGTATGGGAGGGGCCGGGGTAAGCCCGGCCCCTACCCGATTCGTAGGTCGAGGTCGCCCTTCCTCACCGTCCGAGCGAGCTATCGTGAGTCCGTGGCCGGCGAACGGCGGTCCTTCGGTGCGACAGTGGCGCTGCTCGCGCTTGGAGGCATGTTGCCGGGGACCGTGGCGGCCGCT
>JBIOTW010000046.1:0-2506 GCA_044866355.1 Candidatus Limnocylindria bacterium | reverse complement strand
AGCTTCCCCCTGCGCGGGCTGACCCTGGACTGGTATGGCGAGGTTCTCGAGGACGCGTCACTGCTCGAGGCGGCGCGCAACTCGCTGGTGGTGGGGGTTGCCTCGGCGACGCTGGCGACGCTGATTGGCTTCGCCGTCAGCGTGGCGGTCGTTCGCTTCCGATTTCGCGGGCGGTCTGGCCTGGTGGCCCTGGCCGGTCTGCCGCTGATCGTGCCGTTCATCGTGCTGGGGGTGTCGTTGTTCCTGCTGTTCATCTTCGTGGACGTTCCCCGCTCGCTGGCCACGATCGCCATCGGTCATTCGGTCGTGGCCGTCCCGTTCGCGGCGCTGATCCTGCTGGCGCGGATGGTCGGCCTCGACCCGAACCTCGAGGACGCGGCCATGGACCTAGGGGCGTCTTACCGCACCACGTTGCGGTGGGTCGTGGTTCCGCTCATGGCCCCGTCCATCCTGTCGGCGTGGCTGACGTGCTTCATCGTCTCGTTCGACGAGGTGGCCATCGCCCTGTTCCTGGCCGGCGGCGACCCCACCTTCCCGATCTTCCTCTACGGGCAGCTGCGGTTCGCCCAGCGGCTCCCGGTCCTCATCGCCATGGCGGTCCTGATGATGATCGGGACCGTGACCCTGACCCTGATCGCGTTCCGCCTGGGCCGCCGCCGA
Organism: Candidatus Limnocylindria bacterium; assembly: GCA_044866355.1. Lineage (GTDB taxonomy): Bacteria > Chloroflexota > Limnocylindria > QHBO01 > QHBO01 > DASTEQ01. The sequence goes on along the minus strand of JBIOTW010000046.1, from coordinate 1,846 downwards.
GCCTGACGCGCCGTTGCGGCGCCCGCATCGCGCCAACCCGTGACTTTGTTCACCACCCGTTCATATCGGCCAATTACGAAGCCAAAAGGCCACCAAGGGCCCTCTAAGTGGCCGTTTTGTGCACCACGTGAACAATCAGAACACCAGAGGCACGAATTTCAGGTCAGGCCGCCGCGAAGTTGGCCGTTATGTACACCTGGCGAACATTCGGTCAGTGGCGGTGAGCGGCGGGGTGGGTTGAGGCCACCGCGTCGAGGAGTCGGCGGGAGACGAAGGCAACCTCCGCCACCGCTTCGTTGAACGCGGCTTCGTTCGCGGCCGACGGCTTGCGGTAGCCGCTCACCTTGCGGACGTACTGGAGCGCTGCGGCGGTGATGGCATCGTCGGGCGCGACCTCGGCGCCGTCCCGGAGGACATGGATGGATCTGCACATGCCGCAAGCGTAGCGCGCAACGTCAGAACGCGCGGATGGGAGGGAAGTCGCGCCGGACCACAAATCAGAACTCGGGGATCAGCTCCTCGAGCGAGTCGATGACCCGGTCCGCGGCGGCGACATCGGTCTCGGCGAACTGCGGCACCGCGATACAGGCCAGTCCCGCCGCCTTGGCGGAAGCCACGCCGGCGGCCGAGTCCTCCAGGGCCAGCACGTCCGCCGGCTCGAACCCCAGCCGTTGGCAGGCCAGCAGGTAGATGTCCGGATCCGGCTTGGAGCGGGTCACGTCGTCGGAGGTCACGATCACGTCGAACGCATCGGTCAGTCCGGCCGTGGCCAGCGCGGCATCCACCAGGCGCCGCGGAGAGTTCGAGGCCAGGGCCAGCGGCAGCCGGCCTCGTAAGCGCTTGACGAGCTCCAATGCACCAGGCCGCCCGGCCACGTCCCGCAGGAGCGCCTCGGCCATGTGCTCGACCATCTCGTCGACAAGCGCGGCGCCGCGCTCAGGTGGATAGCCCAGCCGATCGGCGAAATAGCGGGCCGTAGTGTCGAACGCCGTCCCGATCACGGCCAGCTTGTCCTCGCGGGTGAACACCTCGCCGTGGGCGGCGAACAGCTGCTCCTCGGCCGCCTGCCACACGACCTCGGTGTCCAGCAGCAGCCCGTCCATGTCGAAGACGACTGCCCGATACCGATGCGGAGGCTCCCCCGCCATCAGGCGGCGTCGAAGAACGAGCCGCCACTCCCCGCCAGGGAGCGGAGGAGCGGCACCACGTCATAGCGGGCGTCGGGGGCGGTGGCGGCCAGCGCGTCGAGGGTGGCGACCACCCGTCCCAGGCCCAACCGCTCGCCCCAGGCCAGGGGTCCCTGGGGCCAGTTGGTTCCGAGGCGCATGGCGGTGTCGATGGCCGCGGGGCCGGCGGTCCGATCCTCGACCGCAGACGCGGCCTCGTTGACCACCGTCGCCAGCACCCGGTCCCGAATCGCATCAGCGTCGAGCGGCTTCGCCCCCCGGGGAGCGGCATCCGTCGGCACGAGGCCCGACCACGGAGCGCCGCGTTCCCCATCGGTCCAGTCATAGAAGCCGGCCCCGCTCTTGCGACCCAGCCGGCCGGCCTGCACCAGGACCCGCTGCAGCGCATGGGGCAGGTAGCGCGGTGCCCGTCCGAAGGCCTCCCACACGCTCTCGCTGACGGCCAGGTTGACGTCCAGGCCGATGGTGTCGATGAGCTCCAAGGGCCCCATCCGGAACCCTGCCTCCCGCATGGCGGCGTCGATGGTGGGCGCATCCGCACCCCCCTCGCCTAGGATGCGCAGGGCTTCGAGATAGAAGGGTCGCGCGACGCGGTTGACGATGAACCCCGGCGTGTCGGCCGCCTCGACCGGCGTCTTGCCCAGCTGCGTGGCGAGGGC
>JBIOTW010000045.1:0-20876 GCA_044866355.1 Candidatus Limnocylindria bacterium | reverse complement strand
GCGGTGGTGCCCAGCGTGCCGGGGTTGGTGAGGGTCACCGTGGCCCCAACGTACTCGTCCGGGCCCAGGCTGCCATCCCGGGCGCCGGCAACGAGCTCCTCGTACCGCGCGTGGAACGCCCCGAAGTCCAGGTTCTGGGCGGCCCGGATGACGGGGACCACCAGGAAGTGGCTACCGTCGGCACGCTCGACGTCCACGGCCAGGCCCAGGTTCACCGCGCCGGGGTCCACGATGTGCGGTTTGCCGGCCACGTCCGTGAAGGCGCGGGTCATGACCGGCTGCTCTCCGGCCGCCCGAGCGATGGCAAACCCAACCAGGTGCGTGAAGCTCACCTTGCGGGGCGCCACGCGCTCGTTGAGCTGCCGCCGCCGGGCCTCGAGGGTTGCCACGGGTAGGTCGCGGAACGAGGTGGCGGTGGGGACTCCGAGCGACGCCACCATGTTGGACGCGAGTCGGGCGGCCGGCCCGCGCAGCGGAGTGGCGCCGGGCGGCGGCTCCTGGGCGGGCTGGTCCGCGTCACCGCCTGCGCCGGGAGAGGGAGGCGCCACGTCTGCCTCGGCGGTGGCGGCTGCCGCAGCCGGTGCCTGAGGTGCCGCCGCGGGCCGCACGGGCTCGAATCCAGCCAGTCCCGCATCGAACAGGCGCCGCCACTCGGGCTCGACGCTGGCCGGATCGGATCGGTATTGCTCATAGACCGCGGCGACGTAGCCCGCGTTCAATCCTTCGAGCGCGTCGTCGAGCGGAGAGCGGCCATTCGTGTCATCGGGCGCCACGCGCTAAGGATAGAGGCGCCTCGACCACCGATCGGGCGGACTATGGTTGAGGGCCACCGCAGCACCGGAGGACGACCATGATTGCCCGCATCTGGCGAGGCCGAACCCCGGCCACCAAGTCCGACGAGTACCTGAAACTCCTTGAGCAGACCGGGCTGAAGGACTACGCGGGAACCGAGGGCAACCGCGGCGTCCTTCTCCTGCACCGGATCTCAGATGGGGTGGCCGAATTCACCGCGCTGACCCTGTGGGACTCCATGGAGGCGGTCCGCCGCTTCGCCGGGGACGACCCGGAACGTGCCCATTACTACCCTGAAGATTCCGAGTACCTGCTGGAGATGAACCCGTTGGTCGAGCACTATGAGGTCGCCTGGCACGACCTGTCCGCCTGGCGGACGGGCGTGGACTGACCTGTCTCCCCCATCCGAGCGCGAGGGGCTGCCTATTCACAGGTGAGTCGCATGACGCATGTGCCGGCCGGATTCCGGCCAATCTTGGGCCTGTCATTCACAGGTGGGTTGCACGGCGCACGAACCGCCGGATGCCGGCCCTGCTTCGGCCTGTCATTCTCAGGTGACTGAGTGATCGGCAGAACTACGATTCGTGCGCGTTACCAGTCACGTGTGAATAGCTGCGCCGATTGGCTCAGAGGCTGGTGGCTCAGAGGCTGGTGGCTCAGAGGCTCGGTCGCTCAGAGACAAGGTCAGAGGTTCAGGCGGACGATGGGCCGGCCCTCGGCCCGACGCTCGACTTCAGTGAACCCGACCCGGCGGAACATGGCCAGCGTGCCGGTGAAGACGCTCGACTGCGGGTGGCGCTCCTCGCCGGTATCGATGGGATAGGCCTCCAGCACATCCGCGCCGCGTGCGCGAGCGTGGTCAACGGCTGCGCGGAGCAGCGCCATGGCAATGCCCTTGCCACGTTCGGCTCGCGGCATCCAGAAGCACACCACCGACCACACGCTGGGGTCGGCCGCCTCGGGGCTGCGCCGTCCGGGGCCGATGCTGGGCGAGCGGACGACCCGACCGTAGTCGGGCCGCGGCGCCACGCTGATCCAGCCCACCGGTTGCCCGTCACGGTACGCGATCAGGCCCGGCTCGCGCCCTTCGGTGGTGATCTTGCCGAGCAGCGCCCGGTTCCCCTTGCCCCGCTGGCGGATCCCTCGCTCGAACTCGCCGCCGGTCTGCCGCCACCACGTGCACCAGCAGTTCCCGAAGGCTCCGCTCGGCCCGAACAGCGACACGAGGTCGTCCCACCGGTCCGCGGTCAGCGGGCGGACCTCCAGTCCACCCGAGCTCATGTCGGCGATTCGGTGTCCGGGTTGGTATCGCGCGGACCAAAGGCGCCGCGCAGCAGGACGAGCACGCCGATACCGATGAGGAACGCCGGCATGGCCCAATCGGGCAGGGGAAGCGGCTCCCCGCTGAGGCCGATGACCTGCTCGAAGAACAGATAGAAGCCCGCGAACACCGCCAGACCGATGACGATCTGCCACAGCCCCCCATCGCGCCGCCGAGGATTCCCGGTCCGCAGCCCGCCGAGGAACGAGCCCACGCCAGAGGCGGTGGGCCCCACCAGGGCCCAGACATAGGCCCAGCTCTCCCAGCGATCGGTGGCGTTCTGCCAGGCCAGGATCAAGCCCAGGGTCGTGACCACCGATCCGCCGATCACCATTCCCACGTTCGGAAGGAACAGGCCCAGCACGAGGAGCACGACTCCCGGACCGATGATGAACAGCGGCCACACGTCCATGCCGACGAAGGGTTCGAAGTATCGAACCGCCAGGAAACCCAGGCCGATGACGATGAGGATGGCGCCCAGGACGGCGCCAGGCGGCGGCTGGCGATTGACGCTCACGGCTGCATGCTACCGGTCAGGACCGATTCGAACGAGGCCTCGTCCACGTTGCCGCCGGTCAGCACCACGGCCACCCGCCGGCCGGCCAGCTTCCCGAGCCGGCCGCTGAGCAGGGCCGCGATTCCCAGGGCTCCGCTTCCCTCCAGGCGGTAGCGGGGCCCGTTCCACGCCCACCGCATGGCGCCCGCGATCGCCTCCTCGTCGACCAGTACCACCTCATCCACGAGCCGCTTTGCCAGGCGCAGCGTGATCGAGCCGCGCTCGATGTTGCCCGCCACGCCATCTGCGAGGGTCGGCCCGATAGGCATCCGGCGCGCGCTGCCGGTGACGAGGAACGCATGCATCGGGAACGACGCTTCCGGCTGAACGCCCACCAGCCGGACGGTGGGATTGACCGACTTGATCCACAGCCCGATGCCGCTGATCAGCCCGCCGCCGCCGATGGGGACGACCACCGTATCGACCTCGGGCCAGTCCTCGAGGATCTCGACTCCCACCGTTCCCTGGCCAGCCACCACCTCCGGATCGTTGTAGGGCGATACGTAGACCGCGGCGCCCAGGTCGTGGCGGCGGCGGGCCTCCGGCTCGGTGTCATCGGTATCGCGACCGAAGATCTCGACCGTGCATGTGTCCGTCTCGAGCTCGCGCAGGTGCGCGAGCTTGGCTGGGGACACGGACCCGCCGACCAGGATCGTGACCGCCAGGCCGTGTCGCGCGGCCGCCCGCGCGACGGCGATCCCGTGGTTGCCGCTGCTGGCGGTGACCAGCCGCGCACCGTTCCCCGTGGCCGCGATGGAGGCGACCCGTGACTCCGCGCCACGGACCTTGAACGAACCGGTGGGTTGGAGCTGCTCCAGCTTCAGCCGCGTCTCGTCCGCACCACATGCCTGGGCCAGGGACAACGAGCCGACCAGCGGCGTTCGGCTGGCGGCGTCACCGATCCGCTGTCGTGCGCGGAGGACGTCGAGGGGAGTCGGGAGCGGGTTCGGTGCCACGCCGGCAGTCTAGGGCCGGCTCGCTCGTTCGCCGGTCGTCAAGACGGTTCGAGGAGTCTGCGTGTCTCCTGCGCATGCCAGCCAAGGCCCATGGCCTCGAACCGATCGACTGCCTCTGCCAGCAGGGCGTGGTCATCCCGCACCACTCCCAGGGCCCGGAGGGCGAACGGCGCCACGTACGCGTCCTGCCCCACCCACCGCGGAGCCTCGGCCTCGATCCGTTCCCGGTCGCTTAGCAGCGCCAGGCCGTCGAGGAAGGCGGACCACAGATTCCACGCGCCGGACGTGAGCCAGGCTGGTTGGATGGAATCCAACACCCGCCGAGCCTCAGCGTGGTCACCGCGCGCGAGCGCCAGGCTCAGCCGCCAGGCGGCTGTGATCCTCCCGTAGCCGACCATGCCGATGGACTCCGCCTTTGCGACCAGGCGGGAGGCCTCGGCCTCGTAACCGCTACGTAGCATGCCCACCGCGGCGATGAGATGCAGGCCGACGTTGAACGGGCACGGCGTTGCCAGGTTGGCCTCGACCGCGTCCTCGGCGCGCTGGGTCAGGCCCCTCACCGCTTCCCAATCGGCGATTGCAAACTCCAGCCGCATCCTCATGCCGAGTCCATGCACTCGGTGATGGGGTGTCAGACCGGCGACCGTCTGCTCCATTTGCGCGGTCGCGACCCGCGCCTCGGCGAGCCTTCCGACGTTCGTGTACAGGTCGGCTGTCATGAACAGCGCATCGGCCACCTGGTCGGGGTCGGCGATCTCGTGGAGCAGCGTCGAGCGCTCTGCCGCCACCTGGCTGGCCTCGGCGAACTGGCCCGATTCTTGAAGGGCGCTCTGCACCGCTCCCAGACCGAGGAAGCGAGTCTCAACGTCACCCAGCGCATCAGCCGTGGCCAGCGCCGCGCGAGCGGCGTCGAGGTCATCAAGCCAGTACGCCCTGGCCGTGAGTGCTTTCAATCGCTCCGACGTGCCCTCGGCGCTGGCCGCCACGGCCCGATCGATCCAGCCTTCGACCAGGCTGTCATCCAGGCGCCGTTGCCACATGCCCGCGCGTTGCGCCGTCTGGTAGGCGAGCTCGGGATACACCTGCGCCTCGGGCGCCCCGAGCTCGAGCGCCTTCGTCATGGCGGCCACGAATCCCTCGCCGTCGTACTTCAGGGCGCTCGCATGCCCGATCTCGTACCAGAGCGACGCTTGCGCGGTCTCGTCCGGCTCCAGGGCCACCGCCTGGCCCAGCAGGGATAGGCCCTCGTCGATCTCGTAGCGGCCGACCGCCAGCTCGGCCGCTCGGCGCGACCACGTCACGGCACGTTCGCGGAGTCGGTCTGCCACATCGCCCTCGCCCGCCCACGCCAGGTCCCGGTCCTCAGGCCGGACAGCCTCTGCGAAGTGGTGGGCCACCAGCGGCGCCAGCTCGTCGCGTTCCTCCGCCCGACGCTCGAGCCATGCGGCAAAGGCCGCGTGGAGCCGCGCCCGCCGCGCTTTGGGCAGCGTGGCGTACGCAACTTCGCGGGTGAGCGCGTGCTTGATCACGTACTCGCGCTCCCCGGCCAGCGAAGATCCTGGGCGCCGGCGGACGAAATCCCGCTCCTCGAGGACTCCGATGTCAGGGCTCTCGCCCGCGACCAGCTCGTACACCGGACCAGTCCAGAAGGTCCGGCCGATGACCGCGGCAGCCTGCAACGCGGCCTTCTCAGCGGGAGGCAACAGGTCGATCCGCGCGGCGAGGACGGCCTGGACCGAGTCGGGGACGGAAAAGCCGGGTGGCAGCTCCCCGAAGGACCAGGCGCCGTTGTCGCGGGCCAGCACTCCGCGGTCGATGAGCGTCCCGACCAGCTCCTCGACGAAGAACGGGTTGCCTTCGGCCCGTCCGACGATGAGATCTCGGATCGGGTTCGGCACCTCGCCGCCCAGGAGCTCGCCGAGCAGGCGGCTGGTGTCGGCCGCCGGTAGTGCCTCCAGCTGCATCGCCGAAGTCCGGCGCCAAGTGCCACCCCAGGACGGCCGCCGGTCGAGCAGCTCAGGGCGGGCTGTGGCGAGGACGAGGAGCGGACCGGCCACCTGGGCGATCAGGGTGTCGACGAGATCCGACAGATCATCCTCGGCCCAGTGCATGTCCTCGAGGAGCATCACCACCGGCCGATCAGCGACGAGCTCACCCAGGAACTCGACCCACGCGTCATGGAGGCGCTCGCGGGCCACCAGCGGGTGAACGTCCTCGCCGGGGGCGAAACCCAGCGTCAGGCCTAGGTAGGGGCGGTCATCCAGCCTGGCGGCGATTGCCTCGGGCTGGTCGCTTTCGGATATGCCGAAGTGCTCCTTCAGCACCTCGCCCATCGGCCAGTAGGTGGTGCCCTGCCCGTACGACAGGGTCCGACCGGTGCGGCGCATGGGCTCTGGCGTCTGGGTGCTGAGCCAGCCCCAGAACTCCCTGGTGAGGCGAGTCTTGCCCACCCCCGCGTCTCCAAGGATCGACACCAGGTGGGGCTCGGCATCGGTCAGGACACGGTCATACAGCCTTCGGAGCTCCAGAAATTCGGCTTCACGACCGACAAAGACCGATGGCAGCCCGCGCACGCCTCGGGGTCGCATGAGCGACAGTGCGCGCAGCACGCGGCGCGAGGCGACGCCACCCGGCTTGCCCTTGGCCTCGACTGTCTCGGGATCGCCGAACTCGAAGGCCCCCGCAGCCGCCGCAACGGTGCGCTCTCCAGCCCGGATGTCGCCGGGCGCGGCGGCCTGCTCCAGCCGGGCAGCGACGTTGACCGCGTCGCCGGTGACGAAGGAGCTGCCCTCGCGCGGGCGCCCGACGATCACTTCGCCGGTGTTGACACCGATCCGCAGCTCCAGCTGCTCCCCGAACATGTCGGTCAGCCGACGCTGCATGGCGAGTGCCGCGTGGAGGGCGCGCTCAGCGTGGTCCTCGAGCGCCGCGGGCGCGCCGAATGCAGCCATCACCGCATCCCCGGCGAACTTCTCCACCGTGCCCCCGCAGCGCTCGACCTCCTCGGCCATGGCGTCGTAGAAGCGGTTCAGGATCAGGCGCGTGCGCTCGGGGTCCTGTTCACCGGCCAGGGCGGTGGAGCCAACCAGGTCCGCGAATACGACCGTGGCCAGCTTGCGTTCCTCAGCCGGTGCCGAGGCATCTACCTCGACGGATGCGCCGCCCTCGGGCGAAACCTGCGGCATTTCGAACCAGTCTGTGCGTTTCGGCGGCCCCCTGGCAAGGGCCGATCGCCGCACTGAGGACTGGGGCTGGATCCCCTAGGGGCGTTTGCCCTGCCAGCCGCAGTCGGGACTATGGCGCAGGGCGAGCCGCATCGGTCCTACCCCGCGTTGGTCGAACCCGCCTTGGCCCTCAGGGGACTGGTTCGGCGATGACCTTCTCGGCGACTTCGCGCAGCCGGCGGCTGATGCGCATGAGCGCCTGGAGGCGATCATCGGCGCGAGCTCGCTCCGCGGGCGTCACCTCATGGCGCAGCGAGAAATCGATCTCCTGCTTGTGCCGGGTGGCCAGCGTGAATAGCTCTTCCGATTCCACCTGGTCGTCTGGGTCAGCGGCCCCGGCGAATTCGATGATCCGCCGCCGCGACTCGAGGACGTCGACGTAGTAGGAGGTCGCCAGTCGATCGAGATCCAGCTGATCGCCTTCCTTCCACGGCTCCGGCGGCCCGCCGAGGCCGTACTCGCGCCAGGTTCCCGGCTCTACGGTGGTCGTCATGATCTGCAGGACACCCCCTAGACATCATATTTCTCAGCCCGTCTGACACTACCGAAAGCCGCGCCTGCGGCGTACCCCGCCGGTCGGCCTATGACGACTGGGACGATCGGAGGCCCGGACCGGTATGGTCAATTCGGGGATCCCACAGGGCCCTTTGCTAGAATCGCCAGGCCTCGCTGGGGTGTGGCCAAGCGGTAAGGCGCCTGACTCTGGATCAGGAGATCGAAGGTTCGAATCCTTCCGCCCCAGCCAACATCTCGAGAGTGCCGATGATCGAGCAGACCGTCCGCGATCGAGCCCAGGCGTTCTGCGATGCGCTGCTGGCCGGTGACATCGCTCAAGCCGCAAACGAGTTCAGCAGCCAGCTGCGGTCGAACCTCGGTCCGATCGTGGCCATGCTGCCGTTGCCGCTGACCGAGGCCACGATTGCGTCGGTCGATACCACTGGCACCGGCTACCGGGCGGTCCTGCACCTGGTTGGGGAGGAAGGGACGATCGAGCTCGAGACGCGATGGAAGGACCGCGATGGCCGCCCCACGATCGTCGAGGCCAGCCGCGTCCACGAAGAACCGCCCAAGGAAGAGACCGAAACCGAGTCCGAGCCGGAGCGAGGGGAGTGACCGAGCAGCGACCAGTCCTCGGTAACCAGGACCTGATCATGGGACCTGGGATGGAGAGCGCCGGCTTGGAATTCTGAATCAGGGCGCTCCAGGGATGTGGTAGGGCACGTCAGCCACGATCGTGTTGCGCCGGAAGAACAGACGCAGCTTGAGCCGAAGGGCGGTCTGATTGTGGAGGAGCAGGTCCCACCAGCGCCGCGGGACGACCTCATTGAGGATGACCAGGACGCGGCGATCCGGATCCTGCTGCTGGAGCGCGTCCAGGTAGCGCAGGAACGGACCCATCATGGCCCGATACGGCGACTCCACGATGACCAGCTCGGTGCCGCCTCCGACCTCCGCCCAGCGTTGGCCGAGGTCACGTGCCGTCGCCGGGTCGAGAGACACGTGGACCGCCAGCGCCTCGCTGCTGATCGAACGGGCGAACCCGAGGGCATCGAGTGCGGGGTTGTCAAGTCGGGCGATCGGGACAACGACGATTGGTTTGGCGGGGATTGGCGAGTGGAGCGGGCCTGGGCCGGTGATCGCGCGTGCCATGACCCGATAGTGGTGCCGGATGGCGAGCATCAGCCCGACCAGGAGCGGGACCATGATCATCACCAGCCAGGCACCCTGCAGGAACTTGCTCGACCCCACGATGAGCACGATGACCGCGGTCGTGACGGCCCCCAGCCCGTTGATGAGCAACCCGCGGCGCCACCCCGGCTCGCGGCGATGCCACCAACGTCGGACCATTCCCGACTGGGAAAGCGTGAAGGCCACGAACACGCCCAGGGTGTACAGCGGGATCAGGGCCGTGACGCTGGCCTGGAACGCGATCAGCAGGACGATGGCCAGGCCCGCCAGGGCGAGAATCCCGGTCGAGAAGGCGAGCCGGTCCCCGCGCCAGCCGAACTGGCGCGGCATGAAACCGTCCCGAGCCAGGAACGATGACAGACGCGGGAAGTCGGCGAAGCTGGTGTTGGCGGCCAGGACCAGTAGAAGCGCCGTGGCGACCTGGACCAGCACCAGGTAGGGCCCGTCGCCGGTCAGATGCCGAGTCAGGATGGAGAGCACCGTCTGCTGTTCGCTTGGATCCGGCACGATGCCGAGCGTGCTCACCAGCAGGCTGATCCCGATGAACAGGATCCCAAACAGGGCGGCCGCCCAGGTGAGCGTGACGCGCGCGTTGCGCCACTCCGGCGCCTTGAAGGCAGGTACGCCGTCCGATATGGCCTCAATCCCGGTCAGGGCCACAGCCCCCGACGAGAAGGCCCTCAGGATCAGGAACAGGGCCAGGGTCTCAGTGCCGGCCTCGGCTGCCAGCCAGGCATCGGGCGGGTGATACGGAGGGATGGCGCCCGTGGCGAGGCCCACCAGCCCGAACCCGATCATGCCCAGCACCACGAGGAGATACACGTATGTGGGCGCCATGAAGATCGTGCCCGATTCGCGAACCCCCCGCAGGTTGCCGAGCGTCAGCACCACCACCATCAGAACCGAAATCAGCACTCGCGCGTCGAACAGGGAGGGAACGATCGAGGTCACCGCCGCCACTCCTGCCGAAACCGATACCGCGACCGTCAGGGTGTAGTCGATCAGGAGCGCGGCCCCGGCCACCAACCCGGCCGGCGGCCCGAGGTTGTCGCTGGCCACGATGTAGCTGCTGGCGCCGCTGGGGTAGGCCTTGATCGTCTGCCGATAGGAGGTGGCCACGATGGCCAGCACGACGGCGATGACGATGGTCAGCGGCATGATCAGGCTGAACGCGCCCACACCGGCCACCACGAGGACCCGCATCATTTCCTCGGTGGCGTAGGCCGACGAGCTGATGTTGTCGCTGCTGAACACAGCCAGCGCCTTGGTCTTGGTCAGCCGCTCGTGCTCCTCGTGCTCGCTCGAGATGGGGCGGCCGAAGAGCATGGCGCGGATTCGGCCGAGCCCCCGCTGCCATCCAGCACGTTCGAGGAGGGTCTCCTCGGTGGCAACCAGATGGCCGGACTCGGCACGCTCGAACTCGTCGTCGAACGGGCGCACGATACGAACGTACGCATCACCCGGCCGTTGGCCTCGCCGAGGCTCGCGGACCTCCAGGTATGGATTCACCGGGCGCGAGCCCTGGGGCTTGCCGCCTTCGGTCAACTCGCTCGCCGGTGGAAGTGGACCTCGTAGGCCGCGCCATCAAGACGCAGGTCCACAACGAGGCCGTGCTCAACGGCCAGCCGTTCGGCCGCGGACACGATGGGCATGGCACCGAGGTCAGTATTCCGCAGCCGTCCGCTGACGCTGATCGATGTCAGGGGCTCATCCGAGTCGCGCAGGATTTCGCAAGCGGCCCGAAGTGCTGCGAGCGCCTGGGGCGGAACGTGGGAATCGTCGACCACGCGGAGCCGAGGCTCAACGCCTGACCCCGGCGCCTCTCGGAAGCCGGCCATGGCTCGATCGTGGCTCGGCCCGCCTCAACGGGGTGTCAACGATCGGGCGCTATCGGCTCAATATCGGCTCAATATCGATCAGTCACCCGCCTCAAGCTCGACCAGCCGGTATCCAACTCCGGGTTCGGTCCGCAGGTATCGCGGGCGCGCTGGGTCGGGCTCCAGCTTCTTGCGCAGCCGCCCGACGTAGACGTGCAGATAGTGGTTCTCAGATCCGTACTCGGGCCCCCATACCTGCTGCAGAAGGGCTCGGTCGGTGAGCACTCGTCCACCGGCGGCGATCAGCGCGCCGAGCAGAGCGTATTCGGTGGGAGTCAAGTGGACTGGCCGCCCATCGGCGGTCACCTCGCGCCGCTGGAGGTCGACCGCCAGCTCTCCGCTGCGGAAGACGGGGTCCGCCCCTTGCCGGGTCCGGGCGGCGTGGCGGAGCGCGACCTTGACCCGGGCCAGCAGCTCGTCGATACCGAACGGCTTGGTCAGGTAGTCATCGGCGCCGAGCTCCAGGGCACGGACCTTGTCCCGCTCCGCGCCGCGCACCGAGAGGACGACGATCGGGGTGCTGCTTCGGCTCCGGATGCTCTCGATGACTTCGGTTCCATCCACGTCGGGGAGTCCGAGGTCGAGCAGGACCAGGTCGGGCTGGAAGCGGGAGGCCGCGTCGAGCGCCTCGGCTCCGGTCGCGGCGCTGTGCACCTGGTAGCCGTGACCTACTAGGTTGCGTGCCAGCGTGTCGCGTATTGCCGCCTCGTCGTCGACGACCAGGACCCGCGCGCCGGGCGCCGGCTTCATACGGCGCCTCCTGGGCTGGGAATGGCAAACCAGAATCGAGCGCCGCCTTCCGGCCGGTTTTCGGCCGAGATCCGGCCGCCGTGGGCCTCGACCAGGCCACGCGCGACTGCGAGTCCGAGTCCGCTGCCACCACCACGTCGCACCTCTCCGGCGCGATAGAACGGCTCGAACAGGTGTGGCAGCGCCACGGCCGCCACCCCCGGTCCGGAGTCTTCGACGCTGACCCGCAGCTGCCCGTCCGCCAGCCGGGCCGAAACCACGATGTCGGACCCGATCGGCGAGTACTTCACCGCGTTCTCGATCAGGTTGGTGAGCACCTGGTCCATCTCGGAGTAGTCGAGCAACACCGGCGGCAGCTCATCGGGGGGCAGGTCGACCCGGATCCGATGACGCGCCGTCGCCGGCCGCAACCGGTCCAGGGTTTCCTGGATCAGGATCGCAGGCTCGTACCACGACCGGTCGGGGACCAGCATGCCAGCCTGGATTCGGCCCAGATTCAGCAGGTTGCCCACGATCCGGTTCAGGCGCTCGGCCTCCTGCTCGATCGTTTCTGCGAATGAACGTCGCTCATGGGCGGTCCAGTGGACATCGGCCTGTCGGAGGCTCCCGGCTGAGGCCATGATCGACGCCAGCGGCGTGCGGAGATCGTGGGATACCGCGTCGAGCAACACCGACTTCGCCTCGTCCGTGCGTCGCAGGACCTCAGCCGCGGTGGCTTCCTCGCGCAGCCGGGCCCGCTCGATGGCGAGCCAGAGCTGCGCAGTCAGCGCCCCAAGCAGGCGCGCAGCCGCCGCGTCGACGTCCGCGCCTAAGCTCGCCGCCAGCGCGACTTCGCCCACCACGCCATCCGGGCTGCGAATGGGCGCCCGTAGCACGCGCCAGTCGGGGGTCGCTTCGCCCGGTGGGTGCGGCGCCGAGACCCGGATCCATTTGCCGGGCCGTCCCGACGCCTCGCCACTCGGGAGCTGGCCGGCTCCCAGGATCTCGGCCCGGACGGTTCCGGCGTTCTTCAGCGCGGCAAGGGCCCCGGTGTCACCGACGCCGGCACTGCCCAGCGATCGACCCTCGCGATTGGTGACCTCGATCCGCACCGCGGCCACGCCAAGCTCGTGCTGAACGCGCTCCGCGACCGGTTCCAGCGCCCGCGCGAGGTTGGGCTCGGCCATCAGGACCGCCAGGTCATACAGGAGCCGGGCCTGGCGGGCGTGCTCTTCAGCCTCTTGGGTTCGCGACCTCTGGCTGGCCGCCACCTGGCCGGTGATGATCGCGGCCAGCAGAAACAGGATCAGCGCGATCCACTCATCAGGGTTATCGACCCGAAGCGTGAAGCGTGGCTCGACCAGGAAGAAGTTGGACGCCAGGAAGGCGGCAACGGAAGCCAGGATGGCCGGCCCGCGGCCGAGCAACGCCGCGGACAGCAACACCACTACCAGGAACAGCATCGACGCGTTCCCGAGGCTCGATTGGCCCAGCTGGAGGAGGCCGATCGTGACCAGTGCCACGCCGCTGAGGGCCAGGGCGTAGGACGCTGCGCGCCGCTTCAGCAGAGAGCGCACCGCTCGATGCTAGCGCTCCGGAACGAGGACCGCGGCACTGGCCCCGATCCGACCCGCCGCCAGGTCGGCGAGGGCCGCGTTCGCATCGGTCAGGGGATACGTTCGGACCGACGTCCGGATGGGGATCGCCGCCGCCAGCTCCAGGAACTCGACGGCGTCTCGGTGGGTGACGTTGGCCACGCTCCGCAGGCCGCGCTCCTCCCAGAGGAGCCGATACGGGAAAGCGGGGATCTGGTCGAGGTGGATGGCGTTGATCACCACCGTCCCACCGGGGGCCAGGTCGTGGAGCGCGAAGACCACCACCGATCCGACCGGGGCGAAGGTGATGGCCGCGTCCAGGGGCTCAGCCGGTGGCTCCGCGTATCCCCCGACCGAAGCCGCGCCCAATTCCACGGCTCGCTCGCGCTCCTCCGCCGAGCGGCTGGCCACGTGAACGACGCAGCCCAGGTGGATGGCCTCCTGGATGGCCAGCGAGGCGGAGGCACCGAAGCCGTACAGGCCCAGCCGAAATGGCTCTGACCGATCTGGGGTGGGGGTCGCGCCCTCATCGGCCAGGGCCGGCACTCCCGCCAGGCGCAGAGCCCGATGACCGATGACTCCACCGCACAGCAACGGGGCGGCATCGGTATCGGTAAAGCCGCCCGGAAGGCGGACGGCGACGTCGGCGCGGACGGTCATCTCCTCTGCGTACCCGCCGTCGCGGTCCCAGCCCGTGAATGCGGCCTGCGGGCAGAGGTTCTCTCGACCGGAGCGGCAGTACCGGCACGTGCCGTCCGATCCCGCCAGCCAGGTCACGCCCGCGCGGTCACCCACGGCCCAGCCCGACACGCCCTCGCCGATGTCCGTGACGTGGGCGACGACCTGGTGCCCGGGCACGATGGGCAGCCGGCGCGCCTCGAGGTCGCCCTCGGCCAGCTGGAGGTCGGTGCGACACACGGCGGTGGCCGCCACCCGAAGCTTGAGCTCCCCTGCGCCCGCGGTAGGCGTGCCACGATCGGCCGCAACGAGCGGCTGGTTGGCGATCGGCGCCGGTTGGCGCAGCTCCATGACCTGCATGGCTAGACGACGCACTCCTGGATCACGTCGCATCCAGCTCCCGCGCTGCCCATGTGAACGCCCACCACATGACTCTGGAAAGGGTCGGGAACGCGTTGATCGTGTCGGCCAGCGCGGCGAGCGGCGTCTGGAGCTTCACCGCCAGCACCGCCTGGTGAATGGCTTCCGATGCGGCTGGGCCGGCGAGGAAGGCTCCCACCAGGGTCTTGTGCGTCCGATCAACGACCACGATGACGTGACCTTCGGCCTCGGCCGTGAATCCCTTGGCGCTGGTCGCCAGGTCCTCTTCGTACTCGACCGCATCCATGCCCGCCGCCTTCGCCTCGTCCACCTGGAGCCCAACCGACGCCGTCTCGGGATCGGTGTACGTGGCGCGGGGGATCGCCCGGAAGTCCGGGTGAACGTCGTCGCCGAGCGCCATCCGGACCACGATCTCACCCTCATAGTGGGCGAGGTGGGTGTGCATCTCTGGCCCGGCGGGGTCGCCAGCCACCCAGACGTTGGGCGCGATCCGGAGTCGCTTGTCTGGCCGAAGGCGGCCGTCGGACACGTCCACCCCGATCGTCTCGAGGCCCAGCCCGCCCAGCGGCACCTCGCGCCCGATGGCCACCAGGACGGCGGAGCCCTCGACCCGGCTCCCATCGTCCAGCTCGACCCGGTGCGGCTTGCCCGAGCCTGTCGCGGGATGGACGCGAACTGCCCGCACGCCCACTCGAACGGTCGCCCCGGCCCGCTCCAGGGCGCTCTGCAGGATTGCCGAGTTGCGCGGGTGGTCGTGGGCCAGGATCCGCGGATTCGACTCGACCACCGTCACCGGCACGCCGTATCGCGCGTACACCTGCGCCAGCTCCACGCCGGTCGGCCCGCCACCCAGGATCAACAGGCTCTCGGGAAGCACCCGCGCCGAGGTCCCCTCCCGGTTGGTCCAATACGGAATCTGGTCCAGCCCTGGCAGGTCTGGGATCCGCGAGTTGGAGCCCACCGCCACCACCACGTTCGCGGCTTCCAGCTCATGGACCACATCCTCGTGGCGGACCACCACTCGCCTCGGCCCATCCAGCCGCGCCGTGCCGCGCACGACAACGGCGCCCGCCTCCTCCAGCCGCTGTACGTGGCTCGCGTCGTCCGGGTAGGGGATCCCCTCGCGGTTGATGTTCCAGTCACGCCGCACCGCCGCCCGTTCCCAGGGGTAGTCCCCGCCGGCGGCGTGCACGGCGGACGAGTGGAGGAGGGACTTGGACGGGATGCAGGCCCAGAAGGCGCACGAGCCGCCGATCAGGTCGCGGTCGACGATGGCCACGCTGGCTCCCCGCTGGCGCGCCATGTTGGCAGCCGCCTCACCCGCTGCCCCGGCACCGATCACGACGAAGTCGAACCGATCCATCACGCCCGCACCGGCCTCAGCCAAGCGTTCGCTCCTCCCCGTTGATCCAGACGCGGGTCGGCTGGACATCTCCCAGCCGGAGGGCGAAGGCGCCTTCATGCTCCGCGTCCCAGGCCACCAGGTCGGCCGCCATCCCTTCGCGGATCAGACCGATCTCGTGCGACAGACCGATGGCGGCGGCCCCGCCCGCGGTGGCCGCCGCGACAGCCTCCGGCACGGCCATCTGCAGCATGGTCGCGCCAAGGCCGATGACAAGAGGCATCGAGGGGTTGGAGTAGGTTCCGGCGTTGGCATCCGTGGCCAGCGCCACGCTGGCCCCAACGTCGAGGAGGGCGCGCGCCGGCGGCAGCGGGCCTCGCATGGCCAGCGCCGGCCCGGGAAGCAGGGTGGCCACGGTGTCGGATCCGGCCAGCGCGGTGACGCCCGGGGCATCGAGGTGCTCGAGGTGGTCGACCGACACCGCGCCCAGCCGGACGCCAAGCTCGGCGGCCCCGGTCCGGGCCAGCTGCTCGGCATGCAGCTTGACTCCCATCCCATGGCCATCGGCCGCAGTGAGGATGGCCTCGGCCTGGGCGGGCGTGAAGAACCCGCGGTCGCAGAACACGTCGCAGAACTCGGCCTGACCCGCGACGACGGGCAGCATGTCCCGGATCACGGTTTCGACGTAGTCCGCGGCCGATGCCGCCTCGGAAGGGACGGCGTGGGCGCCCAGGAAGGTCCGAACGACCCGCATCCCGATCGACTGGGCCGCCGCTCCGATAATCCGCAGGGCGCGAACCTCTTCGGTCGTGGTCAGTCCGTAGCCCGACTTGGCCTCCACGCTCGTCGTGCCGCCCGCCAACGCCGCCCGCAGCCGACCCTCGACCAGCCGCTGGAGCTCGGCGTCGGCGGCCTGGCGGGTGGCTGCTACCGTGCGGAGGATGCCGCCGGCCTCGTATGGACGGCCCTCCAGTCGGGCGGCCGCCTCATCGGATCGGTCCCCGGCGAAGACCGGGTGGGTGTGGGCGTCCACCAGGCCTGGGCTGACGAGTGCGGAGCCCAGATCCTCCCATCGGTCCGCCGCCGGCGCCTCATCGGGTGAACCGACCCAGCCGATGCGGTCGTCGCTGATGAGCACCGCCCACGGGGAGAGCGTGCCGGCAGGCTCGGCGGCGTGTGGCTGGGCCATGAGCAGTCGGCCCGTGCCGGACAGGAGCAGCCCTCCGTCTGCCATGCCACGAACCATAGCCGACCCCTAGGGACCCTCCGTCGGCTCGGCCACGGGCGACCGGCCACGCCCCGGCGTCGGGGCCGTGGCCAGCAGCAGCGCGCCCACCACCAGCCCCACGCCCAGCAGCTGAGCGGTGGACGGCGCCTCCCCCAGCAAGACCATGGCCAGCCCCACGGCCGCCACGGGCTGGATGAGCAGCACGATCGAGGTCAGGGCCGATGGCAGGCGGGGCAGCGCCACGCTGATGAGCAGGTACCCCACCACCTGGGCGCTGAGGGCCAGCACCAGGAGCCAGCCATGAGCCGGCAGGGTGGGCAGGAACGAGACCTGTCTCAGCACCACCCCCGCCAGCGCCGACCCAGCCGCCGCGGAGGCGGTCGCATCGAACAGCGGACCGGCCGGTCGCCGCGGATCGCGGTTGCCCATGCGCTGGACGAGGAGGAATCCGGCATATGTGGCGCCCGTGAACAGGCCCAGGATGACGCCTCCCACCGGATTCTCGCCGTATGCGCCGGCGCCGATGACCCCGGAGATGAGCACCACCCCGGCCAGGGCGATGACCAGGGCCGCCACCAGCCGCGCGGTCAGGCGCTCCCCGAAGAAGAGCCATGCGGCGACGGCCACGAAGACGACCTGGGTGTTGCCCAGCACGGTCGCCAGCCCGGCCCCCACCATGGCGATGGCGTAATGCCAGCTCACCAGGTCGGCGGCGAAGAACAGGCCGGCGATGAGAGCCAGCCGGCGTTGGCCCGGGGCCCGCGGACCGAATCTCCGCTGCTCGGCACGGGCCAGCCACCACAGCACGGGTAGCGCGTACAGGCACCGGAACACGGCCGCCGTCGCGGGCTCGACGTTGGCCACGCGGACCAGGACCCCGGTGAACGCGATGGTGAGCCCGCCCAGCAGAGCCGCCAGCACCGGACGCGAGCCGAGCCGGTCGAGCGGGGCGGCCAGCTCGTTGCTCATGGCGGGCTACGGTATCCGTTCTGCCTTGCTCCCGGTCACGCGAACGCTGAAACTAGGCGACCCGATGCCCACTCTGCCCGCCGCCGGCCTGCCCACCGGCACCCTGACCTTCCTGTTCACCGACATCGAGGGCAGCACCAGGGTCCTCGAATCGCTGGGCGACGCCTACACGCCCGTCCTGGAACGGCACCACGCCCTATTGCGGGAGGCCATCGCGGCCGGCGAAGGGACCGAGGTGAGCACCGAAGGGGACGCCTTCTTCGCCGTCTTCCCATCGGCTTCCAAGGCGGTCGCGGCCGTCGCCCAGGCCCAGCGACTGCTGGCTGCCGAGCCGTGGCCCAGCGGGACCGTGGTAAGGGTGCGGATGGGCCTGCACACCGGGGAGGGCGTCCGGGGCGGCGACAGCTACGTTGGCCTCGACGTCCATCGTGCCGCCCGTGTTGCGGCGGCCGGTCACGGTGGGCAGGTCCTCCTGTCCGGGGCAACCCAGGCGCTGACCGCCGGGCAGCTCCCGGCCGGGGTCAGCCTGGTGGACCTCGGTCAGCATCGGCTCAAGGACCTCTCGCGACCGGAGCACCTGTGGCAGCTTGCCATCGAGGGGCTGCCGACCAGCTTCCCGGCGCCCCGCACCCTGGACGCGACCCCGAACAATCTGCCACTCCAGCTGACCACGTTCCTCGGCCGCCAGCGCGAGGTGGCCGACGTCCTGGCGCTGCTGGCGGAGCATCGGCTGGTGACTCTCACCGGTCCGGGCGGGACGGGCAAGACTCGACTTTCTCTTCAGGTCGCCGCCGAGGCCAGCGATCGGTACCCCGATGGGGTGTACTTCGTCGCGCTCGAGCCGATCACCAGGCCCGAGCTGCTGCTCCCGACCATCGCCCAGGTGCTGGGTCTCATGGAGCCGGGCGCGGCAACCCTCGATCGGCTGGCGGAGCACTTCGGGGAGCGCGCGTTCCTGCTCGTGCTCGACAACTTCGAGCACGTGGCTGATGCCGCTCCTCACGTCGGGGATCTTCTGGCCCGGGCGCCACGCATCTCGGTCCTGGCGACCAGTCGCAGCCCGCTGCGCGTCTACGGAGAGCGGGAGTACCCGGTACCGCCCCTCGGTCTGCCGGACCCGCGCCACCTCCCCGACCTGGAGCAGTTCACCCAGTTCGAGTCGGTGGCGCTGTTCATCGAGCGTGCCGTAGCGGTTCGCCCGGACTTCCGCGTGGACAGCGCCAATGCGCCGGCGGTGGCCGAGATCTGTGTCCGACTGGACGGCCTGCCGCTGGCCATCGAGCTGGCCGCCGCGCGGGTGCGGGTACTGACACCCCAGGCCATCCTCGACCGCCTGAGTGACCGCCTGGGGCTGCTCTCCGGCGGCGCGCGGGACCTGCCCGCGCGCCAGCAGACGCTCCGCGGCGCGATCGCGTGGAGCCACGACCTGCTGGAGGACGATGACAAGCGCGCCTTTGCGTGCCTATCGGTCTTTGCCGGCGGAGCGACGCTGGACCAGATCGAGGAGGTGTGCTTCGAGGCGGCCGACCGAGTCCGCGCCCTCGACGTGGTGTCCTCGCTGGTGGACAAGAGCCTTCTGCGGGAGGAATCGCCACCCGGCGGTGAGCCCCGCTTGCGGATGCTCGAGACCATTCGGCAGTTCGCCGCGGAGCAGCTGACCGCCAGCGGGGAGGTCGAGACCTATCGGCAGCGGCATGCGGCTGGTGTGCTGGCGTTCGTCGAGCGCGGAGCTGCCGAGGTGATGGGACCTGACGGGCGCACCTGGCTGGATCGGTACGAGCTCGAACGAGACAACATTCGGGCGGCGGTGGCGTGGGCCCTGGAGACGGGGACCGCCGAGACGGCCCTCCGTCTGCTGGCGGCCTGCTGGCGCTTCTGGCAGATGCGTGGCTACCTCGAGGAGGCACGAGGCTATGCGGAGCGAGTGACGGCGCTCCCCGATCGGACACGGTATCCGGATGCGAACGAGGCGGCACTCGAGGCGGCCGGAGGCATCGCCTACTGGCAGGGAGACTTCGACGCGGCGCGGGTCTGGTACCGCGAAACGCTCGAGCTCGCGCGGGCTAGGAAGGACGACCGGGCCGAAGCCAACGCCCTGTACAACCTCACGTTCACGTATGCCTGGGATCCTGGAGAGCAAGAGGAGGCCCGCACCCTCGCGAAGCAGTCGCTCGAGGTCAATCGGCGACTTGGCGATCAGGCCGGAATTGGGCGCGCGCTATGGGCACTGGCGAGTGCCGATTACTTCTTCAAGGACATGCCCGCTGCCGTGGCCGCGCTCGAAGAGGCGCTCGCGATCTTCCGACGCATCGGGGATCGGTTCATGTTGGCCTGGACCCTGTACATGCAGGGCCTGACCCACCTCGACTCGGATCGGGATCGGCTCTACGAAGTGCTGGCCGAGGCGCTCGCCATTTTCCGCGAGACCAACGACGTCAGTGGGTACGCCCTCGTCTTCGACGCCTTCGCCGCCGCAGCCCATTTCGAGGGCGACACCATTCGCGCCATGCGTCTGGCTGGTTACGCTGCGGCAACGGAGAAGCTGGCGGGTGGGGGCCTTGGAGCCTTGAATCGCTACTACGCCGGCTTCTTCCCGGAGCAGCTCATTGAGACGCCCGAGTACGCCGCCGCATATGCCGAAGGCCAGCAGATGGATCTGGATCGGGCCATCCGGCTGGCCCTCCGCGAGGAGTAACCGGCGCCGACCAGAAGGCTGGGGAGGCCGGGTTTAGGCCGGCGCGGCCAGGTCGCGCCTGGGGAAGACGATCAGGGCCCAGATGATCGGCACGATGCAGGCCACGCCCAGCAGGGCCAGGTCGAACGGATCCAGGTTGCCGGTCACGATCTCGCCGGGATTCCAGTGGTGGAACAGCGAGTACTCCTGGGTCCACGCCAGGTCGGGCAGGAAGGTCCCCAGGATCTCGAAGAAGTAGTTGATCCCCAGGTAAGCCAGGCTCAGCCCAATGGCGGGACCTCGCCGGTCGAAGCTCACACTGGCGGCAAGCGAGAACGCGCCGAAGGCACCCCACAGCAGCATGCCGTTGGCCCACACCATGGGCACCTGCCCCTGGTCGATCTCGTCCGCCACGCCCAGCAGGTTGATGCTGATCACCTGACCGATGAGGAGGAGCGCCAGGACGATCGCGATGGCGACCAGGATCGCGGCCCCCACCGATACGTACAGCTTTCGCCGCGACACCGGACGGGCGAGGAGTACCTCGAGGGTGCCGGCCTCGCGCTCGCCAGCCACCGCACCGGCTGCCGCGCCCACCGCGAAGATTCCAAGGAAGGCGATCCCCAGTGGATGCTGGACGCCGATGGTCATCGCTCCGCCGAGGGTGAACAGGCTCCCCGAGCCGAAGTTCAACAGGTTCTCCGGGAAGCCACCCTGGATCAGGCCGGCAAACAGGTCCTGGAAAGTCGTATAGAAGCTCGGGACCAGGGCACCCCACGCCAACGCGACCAGGCCCACGATGATGATCCGCGAGCGCTGCCAGTAGAGCGTCTGGCGGAAGACCCGGAAGCTCATTCCCCGCCTC
>JBIOTW010000044.1:0-14804 GCA_044866355.1 Candidatus Limnocylindria bacterium | reverse complement strand
GGTGCGGTCAGCGCACGTCTCCTTCCCAGTCTTGCCGCTGGACGCCGCGATCGACATACGTCGGCCACTCGCCGCGGCGCTGCTTGACCAGCTCCTGGAGCTTCATCATCCCGTAGATCAGGCCCTCGGGGCGGGGCGGGCAACCCGGCACGTAGACGTCGACGGGCATGACCCGGTCCACGCCCTGGACCACGCTGTACGACCGCTTGAAGCGACCCCCGGAGGTCGTGCAGGTGCCCATCGCCACGCACCACTTGGGCTCCGGCATCTGCTGCCACAGGCGGACCAGCGGTCCGGCCATCTTGGTCGTCAGCGTGCCGGCCACGATCAGGACGTCCGCCTGGCGCGGGCTGGCGCGGAACGGGAACATCCCGAATCGGTCGACGTCGTTCACGCTGGTGGCGGTGCTCATCATCTCGATCGCGCAGCACGACAGGCCCGACAGGAGTGGCCACAGGGAGTTGGCCCGGATCAGGTCGAGGATGTAATCGGCTCGGGTGGGAATGACCTCCAGCAGGCCATGGAAGCCACCCTGGGGATGGGACTCCATCCCGAATTCGCCGAGCAGCGGGTCGTCG
The DNA here is from genome assembly GCA_044866355.1 of Candidatus Limnocylindria bacterium. Taxonomy (GTDB): domain Bacteria; phylum Chloroflexota; class Limnocylindria; order QHBO01; family QHBO01; genus DASTEQ01. The sequence continues at coordinate 14,226 of JBIOTW010000044.1, read as the reverse complement.
CCGGCGGCGTCCGGAATGACGATCGGCGGCGGCTGGTTGAGCTTCTCGGCGTCTCTGGTTTCTATCGCCATTTCAGGTCACCCTTCTTCCAGGCGTAGAACTCGCCGTACATCAGGACCACCAGGAACACACCCATCAGGATCATCCCGGTGAGGGTGATGTCGCGAATCACGATCGCCCAGAGGTAGATGAAGATGATCTCCACGTCGAACGCCACGAACAGCAGGGCGTACAGGTAGAACGCCAGCCCGAATCGGGACCAGGTGTCGCCGATGGTGTCGATCCCGCACTCGTAGGGCAGGCCCTTCTGGGCCTCTTTGCGCCGATGCGTGATCAGCCACGAGAACAGGATCGTGCCGAACACGAAGGTCGTCGCGGCGAAGCCGAATCCCAGGACATAGAGCAGTCCGGTCTGGTCCATCTTCGTCGTGCTCGCTCGAGCGGGCCGCTACGGCCCGCAATGCGGATCAAATCTCCTGGTCAGAGTCTACCAGCAGGGCTTTTCACCGTCCGCTTCGGCGCCGGAGGATGCAAACAGTTCCTCTCGCTGACAGATGTAACCTAGCAACATGACCGGCGGGTCTCTTCTTGCCGTGGCGATCAAGGGCGGTGTAGCCGCGACTGTCCTCCTGCTTGGGGCTCTTGGTCTGGCCGCGGTGCTGGCGATGGCTGCGGCGCTCTTCCGATCGGCGATGGATGCCAGCGAGGCCAGAAGCCGCGGGGACCTTCCAAGCCGGTTACGCGCTCTCGACGAGCTGGTTAGCCAGGGATCCCTGAAGCCCGACGAATACGCCTCGCGACGGGCAGCGCTCCTCCACGAAAACTGACCACGCAGCCGACGTTCACCGGCCCAGGAGGCTTCTGAAGAGCACCAGGAACGCCCAAAAGAGCAAGGCCGCAGCAACTGAGGTGATGACCACGGCGAGATATCGCTGGGGTGCGGACATTCCCGATCGGAGGATCGCCACGTTCGCGTAGGTCGCGACGGCACCAATCAGGCCGCCGGCAGCACCACCCGCGAAGACCAGGATCAGCGGGAGGCCCGACAGAAGCCACTGCCACCATCGGAGAGGGGGGACGAGCGTCATCCGGTGACCATCGATCTCCACGTCGGGGACTGGGTCGAATCCAAGGCTCCGCGGCACGACCCGCGCCTCCACAGAGGTGCCATCGTTCTTCCGGAGGATGAAACGTCCCCGGGTCTTGGCCTTAGCTGCCGGTACTCCCTCTTGAATGAATAGGGGCCCCCTGAACCAGCTCGTTCGTAGGAGCGGTTGGCGAAACTCAAACCCGGGCAGGTTCAGTGGGTAGTCCATGGGTGCGGCTCCCTCACTTTCCGGGATCGGATGCTACTGGGCCAACCAAGCGGCGTCGGTGAGGATGCGGAGGCCGTCGCTGACCAGGGTGTGGGCACCGAGGACAAATGGGACCGATGCGGAGGCCGCAGCCGTGGTCAGCTCGCGGAGCCATTCCGCGCGGATTGGCTCGGGGTCCCCGAAGTCGGAAGCGAACCGATCCTCGGGCGCGGGCCAAACCGCCGGATCCGCTGAGCCGACGAGGGCGGCCATGATGACGCGGGTATCCAGGATGACCGCGTTGCCCAGGTCCACGAGGTGCTCAACGAAGGACGTGGCGCCCCTCTCGGTGACCCAATCGGCGAGGATCGATCGAGGGCGGTTGGCGGGAGCCGACCGCATCCCGCGTTCCTCCACGAACAGGCGAACCCGGCACGCGGCCTGGTCTTCGAGGTAGGCGAACGAGCTCGACGGGACGCGGCCGGCCACGACGAGCTCTGCGTTTCGGCTGCGCATGACGTCCAGGACCTCCTCGACTCGGGGGATCATCAGGGGCTGACCGCCGGCCAGCTGGGCGCCCTCGAGGAAGGCGTGAAGGGCAGGATCCAGGGACCGAATGCCCGGGAGCCGGGTCGCGAGACGGAGCAGCGCCAGGTCGAGCGGGGTGTCCACGTCGAAGCGAGTCCACGGGGCGATGGACAGGTCGCGGACCGTAAAGCCGGCCGCTTCCAGGGCCCGCGGGGTGCCGTTGTCGGCGCCCAACCCGGCCAGCGCTCCCAGCGCGGCCGTCAGGTCCCCGGCCACCACGAACGCATCGGAGCTGAAGCGGTTGTTGGCCACGACCTCGCCTGCGAGGGGGCTCAGCAGCGTGTCCAGCGCCTCGTCGTTCAGCAACGCCAGCGCTCCTGCCCCTACCCAGCCGATCGAGTCCACCCCGTCGCCCGCCTCGACCAGCGCGGCGCGAGCCGCCTGCGTGAACCAGGTTCCCCAGTGAAACGCTCCCGAGTCGTCAGGCGGGACGAGCTTGACCGCCGCGCCCTGCCGGGCCAGGCGCTGGCTGAGCTCCGCGGCGAGCAGGTGCCGCCCGGTGGCCAGGACCGCCGCATACGACCCGAACGGCTCCGCGTCGGCCGCCGCGGCGGCCATCAGGATCAGGGGCGCCGGTCTCTGCGGGCTAGGACTCGGCGTGGTAGCGCCGCTCCCCGGTGGTCGGGTTCACGTACACGCGCATCCGACGCCCCGTCGTGGGATCGATGAACGCCTCGTCCGTGCGCTGGAACGGGAGTCCCGGGGCCGTGGCGTCAGATCGGTAGCGAACCTGCTCGAACCCGGCAACCAGGAGGGCTCCCGCTCCCAGGATCAGCCAGACCAGCGCCCCAGGATCGCCGCCGGCCAGCGCAGGAAGGCCTATCACGACGGCCACCACCCCGAAGGCAGCGATGGCGAGGCGAACTGCCAGCGAAGTCATCGCGACTGCCTACTCCACGGTCACCGGGGCCGCGCCACGGGCCGGCTCCACGACCACCGCGGTCCCGTAGGCCACGATCTCCGACATGCTGCCGCTCAGCTGGCTGCTGTCGAATCGGAAGCTGAGCACGGCATTCGCCCCCACCAGGGTCGCGTTCTGAACCATGCGATCCAGGGCTTGGCGCCGCGTGTCCTCGAGGAGCTCGGTGTACTCGTGGATCTCGCCGCCCACGATCGAGCGGAGGAACGCCGCGATATTGCCGCCCAGACCGCGGCTGCGCACCACGAGCCCGAAGACGTGGCCCTTGGTCTCGACGACCCGGTGGTCCGAAAGGTACGGCGTGGTGACGACGATCATCCGCGAGCCAGTCTAGTCCCGCGCGCTCCGATCCAGCAGGTCGTGGAGCTGCTCGAGGTGCATGAGGTCGTGGACGCCGCAGAACAGCAGCCATTCGCCGCAGGTCAGCCGGCTGCCGATGAGCGGATGGTCGAGCGGGCAGGGATCGGTCTCGTGACCGGCGATGGCCGCGGCGGACAGGGCCATCGAGCGGCGGCTCTTGCCCAGCAGGGTGAGCAGCGTGGCCCGGTCCGCATCAGCGGGCCCGGGGATGCCCGGCGTGACGACCGGCGGAGGATCGGGCCACTCGCCCCGGGCCGCCGCGGCGGCCGCCGCCGCCAGGTATCGCCGCGACCCGGTGGCGTGGGCGAACGCCTGCGCCACGTTCCAGTCCGCCTCGCCTCCGGGCGCCTGCAGGAGCTCCTCGGGCATCTGGCCCAGGATGGCTTCGAACGCATCGGCGATGGCCTCCTGCTGGGCCAGGACGCGCGCTGCGCTGCCCGGCCCGGCCCGGCGGCTCAATTCCTTCCGCGCGGCCGAATAGTCGTCACTGAAGTGCTCGGGATCGATCTGGCGCCAGACGGCGACCACGTCGGGCGCAGCTGGCTCGAGGTCTGCCACCCAGTCGCGCGCCGGCGCGCGCATCGGTACCGGTCCGGCTACAGGCGCTCGAAGCGCTCGACGGGGAGAACGAAGACGGTGGCCCCGCCCACTTCGACTTCGACCGGGTAGGGCATGTAGAACTCGCCCGGCTCCATGATCGGGGGCATGGGGTTCACGAACTGCTTGCGGGCATGGCAGTTGGCCTTGATGAGGTCCAGCACGGCCTTGACCTGGTCGTCCTCGCAGCCGATGAGGATGGTCGCGTTGCCCTGCTTGAGGAACCCGCCCGACGACTGCAGGCGGGTGGCGCGGAACTCTTTCTCGAGCAGCGCGTCGACCAGGGCTCCGGCGTCCTCCGCGTGGACGACCGCGGTGACCAGCTTCATCGGCGGCAGTATGCCCTACCGATTCAGGAGGGGGGTAACGACCTCGCGGATGGCGACATCCATGTCATCGACCGATCCGGAGGCGTCCAGGATCCGATACCGATCCGGCTCGGCGGCGGCCAGGTCCAGATAGGCGCGGCGTACACGTTCGAAGAACGCGGCGCTTTCCGTGTCCTCGAATCGGTTCCATTTGTCGCGGCGCTTGCGGCCCAGGCCGGTCTCGACCGGGACGTCGAGGAGGATGGTGAGGTCCGGCTTCAGGCCGCCGGTGGCGAAGGCCTGGAGGTTGCGCAGCTCCTCCATGTCCAGGCCATAGCCGCCTCCCTGGTAGGCCAGCGACGAGTCGAGGTAGCGGGCGCACACGACCCACTCCCCGCGTTGCAGGGCGGGAAGGATGCGGCGCTCCACGTGCTGGGCGCGCCCGGCGGCGAACAGGAGCGCGTCGGCCTTGGGGTCCAGGTCGTCGGAGAGCGTTCGGATGTGGAGCAGGAGGCGCCGGATCTCCTGGCCCACCGGCGTGCCGCCTGGCTCAGCGGTGAGGGTCGTGGGCACGCCGCGGGAGCGCAGCCACTCCGCGAGGTGACGAGCGGCCGTGGACTTGCCGCTGCCTTCGGGCCCCTCCAGGGTGATGAAGACGCCGCGATTCAGGGTCAGCGCCAGGCGCCATGCTCGTCGGGGAGGAGCTGAACCCGACGGTTCGGCTCGCTGCCCCGCGAGCGGCTCATGAGGTTGTGCTGCTCGGCCATCTGGTGCTGAAGCCGGCGGACGTAGGCGTTCTGGGGCGCCAGCTCCATGGAGCGGCCGCTGGTCTGGACCAGGCCGATGGCCTCGGCCGTCTCGCGCAGGGCGGCCTCCTGGGGATCGGCCTCCAGCTCGTAGAGGTTGGCGAGCATGGACTCCATCTGGATCAGGGTGTTGGTCTTCAGCACGAACAGGGGCGTGCCGCCCGCCTCCGCGTCGCGCAGGGCGGGAGGCTTGCGCCGGTAGTAGGTGCGCAGGGTGATGACCGCATCCGCTTCCTCCAGGTCGCGGGCCACCGTCACCGGCACGCCCAGCTCGCGAACCGCCTGCTCCAGGCGCTTGCGGCTGACGCCGTACGGGAACAGGGCCATGGGCCGGAGGTTGGCCGGCGCACGCGCCTCGCGAGGCGCCCGCGACGAGAGGGTCTCATCGGAGGCGACCAACGCTTCCTCGATCTGACGCCGCGACTCGGTTGCCTCGGCGGCTACCCGAGCCCGCCCCCCGGGGAGCGGCTGCAACCCCGACAGCCCGCCGCGCCGCGTGAACGTCCCGTGGCCTCCCGGCTCGGGCGTGACGAACATCGAGCTGGTGGAGGTGGGCTCATGGATCCGGTAGTCGTACTTGGTGGCGGCCCGCACCTCCCCGTCCTCCCGCCAGCGGGACTCGGGCGGCACCATGTGGCCGCGCAGGATGGCGTCCACCGTCTCGGCCACGCTGCGGTGGACGATGACCCGGTCGCGCTCCACGATCTCGACCACCACCTCGAAGGTCGGCGGCGCCTTGCGCTCCAGGACGCTCTTCTGCGTCCCGCGCCGGCGGGCCTCTTCGTCGCCCAGGGTCACGGTCTGAATTCCGCCGATCAGGTCCGACAGGGTCGGATTGAGCATGAGGTTGTCCAGGGTGTTGCCGTGGGCGGTGCCCACCAGCTGAACGCCTCGTTCGGCGATGGTCCGCGCCGCGGCCGCCTCCAGCTCGGTCCCGATCTCGTCGATGACGATGACCTCGGGCATGTGGTTCTCAACCGCCTCGATCATCACCGCGTGCTGCTCGGTGGGGGTCCGAACCTGCATCCGCCGCGCGTCGCCGATGCCCGGATGCGGGATGTCGCCATCGCCCGCGATCTCGTTGGAGGTGTCGACCACCACCACCCGCTTGCCGAGGTCGTCGGCCAGGACGCGGGCCACATCGCGCAGCATGGTCGTCTTGCCGATGCCCGGTCGGCCCAGGATCAGGAGGCTCTGCCCCGCCTCCACGATGTCGCGGATGATGTCGATGGTCCCGAACACGGCCCGCCCGATGCGGCAGGTCAGGCCCACGACCTTGCCAGACCGATTCCGGATGGCGCTGATCCGATGCAGGGTGCGCTCGATCCCGGCGCGGTTGTCGTCGCCAAACGCGCCGATGCGATCCACCACCCAGCCGATGTCGGCCTCGGTGACCTCCCGCTCCAGGAGCAGCTCCTCGCCATGCGTGAAGCGCGCCTCCGGACGGCGGCCCAGGTCGAGCACCACCTCGAGCAGGTCCGCGCGGGCACCCAGGTCGCGGACGCGCTCGATGATCTCCGGGGGCAGCGCCTCCAGCAGCGCGTCGAGGTCGTCGGTCGTTTCGAGTCGCGCCACGCGTTCCTCCACGTTCCGTTGCATCAATTGATCGCCGGCACCATCGCCGGCTGGCGGGCCGTGGCCCGCACCTCGCGGACGAGCACCGTGACCCGCCCCACCGTGGCGAAGCCCGCATCCGCTGCGGCCTGCAGCCCGGCCGACTCATATGTTCGCACCGGAGCCAGGATCCCGGCAGCCAGCGCATCCGCGGGCAGCCGAGCGAGGGCAGCGTTGAGCAGGGCCGCCCCGTCGGTTCCGTCGCGGACCAGGAAGCGGAGATAGTGCGGCCCCACCCGGCTGGCTCCGTGCTGAGCGAACCCACCGGCCCGCTGGTCGAGTGGCGCGATCCAGGCGTTGACCGCGGAGAAATGAAGGATGGGGTTCAGGCTCGAGCGCGGAACGATGGCCTCGTGGCCGACCGACTCCCAGTCCGCGGCGTGGTAGTCCTCGACCCGCGCGATGGCGGGCGGGGTGCAGTGGCTCCACAGGTCGAACAGGTGCCACGCGTCGGGCGCTCCCGCCGGTTGGAGGGTCACGTCGGGCGCGGCGCCTCCCCGCCCGGGCAGCCGCTTGCGGAGGCCGCGGCGCAGCCAGCGCCGGCCGCCGCTCCCCGGCTCCTCGGCCGGGCGGTAGAGGATCTCTTCCTGGGCGTAGGCCATGAAGCCGGCCGTTCCGAACAGCTGGAGGTTCTCGTGGACGTCGGCGCAGGCCACGTGGTAGCGGGCCACGTCCCGCTTCGCCCCCTCGGCGATCAGCCCCTCGAGCAGGGCCCAGCGCACCTCCCCGGCCATCGGCCCGTCGGCCGCGTCCAGTTCGATGATCACCCAGTCGTCCCGGTGCGGCTCGGTGATGGCCCGGCACGACCCGATGAGCGCACCATCCGACTCGGCCACCAGGTGGACCGATGCCGGACGCAGCGGCAGCCACGAGGGGATGAGGGCGGAAAGCTCGATGCCGGGGCTGTTCGTCGGGGCGGGAACGCCCAGGCTGCGCCGATAGGCGTCCGGCGCGGCGTGGACCTGGCCCGACAGGTCGGCCAGGGCCTGGCGATCCGACAGGCGCGCCGCCCGCACCTCGCCCGCGTCGTGGGCCACGCTGGTCACGTGCGCGCCTCCACGCCGATCAGGTCCACCAGCGCCCGGTGGAAGCGCCGATCGCCGGTCAGCTCGGGATGAAACGCGGTGGCCAGCAGGCGACCTTCACGCACGGCCACCGTGCGGCCCATCGGATCGGTGGCCAGGACCTCGACATCGGGTCCCACCTCGGTCACCACCGGCGCTCGGATGAAGACGGCATGCAGCGGCTCGTCGCCCAGGGCCGGCACCGCCAGATCGGCCTCGAACGAGTCGAGCTGACGCCCATACGCGTTGCGACGGACCTCGATGTCGAGCAGGGGAAGGATCGGCTCGTCGCCATCGCTGATCCGGCGGGCGAGCAGGATCATGCCCGCGCAGGTGCCCCACATCGGCGCACCCGAAGCCGCCAGGCTGAGGATCGGTTCGGCCAGGCCATAGGCGTCGATCAGGCGCCGCATGGCCGTGCTCTCACCGCCGGGCAGGATCAGGGCCTCGACCCCGGCCAAGTCCCGCGGCAGGCGAACCTCCACGGGCTCCGCGCCCACTTCGCGGAGGGCAGCGGCGTGCTCTCGCACGTCGCCCTGCACGGCCAGGATGCCGACCCGCGGCCGGCGCTCGGCGGCTACCAACCCCGGGTGGCCAGCCGCTCCTCGGCAGGGATCTCGGCCAGCTCCAGGCCACGCATCGGCTCGCCCAGGCCGGCGCTGACCTCGGCCAGGATGTCCGGATTGTCGTAGTGGGTGGTGGCCTTGACGATGGCCCGTGCGAACCTGTCCGGATGCTCGGCCTTGAAGATGCCGCTGCCCACGAACACCGCCTCCGCGCCGAGCTGGCGCATGAGGGCCGCGTCGGCCGGCGTGGCGACTCCGCCCGCCGAGAAGTTGGGGACCGGCAGCTCGCCCAGCTCGGCTACCTGCTGGACCACGTCCAGCGGGGCGCGCAGTTCCTTGGCGGCCGCGAACAGCTCGTCCGGGCGCATCGTGCGCAGCTGGGCGATGCCCGAGCGCACCGCGCGCATGTGGCGCACCGCCTCGACCACGTTGCCCGTCCCGGCCTCCCCCTTGGTCCGGATCATGGCCGCGCCCTCACCGATCCGGCGGAGCGCCTCGCCCAGGTCGCGGCAGCCGCACACGAACGGGACGTTGAACCGGTGCTTGTCGATGTGGTGCGCCTCGTCGGCGGGGGTCAGGACCTCCGACTCGTCGATGTAGTCGACCTCCAGGGCCTGGAGGATCTGGGCCTCCACGAAGTGCCCGATCCGACACTTGGCCATGACCGGGATGGTCACCGCCCGCTTGATGTCCTCGATGAGCTTCGGATCGCTCATGCGGGCCACGCCGCCGTGCTTGCGGATGTCGGACGGCACGCGCTCCAGGGCCATGACCGCCACCGCGCCCGCCTCCTCGGCGATCCGCGCGTGATCGGCGGTCACCACGTCCATGATCACCCCGCCCGCAAGCATGCGGGCCAGACCGACCTTGGTGGCCCAGGTCGAGGCTTGGGCGCCATTCTGGGCGGCGCCCTGAACGCCGTCGTGGATGCCGCTGTGGCTGGTTGGCTCGGTGGTCGTCATCAGTCCCGCATTGTACTCGCGGCCCCTTGCAGGTCCGGTGGCCGGCCCTGGTTGCGGGACCCGTTTGCGGCTCGGCTATGATCGCCGCCACGGAGGCTCCGATTGCTCAACGCACCGGTCCTGGTCCTGAACCAGAATTACGAGGCCCTCAACGTCTGTGACATCAGGCGTGCCTTCCGGCTGCTCGGCGCGGAGAAGGCCGAGCTCATCGCGCGCAACCACCAGGTCATCCACACCGTAAGCCAGGCCTTCGACGCCCCCTCCGTCATTCGTCTTGTGTACCTGGTCCGCCGACCGCAGCCGCGGGTCAAGCTCTCGCGGCGCGAGGTGTTTGCCCGCGACCGACACACCTGCCAGTACTGCGGAACAGCCACCCACGATCTGACCATCGACCACGTCGTACCCCGTCACCGCGGTGGCCGCCACGAGTGGGAGAACCTGGTGGCCGCCTGCCGCCGATGCAACCACCGCAAGGGGTCGAAGACCCTCGCCGAAGCGCGCATGCTCCTGCGCCGCGAGCCGCGCGCCCCGCGCGCCGACGCCCGATACCTGTACGGGTCCTACCTGACCGATGAGCGGAACGACGCCTGGCGCGCGTTCCTGTTCCTGGAAGAGCCGAAGCGGAGCTGAGGCGCCCGCCACGGATCTGAGGCTCCCCGCCCCGGTCACCGCCGTGCTGGGTGACCTCATCGCCGCCGGCCACGAGGCAGCCCTGGTGGGGGGCTGCGTGCGCGACCTGGTCCGTGGGGAGGAGCCGGGGGACTGGGACGTTGCCACCACGGCCCCGCCGGACGCGGTGGCCGGGCTCTTCCCTGATTCGAGCTGGACCAACCCGTACGGGACCGTCACCGTCCGATCTGGACCGTTGTCGGTGGAGGTCACGACCTACCGAACCGAGGCGGGCTACCGCGACGCGCGCCACCCGGACGAGGTGCGCTGGGGCACGCGGCTCGAGGATGACCTGGAGCGGCGCGACTTCACGATCAACGCCATGGCCTGGGTTCCCGATGACCTGGTGGCAGGCCGCGGGCACCTGGTCGACCCCTTCGGCGGGCAGGGGGACCTGGCGGCCGGCGTCCTGCGCGCGGTGGGGGACCCCGAGCAGCGCTTCACCGAGGACGCGTTGCGGCTCCTTCGGGCGGTGCGGTTCGCCACGACCCTGGGCATGACGCTGGACCCCGCTACCGAGGAGGCCGTGGCGCGCCTGGCCCCGGCCGCGGCAGGCCTGTCCGGGGAGCGGGTGCGGGACGAGCTGCTCCGGCTGTTGGCGGCCGACGCGCCGTCGGGCGGCTTTGTCCTGATGGAGCGGCTCGAGCTCCTGGGCGAGCTGCTGCCCGAGCTGGCGGCCCTGCGCGGCGTGGAGCAGGGCAAGGTCCTGGGCGGGGACGCGCTGGACCACTCGCTGCGGACCATGGATGCCCTGCCGGCCGCGGACCCGATCCTGCGCCTGGCGGGGCTGTTCCACGACGTGGGCAAGGTGTCCACCGCGTCCGGCGGCCACTTCATCGGTCACGAGGCGGCCGGAGCGGAGCTCGTGGAGGAGCGCCTGCGGGCGCTCGCCCTTCCCCGTGCCGACATCGATCGGGTCACCCACCTGGTGCGCCACCACCTGATCCAGTACACGCCTGACTGGACCGATGCCGCCGTGCGCCGATTCCTCCGCCGCGTGGGGGCCGGCCGGCCGATGGACGACCTGCTGGCATTGCGCCGGGCCGACATCGCCGCGTCGGCTGGACCCGAGGTCCGCGACCGCGCCACCGACGAGCTGGAACGTCGCCTGGCCGCACTCCGGGGAGCGGCGGTCCTCTCGGTCCACGAGCTGGCCATCAACGGGGACGACCTCATCCGGGAGCTGGACCTGGCGCCCGGCCCCGAGATCGGACGCATCCTGGATGGGCTGCTCCAGGCCGTCCTCGACGACCCGGCCCGCAACGACCGGAAAGACCTTCTCGAGCTCGCTCGTAAGGCCAGGCTGGCGTCGGATGCCTGACGTAGAGTCGGTCGCCCTACTCGCCCCACGTGTACATCCGCGCGCGGCAGCCCGAGAGTGGCCTGGATCGGTCTCAAGGTTGTTGTTCAGGGGTCCCACGCACCCTTCCGTACGCGCGTGGTGAGTGTGCCGGCGCGGGTTCCGTCGTCGGAATGAGGTCGACGGGTCGTGACGTGAAGATGTACACGTCCGATGAGTACGGCGCGGATCCTTGGGTCTGGGTGGTGCGTCGCGCACCACGACGCCGGTTCGGGCGGGTCGGAATCGGTCTAGGCCGCTGCTACAATCGGCGACCCGGACCCATGGGAGGAGCCCTTCCCCGCATGAGCGTCAGTGCCCGACGGGCTGCCTTGCCCGTTCATCGCTCTGAGCTAGGTTGACCGCGTGCGGATTCTGGTCGTCGGTGGTGCCGGCTACGTGGGCTCGACCAGCGTCGAGACCTTCGTCGAGGCCGGGCACGACGTCACCGTCTACGACAACCTGAAGTTCGGGCACCGCGACGCCGTCATCCGCGACGCCCGCCTGGTGGTGGGCAGCCTGAGCGACCAGAATCGCGTCGAGCGCGTTCTTCGCGAGCATCGGATCCAGGCCGTCCTCCACTGCGCCGCCCGCTCGCTGATCAGCGAGTCGATGGAGAAGCCGGAGCTGTACTACCGCGAGAACGTGAACAACGGCGTGAAGCTGCTGGAGGCACTCCGCGAGCGGCGCGTGAACCGGATCGTGTTCTCGTCGACCGCCGCGGTGTACGGGGAGCCCAAGCGGGTGCCCATCGCCGAGGCCGACCGGACCGAGCCGATCAACCCCTACGGTGAGACGAAGCTGGCCTTCGAGGGTGCGATGCGCTGGTACGCGGCGTGCCACGGGTTCCGGGCAATCAGCCTGCGTTACTTCAACGTGGCGGGCGCCACGGAGCGCAACGGGGAGGACCACGACCCGGAGACCCACCTGATTCCCCTCGTCCTCAAGGTGGCCGCCGGGGAGCTGGCGGACGTGCGGATCTTCGGCCAGGACTACAACACGCCTGACGGGACGTGCATCCGCGACTTCATCCACGTCCGGGACCTGGCCTCGGCCCATCTCCTCGCGCTGGAGGCCACCGGCGAGTCGGACCCGTCGTTCGAGGTCTACAACCTGGGCTCCGCCGCGGGGTTCTCCGTCCGCGAGGTGATCGAGGCCGCGCGCAAGGTGACCGGCCGCGCCATCCCGGCCCGCGTCGTCAAGCGCCGGCTCGGCGACCCGCCCCGGCTGGTGGCGTCGTCGCGTCGCGCACGCCGCGACCTGGGCTGGCAGCCGCGGGAGTCATCGCTCGAGCAGATGCTGGCCGACGCGTGGGCCTGGAGGCTGTCGCATCCCACCGGCTACGCCAAGCGCAAGCCGCGGGCCCGGCGCGGCCACGGGCGAGCGGGGGCGGGGGACCAGGACGGAGTCGCGTCGGGAGATACCGAGTCGAGGACTCCCGTCGAGCAGGTAGCCGCCCGAGTCGGCTCCTAGGCGGAGCTCGGCGCTCCCGAGGCTTCCGCCGCCGCTACCGCCGCCGTTGCCTCGGCCGCTTCGGCCAGATCCGCCGCGCACCGGCGGCACACCCCGTAGAAATCCAGTCGCGCGTCCTCGATTTCGAACCCCAGCTCGCGCCAGGCGCGGCGGCTGATCTCGGCCACCAGCTCCTCACCGACCTCCTCCACCGAGCCGCACACCCGGCAGGCGAGGTGGTGGTGATGGGACGGCCGGCACGCGACGTAGGCGTAGACGTGGCCGTCGCGCTCGAGGCGTCGCGCCAGGCCGGCCTCGCTCAGGGCCTCGAGGGTGCGGAACACCGTCGCGCGACCCAGGCCCGGGTGGCGGGGCCGCATCCGCTCCCACAGCTCCTGGGCGGTGACCTGGTGCCGGGCCGACGTCAGGGCGCCGGCCACGGCGAGCCGCTGGGTGGTGACTCGTTGGCCGGCCTGGCGCAGCCGACGCGCTGCTCCGGCGCTCACAGACGGGCCTCCAGTCCCCAGGTCATGCCCATGATGGCCGCCACGCCGACGAGGGTGGCCACGATGACCCAGCGCGACCCTTCATTGCGGTGCGCTTCGGGCAGCAGCTCGGCGGCGCCGACGTACAGGAAGAACCCGGCAAACGTGGCCAACAGAGCGCCCAGGACGGGGTCCGGTATCGGGATGACCGCGGTCACCAACGCTCCCAGCACGGGAGCCAGACTTACCACGAAGACCCATCGCATGGCCTCGCTGCGAGGCATCCGGCTTGCGAGCAGCAGGCTCACGATGCCGATGCCGTCGCTGAATCGGTGGATGACGACGACCAGACTGACGACGAAGCCGAGCTCCGCACTGGCCTGGAATGCGGCCGCCATCGCCACGCCGTCGAGCAGGCTGTGGATCGACATGGCGCTGGCCCCGATCAGCCCCACATGGCGGTGTGCGCTGTCCTCGTGGTCAAGCTCCGTCGCCGTCTCGTGGCCGACGTGGAGGAGGGTCACCTTCTCGATGACGTAGAAGGCCAGAAACCCCACCGCCGCGAAGAGCATGGCCAGGTCGGTGGCGCCAGCCATCAGCTCGACCGATTCAGGGAGCAGGTCGAAAAATGCCGCGCCGATGCGGATTCCGGCCCCGACCGCGATGACATACCCAACCTGGCGGACGAGGCGCAACGCCATGACCCCGCCGCCCAGCGCAGACAACACCGCCGTAGCCGACATCGCGATGAGAAGCGCACTCATTCTTGAGACGGAGTATCAACGCGAGTAGGGGGCACGTCAAGGCCGAACCGATGCCCGTGCTACGATCCGGAAAATCGAACCATCCCATCTTCGGAGCCACTGCTTGCCGCCAACCCCAACCACGCCCCGTCGCCGAACGGGCCGCCGCCCGGCCCCGTCGCCACGTACCGACGGCCGCCAACCCACCGAATCGAGTGCCGAGCCCCATTCCGCGCTGACCGCGGCCGTGTTGGCCGCCGCCGCGGGGTATCGGTTCGGGGACATCGAGGTCCCCGTCACCATCGCCCGCGCCCTGGAGCAGATGGGCTACGTCATGCCCACCGAGGTCCAGGCCAGATCCATCCCCCCTCTGCGGGCGGGCCACGACCTCATCGGTCAGGCGCAGACCGGAACGGGCAAGACGGCCGCGTTTGGGATTCCCATCGTCGAGAAGGTGGA
>JBIOTW010000043.1:0-13768 GCA_044866355.1 Candidatus Limnocylindria bacterium | reverse complement strand
TCGGCTCACCCCAGTGGACGTCGTCAAAGACGAGGATCAAGGGTTGGCTGCGAGCCAGCGCCTCGAACGTCTTTCGGATGGCCCAGAAAATCTCGTCCGGCGCCGGTGGGCTGTCCACGATGCCCAGCAGGCCGCCCACGACCGCGGCAATACGCTCGGCCTCCGGCTCCGCCCCAAGGGCCTCTCGCAAACGCTCGGCTGCCAGCTCGGGAGGGTCGCCTTCGGCGATACCGGCTCCGTCCCGGATGGCCTCGGCTACGGGCCAGTAGGTGATCCCGTGGCCATAGGCCAGGCACCGGCCGACAGCCACCTGGGCCTGGTCGCCGAGCGAACCGATGAATTCCTCGACGAGGCGGGACTTCCCGACGCCGGCGACCCCCAGGATCGTGAACAGGTGGCAGATCCGCTCCTCGACCGCCTCGCGGAATGCGTCGTCCAGCAGGCGCAAGGGCCGGCGGCGCCCGACCAAGGGCGCCTCCAGGGGGCGTGCATGGCGGAAGGTCGTGTCCACGACGCTGGTCAGCCGCCAGGCGGGAACCGGCTCGGCCTTGCCTTTCAAGGTCAGCGGCTCGACCACCTCCGCCGTGACGGCAACTCGAACGAGGACGTGGGTATCCGCGCCCAGCAGGATTTCCCCCGGCGCCGCCGCCGCCTCCAGTCGAGCCGCCACGTTGACGGCGTCTCCGGTCACGATCCGCTGGCCGGCGCTGGCGTCCCCGGCCACCACCTCACCCGTGTTGATGCCCATCCGCCATTCGACGGTGGCTCCTCGGTCCGCCCGAATCTCGATGTCAAGGGCGGCGAGCCGGTCCCGGATTTCGACCGCCGCGCGGCAGGCCCGCAACGCATCGTCCTCGTGTACAACGGGAACCCCGAACACGGCCATGACCGCGTCGCCGATGAACTTCTCGACCACGCCACCGTGGAACTCGATGACCTCGCGCATGACGTCGAAGTAGCGGCTCATGAGGTTGCGGAGGGACTCCGGATCAAGCCTCTCCCCGAGGGCCGTGGAGGACGTGGCGTCGCAGAACAGGACCGTGACCGTCTTGCGGCTCTCGGCCGCGGCCGGCGCCGCCGCCTCCAGGGGCGCGGCGCAGTTCGAGCAGAAGCGCGAGCCCGGCAGGTTGGCGGCTCCGCATGAGGGACACGCGACCATGGCCGTCATGCGGGTGCCACGGCCCGCAGCCGCTCCAACGCCCCGTCCAGGCGGGCGAGGGTCCGCTCGCGGCCCAGCAGGACCATGGAGCCGAAAAGGGGCGGTGAGATGGGCTTCCCCGTCACTGCCAGACGGATGGGACGGAAGAAGTCGCCGGCCTTCCAGCCCAGCTCTCCGGCGGCGCCTCGTGCGGCGGCCTCAAGCTCGTCGGCCGACCACTCCCCGCAGGCGGCCAGGGCATCGCGCGCCACACCCAGCGCCCCGGCGACCTCAGCCAGATCGCGTCCCTTGGGAACGAGGTCGTCCACGCTCCACCAGCCGGCCACCACCTCGTCGTCCTCGGCCAGGAACGCAGACAGCTCCACCGCATCGGTCAGGCGAACCATCCGCTCGCGCACGAGCGGCACCAGCCCGGCCAGCGTTGCATCGGAGATCGCTTCGGGCAGCAGGGGGCGGAGGCGCAATGCCAGGTCGGCGTCGGGCAGGGAGCGGATATAGACCCCGTTCAGGAAGTCCAGCCGGTCGTGGTCGAAGACGGCCCCCGCCTTGTGGACCTCCCCGATCTCGAACCGGGCGGCAAGCTCGTCCAGGCTGAAGATCTCCTCCTCGGTCCCCGGTGACCAGCCCAGGAACGCGAGGAAGTTGACCATGGCTTCGGGCAGGTACCCCTGCGCCCGGTAGTCACTGATCGCAGTCTGCGACTTGCGCTTGCTCATCTTCGACCGATCGGGATTCAGGATGAGCGGGATGTGCCCGAAGATCGGCTCCCGGTAGCCCAGGGCCCGAATGAGCGCGATGTGCTTGGGCGTGTTGGACAGGTGGTCCTCGCCCCGGATGACGTGGCTGATCTCCATCTGCTCGTCGTCGATGACCACCACGAAGTGGTACAGCGGCCCGCCATCGGCCCGCACGATCACGAAGTCCCCCAGCAGGGCGTTGTCGAACTCCACCTCGCCACGAATCAGGTCGTCGAAGCGGACCGTCTCCGGCGGGACCTTGAAGCGCACCGCCGGACGGCGCCCCTCGGCCACGAAGGCGTCCCGTTCGGCATCGGTCAGGGACAGGCAGCGACCGTTGTAGCGGGGGGCTTCCCCGCTGGCCTGCTGCTCACGGCGGACGGCGTCGAGCTCCTCGGGGGTGCACCAGCAGTGATAGGCGGCACCGCTCTTGAGGAGCCGATCCGCCTCGGCGGCGTATCGGTCCATGCGCAGGCTCTGGCGGTAGGGCCCGAACGGTCCGATGTCCTCGCCGCCGGCCGTCTGCGGCCCCTCGTCCCAGGTGATCCCCAGCCAGTGCAGGTTGTCGAGGATGTCGTGCTCGAACTCGGGCGTGCTGCGAGCCAGATCCGTGTCTTCGATGCGGAGCACGAACGTCCCGCCCGACGCGCGCGCGAACAGGTAGTTGTACAGGCTGGTCCGCGCGGTGCCGATGTGCAGCGGCCCGGTGGGGCTTGGCGCCATCCGAACCCGGATCGGTGCCTTGTCGGGGCTGGGAGCGGGCGACGTGCTCATGGGCTCCGCGATGGTACCGCCCGTGTAGCGTCTGAGCCCTGGTCAAGACCGTGATATGGCACGTGTCACAGACATTCGTGCTATCGCGCTATCGTGCTGCACGATGTCACGAAATGTTGTGACAGCGCTCAGGGTCCGTCGCGCCCACCAGCAAATCAGCGAGGGGCCAGCAGCTCCTCGACCACGGGTTGGATGGCATCGACCCACAACGCGTACTGCGTCCCGCTGGGGTGGAGGCCGTCGGAGGCCACCAGCGAAAGATCCGACGCGACCCGGCGTGAGATCTCGAAGACGTCCGGGACGAAGGCGATCCCGCGCTCACGGGCCGCTTCCTGAAACACGTCGTTGAACGCAGCAATCTCCGCGCTCTGCTGCGCCCGGTTGCCGAACGAGCCGCCCATCGGGGTGAGGGTGTAGTCGGGCGTGGCCACGGCCAGGATGCGGTTGGGCGGCAGGCGCTCGAGCAACGCGTCCAGGATGTAGGTGACGTTCTCCGAATAGGTAGCCTCGGGAACGCCGCGGACGACGTCGTTGACCCCGATCTGAACCGTCACGAACTCCGGATCAAGGTCTGGCAGGGCGGGGAGCTCGGCCGCGACCAGGTCTGCGCTGCTGTACCCGTTGACCCCGAGATTCGCCACCAGCTCCAGGCGCCCACCCAGCCGCTCCACCAACTGGCTGGGCCAGCTGTCAGCCGACGAGACCGATGTGCCGATGGTGTAGGAGTCGCCCAATGCCACGTAGCGCAGGCCCATCGGCGAGGGGCTTTGTTCGGGTGTCACGCTGCACGCCGCGGCGATGACGAGCGCGACCGCCAGCGCGACGAAGCCACGCCTGTCAGCGGTCAAGCGTGAAGGCGGGGCGGACCTCCCCGACGACTTCGCCACGGGCCAAATCGCGGATCTCGGCGGCGGCGTAGGTGCTGAGCTGGGTCAGCTCCACCTCTCCCAGGGCCTCCAGCTGGTGAAGCGCCTCACAGGCGGCGGCCGCGCCGGCGCGACGGGACGCGTCGCCGTCCTCCACCTTCACCGCCACGCCGACCGCGGCGGAGTCCGGGCCGAGCGCGCCGGGCAGGACGCCCACACTCCTCAGGCCCTCGGCCCCGCCCTTGGCCACCAACCGGCCCGGCGCAGCGCGCATCAGGTCGGTGTCGAACTGGCGTCGCTCGCCGGAGACGAGCTCGGGATGGGCCAGCATGGCGTCACGAATGCGCGTCAGCGCCTCGCGCAGCGAGCCATCGGTCAGGTCGGATGGATCGGCCAGCCGCGCATACGAGCGCGCGATGGCGGAGAGGGGCACCGCGAAGCTGACCACCCCGCAGCCATCGGTCGCGGTCGCGATGCGCCGCGCCGGCACGCCCGACACCGCAGACACCGTCTCGCGCGCGAGCTGTTGGATGGGATGGTCGGGCTGCCAGTAGGTGTCCACGTCCCAGCCGGCGGCCTTGGCGTGGAGCACCATGGCGGCATGCTTGCCCGAGCAGTTGTGACGCAGCTCAGTCGGTGGCTCGCCGTCGCGCGCCAGGCGCTGGGCCGTCTCGGCGTCGAATGGGGTGTGGGTTCCGCACTGGAGGGCGGATCGCGTCAGGCCACCGGCCCGCAACGCGCCCTGGACCAGGCGGACGTGGCGGTCCTCCCCGGCGTGGCTGGCGGCCATGACGGCCATGGTCTGTATCGGATCGGGAAAGTCGTACGCGTCGAAATGACCCGACGCGACGAAGGGCGCCAGCTGAAACGGCTTGGCGGACGAGCGGAAGAAGGTGGCTTCGTCAGGGTCGCCCATATGGGCGATGCGGGCGCCGTTGCCGTCGACGATGGCAATCGACCCACGGTGCCGAGACTCGACCCGGCCTCCCCGGGTGACCTCGACCAGGAGAGCGGGACTACCGGGTGGCGTCGCCGGGACCGGTGGGCTGCCGGCTGCCGCTCGCGACGCCGGCCGGCTCGTCGATGATCTCCTTTGAGAATAGGGCGTCATCCTCGTCCGCCGCCGCTGCAGCGGCCGCGGCCTTGGCGGAGTCGGCGGAGGCCGATGAGGCCGTCCCGCCGCTCCCCGACTTGGACGTGGATGCGCTTGGTACAGTGGCTGCCGGAGCGGGAGCCGGTGCGCCCTCCGGCGGTGCCTTGCGGGCCATCAGGACCGCACCCTCGAAGAAGGCGCCTTCCTTGATGACCAGGACCTGGGTCTTGATCTCCCCCTTGACCCGTCCAGTGGAACCAATCTCAAAGCGTCCGCCCGATTCCACGTTGCCCTCGTAGTCGCCGTTGATGACGACGTTGTGGGCCTTGATGCTGGCGCGCACCCGAGCCTGTGGGCTCAGGACCAGGGTCCCCTGGCACTCGATCTCCCCCTGCGCCTCGCCATCGATGCGGAGGTCACGGTCGCTGACAAACTTGCCGTTGAAGCGGGCGTGGGAATCGAGGATGCCTTCGCTCGGTTCTCGGCGGGAATCGGTGGGGGAAGTCCCCGATGGCTCGTTGCTCATGTCGTACAGCGATCCAATCAACTCTTCCTGCGGTGTGTCGCCTCGTGGGTCACGTTTGCCAAATACCATAGATACACATCCTCTCGGTGCGGGCCGGCGGGCACGCTGGGCGCGCGCACGCGGGGATCTGGGATGAATAGCGTATCAGCCCCGCGCGAAGTCGGGTAGCCCGCCGCCCGAAACCTCCGCGGCGTCCCAGCGGGGCTAGAATCGCCGCCGATGCCCGAACCTCCGAACCCCGCCGTTCACGTTTCAACCCACCCGTTGGTGGCACACAAGCTTTCGCTCCTCCGTGATCGCGGGACGGACCCCAAGACGTTCCGCGAGCTGGTTCGGGAGCTGTCGTGGCTCCTCGGATACGAGGCCATGGCCGACCTGAGCACGGAGCCATATCGGCTGGATACGCCACTGGAGCCGATGGATGGCGCCCGCCTGGAGACCAAGGTCGGGCTGGTGCCGGTCCTGCGGGCCGGCCTGGGCATGGTCGAGGCCATGCTGGAGCTGATGCCCATGGCTGAGGTGTGGCACATCGGCCTCTACCGTGACGAGCGGACGCTGAAACCGGTCGAGTACTACAACAAGCTGCCCGACGCGGCCACGGTGCAGGTGTGCCTGATCCTGGACCCGATGCTCGCGACCGGTGGGTCCAGCGCCGCGACGGTGGACATCCTCAAGGCATGGGGCGCCATTCGCATCAAGCAGGTGTCGCTGATCGCGGCGCCCGAGGGGATTGCCACCTTGAACGCGGCACACCCGGACGTCGAGATCCACGTCGCCGCGGTGGACCGCCAGCTCAACGAACGCGGCTACATCATGCCGGGCCTGGGCGATGCCGGCGATCGCCAGTTCGGAACGTTCCCGCCCTCGTCCGGAGCGTAATCCAGGGGCCGCTCACCGGGTCGCGGCGCCGGAAAGGAAGCCTGGCCTCGCGCATATCACAGTCGTTCGTGCTATCGCGCTAACGTGCTGCACGATGTCACGAAGTCCTGTGAGCAGGGGCGTGGTCACCTTGAGACGGGTCTGCGATTGGGTGGGCACGGAAAACGAAGGTCCCGAAGGAACCGCCCTCGGGCCGTTGATGTGACTCGACGGCACGCTGGCTGCCCCTTCGGGACGCCGGTAACGTTAGCCGCCGGTCAAGGGGCAGGCAATCGGCTTTTCCCCGACTTTGGAAGCTGTGTTGACGATTGTCCACACCCTTTCCCCAGCGATCCCCCTTGATCGGCGATACGCTTTGAAAATGACAGCGGCTCAACAGGCCCAGCGCGTCCTCTTCCTGTGCCAGCACAACTCGGCACGCTCCCAGATGGCCGAGGCCATGCGCCGCGCGTGGGGAGGGGGCCGCTTCGAGGCGCACTCGGCTGGCATGGAGGCCACCGCGCTCCGACCAGAGGCGATCGCGGTCATGCGTGAGCTCGGGATCGACATCAGCCACCAGGCGAGCAAGACCGTGGATCGCTACCTCGGGCAGTCTTGGGACACGCTGATCCCCGTCTGCGAGGAGGGGTGCGAGGCCTGTCCCTGGATCCCGGGGGCCAAGCGCGTCGAGCGGTGGGCGTTCGACGACCCATCCGTCGTGCCCGGTGATGCCGACGCACGGATGGCCGCCTTCCGCAGGGTCCGGGACGAGATCGCGGTGGCGGTCCGGGATTTCGTTGCGCGGGGCTGACGGGTCCGGACGACGGCAGGCGGTGGGGGCTACACTCGGCTCTCGCAAGGAGAATTGATGCCCGATCAGCATGTGACGGTGGCGGTGACCGGCGCGGCCGGCCAGATCGGCTACGCGCTCGTGTTCCGGATCGCATCGGGCCAGATGTTCGGACCCCAGACCAGCGTCGAGCTGCGCCTGCTGGAGCTCGAGGCGGCCCTGCCTTCCCTGGAAGGGGTGGCCATGGAGCTGGAGGACTGCGCATTCCCCCTCCTGCGCGGGGTGGTCACCACCGCCCAGGCGGACGAGGCGTTCAAGGGGGTGAACTGGGCGCTGCTGGTGGGGGCGGTCCCGCGCAAGGCGGGCATGGAGCGCAGCGACCTGCTGGGCATCAACGCCGGGATCTTCGCGGCCCAGGGCCGATCCCTGGCTGCCAATGCCGCGGGTGACGTCCGGGTCTTGGTGGTCGGCAATCCATGCAACACCAACTGCCTGATCGCATCCGCGGCGGCGCCCGCCATCCCCCGAGACCGGTGGTTCGCCATGACGATGCTGGACGAGACGCGGGGCCGGGCCCTGCTGGCCCGTCGGGCGGGCGCCCGCGTGGCCGAGGTGCGCGACCTCGTGATCTGGGGCAACCATTCCTCGACCCAGTTCCCCGATGCTTTCCACGCCAACATCGGCGGTCGGGCCGCGGCGGAGGTCATCAACGACGATGAATGGCTGCGCGGCGAGTTCATCACCGCCGTCCAGCAACGGGGAGCGGCCATCATCGCGGCCCGCGGAGCCTCGTCCGCGGCTTCGGCCGCGAATGCGGTGATCGAGACGGTGCGCAACATCGCCCGCCCCACCGGGCAGATCTTTTCCGGCGCGGTGCCTTCCCCCGGTGACGGCACGGCCTACGCGGTGCCAGCTGGGATCGTGTTCGGCTACCCGCTGCGCGGCATCGCGCCGGGCCAGGTGGAGATCGTGCAGGGCATCCAGCACGACGCATGGGCCGCCGAGCGGATCAACACGACCCTCAACGAGCTGATCGAGGAGCGCGACGCGGTCGGAGCGCTGGCCGCGTGAGCGCCGACGGGCTGACAGACGGTCGCAGCGGCGGCGAGACCCTGACCCGCCCGGACCAGGCATCGGTCCGCATCAGTGACCAGGTCGTGGAGATGCCCATCGTGCGCGGGCACGAGGGCGATGACGCGATCGACATCGGCCAATTGCGGTCCGAGACCGGACTGATCACCCTCGACCCCGGCTACAAGAACACGGCGGCTTCCACCTCCGCCATCACCTTCCTCGACGGGGAGGCCGGAGTCCTGCGCTATCGGGGCTACCCGATCGAGCAGATCGCGGCGCGGTCCAGCTTCCTGGAGACGGCCTACCTCCTGATCTACGGGGAGCTGCCCACCGAGCGCGAGTACGCCGTCTGGCTGGACGACATCGTCCACCACACGCTCATCCACGAGGAGATGCGGCGCTTCTTCGACTCATTCCCGTATGACGCCCACCCCATGGCGGTCCTGGCTTCGGGCACCGTGGGACTGTCGACCTTCTATCAGGACAGCCACGACCCGTTCAACCGGACCGCGGTGGAAATCACCATCCGACGCCTCATCGCCAAGGCCCCGACCCTGGCGGCGTGGGCCTACAAGAAGAGCATCGGCCAGCCGTACGTCTACCCGCGCAACGACCTGGACTACGTCCCGAACTTCCTGAACATGATGTTCGCCGTCCCGGCCGAGCCGTATCAGGTCAGCTCGGTGGTCAGCGCCGCCCTGGAGCAGCTGCTGGTCATGCACGCCGACCACGAGCAGAACCTGTCCACCGCCACCGTCCGCAACGTGGGCAGCGGCCAGGGGAACCTGTATTCCTGCATCAGCGCCGGAATGAGCGCCCTGTGGGGGCCGCTCCACGGCGGCGCCAACGAAGCGGTGATCAAGACCCTGGAGCGCATCGCGGCCGACGGCGGCAACGTCGAGAAATGGGTGGCCAAGGCCAAGGATCCCGAGGACCGATTCAAGCTGCCCGGCTTCGGGCATCCGGTGTACCGCAACTTCGACCCGCGGGCCAAGCTCATCAAGGCCACCGCCGACCGGGTCCTGGCCGCCCTTGGGGCCGACGGGGAGCTGTTCGAGATCGCCAAGCGCCTGGAGGACACCGCTCTCAGCGACGAGTACTTCATCGAGCGCCGCCTCTACCCCAATGTCGACTTCTATTCCGGCCTCATCTACCGCGCCATCGGCTTCCCCAAGAGCATGTTCACCGCCCTGTTCGCCATGGGCCGATTGCCTGGTTGGATCGCCCAGTGGAAGGAGATGATCGAGGACCCCGAGACCAAGATCGCCCGCCCGCGCCAGGTGTACACCGGCGTGCCGGCGCGCGAGTACGTTCCGATCGAGTCCCGCTGAGCGCACCCCGGATCCGTGCGCTTCACGACCCTCGGGCGCTCGCCCGCCGTCCCCAACCCGGGCGAAGCCTGCGCCGGCTACCTGGTGGAGGGGGGCAGGAGCCGGGTCATGGTCGACATCGGTCCGGGCACCGTGGCCCAGCTGCTGCGGCTGTGCAATCCATCCGAGCTGGACGCCATCGTCATCAGCCACATGCACACCGATCACTTCCTCGACCTGGTCACCCTGCGCTACTCGTTCCCGTGGAAGGACGAGGCCAACCCCAAGCTGCTGGTCTACCTCCCGCCGGGCGCGACTGAGCAGATGGAGCACGTGGCCATCGGGGCCGGGCTGCCTGATTACTTCGCGCGCAGCTTCGCGTTCGTCGAGCATGACGGAGTCTCGCCCCTCAACATCCGCGACCTGCGGTTCGAGCCCACCCCCACCGTCCACTTCGTCCCGACCTGGGGGTTCCGGATGGAGGCGCGAGGCGTAGGCGAGGACGGCGGCCGAACGATCGCCTATTCGGCGGACAGCGCCCCGACCCCGACCCTGGACACCCTGGCCGATCGGGCCGACCTGTTCATCTGCGAAGCCGCACTGCGCACATTGGCCGATGACGCTCAGCCACCGGAGCGGCGCGGGCACCTGCTTCCCACCGAGGCCGGCGACGTGGCGCAGAAGGGTGGCGTGGGACGGATGGTGCTGACCCACCTGCCGGTCAACTCGGACGGCGGCTCGTGGGCCGTCAGCCAGGCCTCGACCACCTACGAGGGTCCGGTGGAGGTGGCCGACACGCTGCGGAAGTGGGAGGTCTGAGCATGGAAGTCAAGGAGCTGGGGCACATTGTCCTGTACGTCGGCGACCTCGAGCGGTCGCGGCATTTCTACCGGGACGTCCTGGGCTGGAAGCAGGTGGCGGAGATGGGCGACATGGCGGCCATGTTCTCGTCCGGCCGCACCCACCATGAGCTCCTGTTGCTGGAGGTCGGGCCGTCGGCGGCCCCGGTCCCACCCGGCCGACGGGTGGGCCTGTACCACTTCGGGCTCAAGGTCGGCGAGACCGATGACGAACTCCGCGACGTGATCGACACGCTCCGGCGGGAGAACGTCTCGATCACCGGGATGGCCGACCACACCGTCACCCACAGCGTGTACATCACCGATCCGGACGGCAACGAGATCGAGCTCTACATCGACGTCCAGCCCGAGATCTGGCGCGAGGATCCAAGCGCCATCGTGGCTTCGACCAAGCCGTTGCGCCTCTAGCGAACCCGGGCGCCTCCACCCACGCGACTAGCCGACGCGGGCCCGGGCGATCCAGCGATCCGCGGCCCACGTCGCCAGGCCCCACAGGACGCTGATAGCGAGGGTGGCCACCAGGACGGCGGCGCCCAACGTCAAGGTCCCCTGTTCGATCCCCGCGCCCAGCATGAAGGTCACCAGGCTTCCGAAGACGATGGTCAGGACGGCCATGAACAGACCGATGCGGGCCGCGGTCGCCACGAACCACGCCACGGAGTGGCCCTGGGCGCGGCCCGACAGCCACAGCACGGTGGGGCCGGTGGCGCCGTACAGAGCGACGTAGAACCCGAAATCGCTGAAGAGCGCCCCCACTCCAAGCCGCTCCCCGAGGACCACGGCGGCGACCACCCAGGCCGCCAGGAGCGCGCTGCCCGCGCCGATGACAACGAGCCAGATGAGGAGCAGGGTGGCGGTGCCGGTCGAGAGCCGCTCCACCAGCTCTCCGGAGTCGGTCTCGACCACCTCCGTGGGGCCGTTCGGGTTCGGATCCGGATCGCGCCGCATGGGTCCCGAGCCGCTGAGCCGGCGCTCAGCCGGCGGTCAGCGCCTGCTCCAGGTCGGCGACCAGGTCCTCGGCCGCCTCGATCCCCACCGACAGTCGCACCAGGTCGGCGGGCACCTCGAGCGGCGACCCGGCCACCGACGCATGCGTCATCACCGCCGGCACTTCAACCAGGGACTCCACCGCGCCCAGCGATTCCGCAAGGGTGAAGACGCGGGTGGCGCCGGCAACCCGTTTGGCTGCGTCCGCGCCCCCGGCCAGCTGGAACGAGAGCATGGCGCCGGGGAGTCGCATCTGGCGTTCGACCAGGTCGCGCTGCGGATGGTTGGGCAGGCCCGGGTAATGGACCGCGCTGACCTCCTGTCGGCCGGTCAGCCAGTCGGCCAGGAGCGAGGCGTTGGCGCAGGCTCGATCCATGCGGATCGCCAACGTGCGCAGGCCGCGCAGCACGAGCCAGCAGTCGAACGGGCTGGGCACCGCTCCTGCCGCGTTCTGGTGGAAGCGGAGCTGCTCGGCCACCTCGGCTGACCGGGTGGCCACTACGCCGCTCACCACGTCTGAGTGACCGCCGAGGTACTTGGTGGCCGAATGAAGGGCCACGTCGGCCCCCAGCTCCAGCGGTCGCTGGAGATACGGCGTGGCGAACGTGTTGTCCACCACGGTCATCGCGCCGGCGGTGGCCGCCAGCCGCGCCACGGCGCTGATGTCCACCACCTTCAGGAGTGGGTTGGTCGGGCTCTCCAGCCAGACCATCCGGGTCTTATCGGTCAGGGCGAAGGCGACTGCGTCCAGGTCACGGAGGTCCACCACGTCGACGTGGATCCCGTATCGGCTCCAGACCTTCTGCGCAAGGCGCCAGGTGCCGCCGTACACGTCGTCGCCGAGGAGGAGGCGCTGCCCCGGCTCCAGCAGGTACAGCAGGTTCTGAGTGGCCGCCATGCCCGACGCGAACGCGACCCCGTGCGCCGCGCCCTCCAGCTCGGCGACCGCGCGCTCGAGGGCTTCCCGGGTGGGGTTGCCGGTGCGCCCGTACTCGTACCCCGAGCGTGGGCTGCCGACCGCGTCCTGCTCGAAGGTTGCGGCCTGCTGGATGGCGGGGACGACTGCTCCGGTGGTGGGATCCGATTCGAACCCGGCGTGGACGGCGAGCGTCTCGAAGTGGCGCTTCCCCGAGTCGCTCACGGGAGGCGGCTGGCTAGCGGGTGCGCGGGAAGCCGAGGTCGACCTTGCTGGTGCCCGGGTCGGGCCAGCGGGCGGTGACCACCTTGGCGCGGGTGTAGAACTGGATGCCCTCGGGGCCGTACATGTGCAGGTCCCCGAACAGCGAGTTCCGCCAGCCGCCGAACGAGTAGTACGCCACCGGAACCGGGATCGGGACGTTGATGCCCACCATTCCGACGTCGATGTCGAACTGGAACTGGCGGGCCGCCCCGCCGTCCCGGGTGAAGATGGCGGTGCCGTTGGCGTAGGGGTTGTCGTTGATCAGGCCCACCGCTTCGGTATAGCTCTCGGCGCGGACGATCTCCATCACCGGGCCGAAGACCTCGTTGCGGTAGCAGTCCATGTCGGGCCGCACCTTGTCGAGGACCGACACGCCCAGGAAGAAGCCCTTGCCATCCTGGTACAGCGGGTGCTCGCGACCGTCCACCACCAGCTCCGCTCCCTGGGCCGGGCCGCTATCGAGGTACGACGCGACCTTGTCGCGATGCTCGCGGGTGATGAGCGGGCCCATCTCGGCGCCTGGCTCGTCACCGGGCGCGACCTTGATCCGAGGCAGGCGGAGCTTGATGGCCTCCAGCAGGGGCTCGGCCACGTCACCCACCGCCACCACCACCGCGATGGCCATGCATCGCTCGCCGGCGCTGCCGTATGAAGCCGATACGGCGGCATCGGCGGCCATGTCGACATCGGCGTCGGGCAGGACGACCATGTGGTTCTTGGCGCCACCCAGGGCCTGGACCCGCTTGCCGTGGCGCGTGCCGGTCTCGTAGATGTGGCGGGCCACCGGGGTGGAGCCCACGAAGCTGACCGATGCGATATCCGGGTGCTCGAGGATGCGGTCAACGGCGACCTTGTCGCCGTGCACGACGTTGAACACGCCGTCCGGAACGCCGGCCTCCTGAAGCAGCTCCCCGATGTACACCGATGCGGACGGGTCCTTCTCCGACGGCTTCAGGACGAACGTGTTCCCACACGCGATGGCGTTGGCGAACATCCACATCGGGACCATGGCCGGGAAGTTGAACGGCGTGATGCCGGCGGCCACGCCCAGCGGCTGGCGGATCTGGTACACGTCGATCCCGGTCGAGACCTGCTCGCTGAACGAGCCCTTGAGCAGCTGCGGGACGCCCGTCGCGAACTCGAGGTTCTCCAGGCCGCGGGCCACCTCGCCCATGGCGTCGGTGTGCACCTTGCCGTGCTCGGCGGTGAGGAACGCGGCGATGTCGGCCCGATGCTGGTCGACGAGGTTCCGCATTCGGAACAGGATTTCCGTCCTGCGGCTCAGCGACGTGGCCCGCCAGGCCGGGAAGGCCGCCTTGGCCGCCGCGACCGCGGCATCCACCTCCTCGACCGATGCGAAGTCGACCTCCCGCGCCAGCTCCCCGGTGGCGGGGTTGTAGACCGGTCCCTGGCGACCCGACGTGCCAGGCACGCGCTTGCCGCCGATCCAATGGTTGACGCGTTCCAACTCCGGCCGAGTCGACTTGTCGGTCGTGGGCGGCTGGGCGAGGCGGGTCATGCGGGTCGCGCCTCCTGTGATTTGAGCCTCAAGGG
>JBIOTW010000042.1:0-22514 GCA_044866355.1 Candidatus Limnocylindria bacterium | reverse complement strand
CCCGCGACCGATGGCCTAGGGCAAAAAGGTACGGCCGTCGTCAGGGTTGTCCGCGGTCGTTGGGCGCTGCTAGGTTGGCCATCGATCGAAGCGGAAAGGAGGTCCTGTTGTTCAACCGCCTGAAGCGAGTCTTGCTCGCCCTCCTGGTGCCCGTGATCGTCATGATCGCCTTCTCCGCCAGCGCCCTGGCCGTCGGTAATGCCGGGAAAGTGGACGTGTGCCACTGGGCCAACCACAAGTTCGTGGAAATCTCGGTCTCGGTGAACGCGTTGCCTGCGCACCTGGCCCATGGCGACGTCGAAGTCGACGTCGAGTACGGGGATTGCCCGTAGTCCAGCGCTCGCGCTGAGCGACCGAGTCTCGCAAACCGGGTGGCGCCCTCCAGGGCGCCACCGCCGTTATCCCAGCCCCGGGGGGTGCCCGACCGTGGCCGTCAACTTCAAGGTATCCGGACCCACCGTATCCATCGTCATGCCCTGCCTCAACGAGGAGGAGACGGTGGGCGTGTGCGTCACCAAGGCGCGCGGGTGGCTGTCCACGTCGGGGTTTCAGGGGGAGGTGATCGTCGTCGACAACGGGTCGACCGATCGCTCGATCGAAGTCGCCTCGCGCGCGGGCGCCCGCGTCGTCCAGGAGCCGACGCCCGGCTACGGGCAGGCGTACCAGCGCGGATTCGCCGAGGCGCGCGGGGAGTTCATCGTGATGGGGGACTCCGACGACACGTACGACTTCAGCAACTTGACCCCACTCCTGGAGCCACTGAATCACGGAGCCGATCTCGTCCTCGGCAACCGGTTCGCGGGCGGGATCCAGGAGGGGGCCATGCCGTGGGCGCATCGGTACATCGGCAGCCCGATCATCAACTTCCTGATCCGCCTCTTCATCGGGGCTGACATCGGGGACAGCCAGAGCGGCCTCCGGGCCTTCAAGGGCAACCTGGCAGAGCGGCTTCGGCTCCGCTCCCGGGGGATGGAGTTCGCCTCGGAGATGATCGTGCGGGCCGCTCGCGCCGGCCTGAAGATCACCGAGGTCCCAGCGCCATACGGAACGCGGCGTGGGGAGAGCAAGCTGAGCACGGTCCGGGATGGCTGGCGCCACCTGCGCTTCCTGCTCCTGGCGGCTCCCGACTTCCTGTTCATCCTGCCCGGCCTGGCGCTGAGCCTGCTGGGCGTGGGCACCTTCGTCATCTCGTTCGCCGCCCCGGTGGGCGTGGAGGTCGGCTCGCTGACCTGGCAGCCAGTGTTCGCGGCGACGATCTTCCTCGCCATCGGGGCCAATGCCCTGCTGCTGGGCATGATCGCCAAGCTCCACGGCGTTTCGATGGGGCTGCTCCACGAGGACCGGCTGGTCCGGCTCTACCGGCGCCTCTTCCGGCTGGAGGGCGTGCTGGCCGCAGCGGCCTTCATGTTCCTCGTCGGAGCCGCGCTGGACGCGGGCCTGTTCTGGGTATGGGCCTCGGGCATGCACCACCCCATCGGTCTCCAGCTGGCCTCGCTGGCGCAGACCCTGCTCATCGTGGGCGCCGAGCTGGGGATGGCCGCATTCCTGGTCGTGACCATCGACCCGCCGTGAACGACCGTTACCGGCGACGCTTGAAGATCGCCTACGTCTACGACGCGCTGTATCCGTACCTGATGGGGGGTGCGGAGCGGCGCTTTCACGAGCTGGCCGAGCGGCTCAGCGATCGGCACGACGTTCACTACATCACCTGGACCTTCTGGGATGGCCCGCCCGAGGTCAGCAGGGACGGCATCACCCTGCACGGGGTCGGCAAACCCGAGCGCATGTACGGGGCCGATGGCAAGCGGACGGTTCGCGAGGCGGTGAGCTTCGCGACCCGAATCGTGCCGGCCATCCGGAGCGGGCGCTACGACGTTATCGACTGCTCCGCCACGCCGTACGTGCCGCTGTACGGGTGCTGGCTCGCCGCGCGCACCACACGGACTTCGGTGGTGGCCACCTGGCACGAGTTCTGGGGCGAGCACTGGGAGGAGTACCTGGGTCACCGCGGCAGGGTGGCCCGTGTGGCCCGATCGACCGAGGCCCGGTCCGTCCGACTGGGTGACCGGCAGGTCGCGGTTTCGCCGTTCACGGCCGACCGACTGACCGATGCCGGCCTGGCCGAGGAACGGATCCAGATCGTGGGCAACGGCCTGCCCCTCGAGCAGTTCGCCGCCGCGCACAGCTCGCTGGTCACCTCCGACGTGGTGTTCGTGGGCCGCCTGATCGAGGACAAGCGGGTCGATCTCCTGATCGATACGGTGGCTCGGCTGCGCGGCGAGTTCCCCACCCTTCGGTGCCTGATCATTGGCGACGGCCCGGAGCGGCGCCGGCTGGAGGCCCAGGTCGCGGAGCTGAACCTGGGGCAACAGGTCTGGTTCCTGGGGCACGTCAGCGAGGCCGAAAAGCTCTCCCTGCTCAAGGCGTCCCAGATCCTGGTCCTGCCCTCGGTGCGGGAGGGATTCGGCATCGCCGCGGTCGAGGGCCAGGCGGCGGGCCTGGTACCGATCGTCATCCGCAGCCCGTTCAGCGCGGCGCCGGGCCTCATCCGGGACGGAGTGGATGGGCTGGTGTGCGACCCGACCGTCGACGCGCTGGCCGCCGCGCTGCGCTCACTCCTGTCCGACCAATTCCGGATGGACCTCATGCGCGCGGCCGCGACCGAATCCGCCAAGCGCTGGGACTGGGATCGGGTGGCCCTCGAGATGGAACGGATCTATCTCCAGGTGGCCCGGCCCGAGGAGAGTCCCGAGGCGCGCTTGCGGAGGCTCTCATGGCGCTGACCGCAGGGGTGGCACGCGCTGGGCGCGTCGGGCGCTTCGGGCGCGTTGGGCTGCCCCGCGTCAACCCGACCGATCCGCTTCTTCTCACACTCACGGTGCTGGCCGGTGTTGCCCTGGTGGTGGCCTCGACCTCGTTGGGCAGCGGCGACTACGGCCAGTGGCTGATGGCAGCCCGACCCTTCAACGGACTGGACATCCCCGACTACCGCGAGGCAGCGGCCGTGCCGCCGGTTGTGCCATACGTTCTCGCGTTGCTGGTGGGCGCGGTGGGTGATGCGCTGATCGCCGTCCGGCTCTTTGCAGTCCTCGTCCTGTGCGCGCTGGGGGTGAGCGCCTACATCGCAGGCGCGACCCTGTTCCGCTCCCGGCAGGCGGGGCTGCTGGCTACCGTCCTATCCATGGTCGTCGTCGATCAGTTCCTGGACCTGCTTGCATTCGGCGGCCTGCTGCAGGCGACCGCCATCGTCTTTGCCTGGCTCACCGTTGCCGCGTACTTCCGCGCGGCGCATGCCCCCGAGTTACCACGGGCGTGGCTGTGGTGGACGGTCGGCGCCTGTTGCGTCGGACTGGCGGCCATCACCCATATGGGAACGGCATACATCCTGGTCCCTACCGGCTGCGCGATTGCGGTCATCGCCGCGCGGCACGCGGCGTCCACTAGACGCGCGCGCCTGGCTCGGCTGGCGCCGCTCGTGGTCGTCCTGACCGGTGTGGGCCTGTTCTGGATCGCGGTCCTCCTCCCCGGCGGGACGGACCTGATCCGGAATCCGGCGAGCCTCGATTACCGAGGACCGGACCGGCTCCTCGACAACCTGACCGGATACCTGCCCACCGCGGCGGTGGCCCTCCTGGGCGTGAGCGCCGTCATCCTCGGGTCGGTGGCGGAGATGAGCCGGCGTCGGCACGGGCCGTGGATCGTGTTGGGGACCTGGGCCGCCATAACGGTGACGGTCCTGATGGGTGCTGTGTTGACCCGAGCCGCCACCGACTATCCACGTTTTGCGACTCCCATCCTGGCGCCACTCGTGGTCGGGGCCGCCGGGGCCTTGTCGATCGCCGTGCGCGTCCTCAGTGGCTGGCTGGCGGCCGGCACGCGCCGGGGAACCGCGCGGGCATGGTCTGCGGCTGTGCTCGTTCTGGTGGTCGTGGTCGGCGCGCCGCTGGCCGTCGACCGGTTCAAGTCCGAGGCGCGGGGTTACCAGCTGCGCGACGTCGCCAGCTTGAGCCAGGCTGCGACCTGGATCGATGCGAACCTCAGCCCGCATGCGGTCGTGTTGGCGCCGGTCCGCGAAGCCAAGTGGATCGAAGGGCTGACCGGCCGCGCCGCGCTGTTCAGCAGCGCGTTCCGCTACAGCTTCCGCGCGGAGGAGTGGCAGCGCAGCCTCGCGGCAGACACGCTGCTCCGCAGCAACGGAGCGCTGGTCAACCAGTACTTCTTCGCCCGACTCACCGCCGAGGGGGCGGATCAGGAAGCGGCACGTGGTCTCGTCATCGCGGCGAACCACGGCGGGGAGTACCTCGACCTGCTGACTGCCGTCCCTGGCGAGACCCGGATCCTGAGTCCCGATCCCACCCATCCCGTTCTGGCCACTCTCACCAATCTGGCTCCCGCCGGCAGAGAGGTGACCGAGTCCCCAGCCGAACTGCGCGTAGCCACAAACTGGACCGGAGAGCGCCAGGCGGTTCCCGTGACATACCGCCAAGAGGTGACCCTCCACCAGGGCTCATCGGTCCTGGACCTGCAGATGTCGGTGGCGACCACTCTGCCAGTGGCTGGTTTGGAGCTCGAGCTGCGGCCTACGGGGAACATGCGCACCAGCCAGATCTCGCTCGACGGGCACCTGGCCATCATTTCGTTCAACCGGGTCGGATCGGGCGAGCCCACGCTTCGGGTCGTCCTGGCGGGGACGGAAGGCGCCCTGCGGCGATCCGCGGATGGTGGCCTGCGCATCGAGTCCAGCGCGACCCAGGTGCGCCTGTTGATCACCGACCTCACCGCCGCCAGCTCGCCCACCGTGACCCTGCAATGGCTCGACCCGGCCCAGCTGGTCGACCGATATGGCGTCGAGGCGGTCCTCCTGGCACGGGATCCGAGCCTGGACGCGCGGCGCGCCCGAATGGCGGCCATCAACTTCCACCAGGCTCGCGACTACGGGCCGTACGTGCTGATGGTACGGCGGTGACCAATCAGCCGAACCCGACCCACCGCCTGCCGGAGCCGATCCTCGTGGTCGGTGGGTACGGCTACCGCAATGTCGGGGACGAGGCGATCCTGAGCAGCCTGCTCCGCACTCTCGAGGGGAGGCGGGTGACGGTGATGTCGCGGATGCCGGCCGAGACCTCGGCGACCCATCGCGTGCGAGCGGTCCCGATTTCGGCCGCCATTTCTGGGCTGCGGGCTCACCGGACCCTGCTGATCGGGGGCGGGGGGCTGTTCGGCACCGACATGGGCTTGCTGGGCCGCTCCCTGCCGGCGTACGGGCTGGCGGCGTCCGCGTTGGGCGTGACGGTCGCCCTCCACGGCGTCGGGATCGACCCGCGCCTGCCCGGTCCCACCGCCCTCGCGCTCCGCCATCTCGCTCGTCGCGCTACTCAGGTCCTCGTACGCGACCGGCGCTCGGCCGAGGTCCTCCGGACGTGGGGAGTGGATGCCGCGGTCGGCCCGGACCTCTCCGCCTGGCTGCCCGCGGCGCCATCGGCGGTGGGAGCAGCGCTCCTGCGGTCAGCCGGCGTCGACCCCCGCAAACCGATCGTGGGGCTGAGCCTCACCGCGGTGAACCGCGAGGCGTCCGATGCTGCGGTCGATGCCGTGCTTGGAGCCATGGATGCCCTCCCCGAGCTCCAGTACTGCTTCATCCCGATGAGCCAGCACCCGTTCGTCGCGCGACACAACGACCTGGTGCTGGCAAGGCAGCTCCAGGCCCGCCAGCCCCGTCTGCGTGTCCTCGAGGGCACGCCGCACCCCGCTCAGGTGCTGTCGGTCTTCGGCCATCTCGAGGCCGCGGTCTGCATGCGCTATCACAGCCTGGTGTTTGCGTCGCGTGCTGGCGTGCCGATCATCCCCATCGCCTACGCGGACAAGTGCCGGACCTGGCTGGCCGAGCGGGGCGAGGAACCCGTCGAGCCAACTGCGGCGGCGGTGGTCGACCGCATCCGGAGCGCCGTCCCGGAACGGCGGGCCGCCTCGTGAGCGGCTGGAACCTCGTCCGCTGGGGGATCGGGATCGCGATCGTCGTCGGCCTGGTCCTGACCCTAGACGTGTCCGCCATCGGGGCCCGGCTGGCGGCCGCAAACCTTTCGCTGGTCGTGCTCGCCGTGGTGGGCCTCTCCTCGCTGCACCTGCTGGGCGCTGCGACCTGGCGTGAGCTGATACGGCGTCTGGTCGGCATGCGGCTCGCGTGGTGGACGACCGTCCGGCTGTACTACGCCGCGCAGGCCCTCGGCGGGTTCACCCCGGCCAACATCGGGAGCGACGCCTACCGGGTGATCGCGTTGCGCGCCTCGGGGGAGGGCCTCGCGAACGCCGTCCTGCCCATCGTGGTCCAGCGCGCGACGAGTTACCTCGCGGTCAGCCTCATCGGGGCGGCTGCGCTCGTGGTGGCAACCAGCCCGGCGCCGTTCACGGTGGGGATTACGATCGGTGCACTGGTACTGTCCGCCGTTGTCATCGGCCTGGGCGCCGTGATCGCCATCGGCTCGGGACGGCTGCGATCGCTTCGGGATCGTCTGCTGGGGCCTGATGCCCGCGATCGTCGGGGGCTGCTGGGCGCCCTGGCCATCGGCCTGATGCTGGGCCTGGTCTTCCACCTGGCAGGGATCTGGCTGACCTACGGCCTCGTCCTGGCGGTCGACCCGGGGGCCGCGTCATTGGCCGCGGTGGCGGCGGTGGCCATCGCCCGGGTCAGCCTCCTGATCCCGATCACGCCCAGCGGCCTTGGATTCCAGGAAGCGGCACTCGCCCTGCTCTTCATCGGTATCGGGCTGCCGGCTGAATCGGCCCTGGCGGCGTCGCTGCTCGCCCGACTCTCGCTGGTGCTGACCGGTGCCCTGGGCGCAGTGGCGCTCGCCCTCCCCGCCAGTCACGAGGAGACCCCACCCCGCCGGACACGACGGCGGGTCGACTCCGCACGGGTCTAGGCCCCTTCCCGACCCGCCGTCGACGCGTCGACGAGCGCGCGGCTACCCTGTCGCGGTGCGGTCGCTGATCTTCGACCTGGACGGAACCCTCATCGACACGGTGTATGCACACGTCTTCGCCTGGCAGCGCGCGCTGGCCGAAGCGGGGATGCCGATCGAGGGCTGGCGGATCCATCGGCGGATGGGAATGAGCGGCGGGCTCTTCACCCGGGCGGTCGCCCGCGAGCTCGGCCGGCCCCTGAGCGACCGGGAGATCGAGGACGTCCAGAAGCGTCACGGGCAGCTGTTCCGCGAACAGCTGAGCGAGCGGCGGCCCCTGCCGGGGGCAGTCGACCTCCTCCGCCACCTCGGCGAGCTGGGCGTTCCGTACGGGATCGCCACCTCCGGGCGGCGGCCGGAGATCGATGACTCGCTCGAAGCGCTGGGCGTAGGCCCCGGAGTGATCGTGGTCGAGCGCGGGGACGTCATGCGCGCCAAGCCCGAGCCGGACCTGTTCCTGGCCTGCCAGGAGCGGATGGGGGTCGAGATCCGGGACGTGACCGTGGTCGGCGACGCTGTCTGGGACCTGCTCGCCGCGCGGCGGGCCGGGATGCTGTCGGTTGGCCTGCTGACCGGCGGCTACGGGGAGGACGAGCTGGCCCAGGCCGGAGCGTTCCGCGTCTATCGCGATCCCGCCGAGCTGGACGCCTCGCTGGACGAGCTGGGCATCGGCTAGGGACGCCCGGCACGGCCTGAGTCCAGAGGTGGCGACCGAATGAGCCCGCGATCAGGCAGCCGCACGCGGCCGTGCAACGTCCTCGTCATCGGGACCGGCGCGGCGGGCCTCAGAGCCGCGATTGCGGCCCGTCAGTCCGGTGTCGAGGTGATAGCCATCGGCAAGCGGAGCCGAATGGACGCCCATACCGTGCTGGCTGCGGGTGGGATCAACGCCGCGCTTGGCACGGTCGACCCCGAGGACTCGTGGCAACAGCACTTCGCCGACACCATGCGCGAGGGCTATTACCTGAGCGATCCGCGCGTTGTGGAGATCATGACGCGTGAGGCACCGGCGGCCATCAATGAGCTCGCCGGCTGGGGCTGCCCGTTTGCCCGCACCAGCGACGGCAAGCTTGACCAGCGCTTCTTTGGCGCCCACACGTACCGGCGCACCTGCTACGCCGGGGACTACACCGGGCGAGCGGTCCTTTCAACGCTGGCCGAACAGGTGCTGAAGCTCGATATCCCGGTGATCGAAGACCAGTACGTCTCGCGATTGCTCACCGCCGAAAGCCAGTGCTTCGGGGCGCTTACGTTCGATCTCCATACCGGGTATCGCACCGTCTATGAAGCCGATGCGGTCGTGCTGTGCGGCGGCGGGCATACCCGCATCTGGCGTCGCAGCTCCTCGCGGCGCGACGAGAGCTACGGCGAGGGTATGTGGCTGGCGTTCCAGGCCGGAGCACGGCTGATGGACATGGAACTCGTCCAGTTCCATCCCACCGGGATGGTGCTGCCGGAGGAGGCAGCCGGAACCCTGGTCACCGAGGCCGTGCGCGGCGAGGGCGGTCGGCTGTTCAACTCCGAAGGCGAGCGGTTCATGCAGCGGTATGACCCTGAGCGGATGGAGCTGGGCAGCCGCGACCGCGTCGCCCTCGCCAACTACACCGAGATCAAGGAAGGCCGAGGCGGACCCAACGGCGGCGTCTTCCTCGACGTGACCCACCTCGGCAAGGACGTCATCCTGGAAAAGCTGCCCCGCATGTACCGCCAATTCGTCGAGTATCAGATGCTCGACATCGCCAAGGAGCCGATGGAGGTTGCGCCCACCGCGCACTACTCGATGGGCGGGATCGTGGTGGACCCCCCGACCCACGCCACCGAAATTGCCGGACTCTATGCCGCCGGAGAGTGCACCGCGGGACTGCACGGCGCCAATCGACTGGGTGGCAACTCATTGGTAGAGACACTCGTCTTCGGCCGTCGCGCCGGAGAGGCAGCCGCGCGATTCTCGCTGGATCGCGAAACGCAGCTCCGCTCCAAAGCAGTCATTGAGGAGGCACACGACGAAATCAGCAGCAGGATCCACAACGGCTCCGAGCTCAGCCGGGCACTCCAGCGCGAGATCCGCAACGTCATGTGGGACCACTGCGGCGTCGTGCGAGAAGCCAACGACATGGAGCGGGCGCTCGGGAGGCTCGACGAGGTCCGCTCGACGTTGTCGAGCGTCGACGTGCGCCCCAGCGAGGAGGGGTGGGGCGACCTGGCTCACATCCTCGACCTCGAGGCGATGCTGGTCACCGCCGAAGCGACTCTGCGAGGAGCGATCGCGCGCGAGGAGACCCGCGGTGCCCACAACCGCTCTGACTTCCCGGATCTGGATCCCGCGATGGAGGTCAACTTCATCGTCGCGCGCGACGGTGACGCCAGGATGACCCTCGACCCGGCACCCGTTCCCCTCGTCTCCGACGAGCTCAGACCCTGGCTCACGCGGGGAGGGGATCGAGGACCTGCGGGAAGACTGTTGGAATAGCGCGCCGCTCAACTGGCCCAGCGCCGGGCTCGGCATCGCTGACCTAGCCGGCGTCTCCTTCGGAGCCGCGCCGCCGCGCGCTGACCTCTGACACGACCCGGCGGGCGACCTTCCCGGCGCCACGCGCCAGCAGCCCCGCCCCGCGACGCGCCGTGCGCAGGCCTGCCCGCGCCATCCACGCGTAACAGGCGCGAATGGACCGCAGGTCTTCGTCGATATCGGTATCGGACAGGCCAGCCGAATCCAGCGCGGCCCGCCGCTCGGCCGGGGTGAGGGAGCGCATGGCCAGGCTCAGACCGATGAGCACGGCCGCGGCGTCGTCCAGCTGGCCGGCGACCGGGATGAAGCCGGGGACCAGGTCGATGGGGGACAGGACGTAGGCCGCCGCCGCCACCAGAGCCGCTCGCCGCTTGCCGCGGACCTTGGGATGCCGACTGAGGCCCCAGGCCAGGCGCGCGTACTTCGGCAGGCGTCGAACGAGGGCCCCGAACAGCTCGCGCGGGAACGGGTCGGCGGCGCTCATGGACGCAGCTCGACCGGGACGATGGTCAGGTCCAGCAGCTCTCCCAGGCGGAGGACTCGGAGGGGAAGCGGCTTGCCGATCGTCTCGCCCACCATGAGGCGTTGGAGGTCGCCCGCGTCGCCGACTGCCTGGCCGTCGACGTCGAGGATGAGATCGCCCTCGCGCAGCCCCGACCCCGCCGCCGGGCTGTTGGGCACGACCTCGGTCAGGCCAATGCCGGCGGCCCGCCCCAGGGCCCGCGCCACGCGCGGCGGAAGCGGCCGTCGCATGCCGGCGATGCCCAGGAAGGCGCGGCGGAAGCGGCCGTCGCGCATGAGCGCGCCGATGATCCGGCGGCTCGCCGCGTTGATGGGCACGGCCAGCCCCACACCGATGGCGGCGACCGCGGTGTTGATCCCCACCACGTGGCCGCTGGCATCCGCCAGCGCCCCGCCGGAGTTGCCGGGGTTCAGGGCGGCATCGGTCTGGATGACGTTCTCCACGATGCGGGTTGCGCTCCCGGTCTGGGTCGGCAGCGACCGACCCAGGGCACTGACCACCCCAGCCGTGACCGAGCCCGCCAGCCCCAGCGGCGAGCCCACCGCCACCACCAGCTGGCCAACCTTGAGCCGATCGGCGTCGCCCAGCTCGGCCGCCTCCAGGCGTCCGCCATCGACTCGGACGACCGCCATGTCGGACAGCGGGTCGCGGCCCACGATCTCGATCGGCAGTTCGCGTCCGTCGGAGAAGGCAGCCACGCCCTCGCGCGCGCCAGCCAGGACGTGGGCCGAGGTCAGGATGTATCCGTCCTGGGTGACCACCACGCCGGACCCGACACCGCCCCGAACCTGACGCGCGCTGGCGCGGCCCACCCGGAGCAGGACGACCTGGCGCAGGAGGCGCTCGGCGACCCCGGTCACGATGCGTGAGTACGCATCCAGGGCCTCCTCATCGGCCGCGCCTGGCTCGATCGGCCCGATGGCCTGACCGGTCGCCGGCGACGAATCGGCGATGAGTCGCAGTCTCCGGTTCGAACGCGCTGGCATCGGTCCTACTCCTGTCGGTTGAAGGCCCACGCCGCCACCGACAGCAGGGCGACCGCGAAGACCGATATCAGGACCGCTTCCTCGGCGAGGGTCATCGTGTGGCCCATGACCGTCACGCCCAGCTGGGCTCCCGCCTCGCTGCCCAGGAAGATCTGTCGGATGGCATCCACACCGTAGGTCAGCGGGTTGAACTTGCTGATGACCTGGAGCCATTCGGGGGCCTGGTTGATGGGGAAGAACACGCCGGCCAGGAAGATGAGCGGAAAGATCAGGAGCTGAATGAGCAGCTGAAACCCCTGCTGCGACCGCATGAAGCTGGCGACCAGCAGGCCGAGCCCCGAGAGCGCGATCGAGAGCACGAACACGATCGGGACGAGGCGAAGCACGGTCGAGACATCCACCCTCACGCCCACGATGGGGGCGATGAGGAGCATGAGGAACACCTGGAGCAATGCGACGACGCACGCACCCAGGGCCTTGCCGAGCACGATCCCGGTCCGGCCCAGGGGTGCCACCAGCAGCTCTCGCAGGAAACCGAATTCGCGGTCCCAGACCACGGACACCCCCGCGAACAGCGCGGTGGTGAGCACGCCCATGGCGATGATCCCGGGGTACATGAACTGGATGAAATCCACGCCCGGAGCGACCGAGCCGATGAGGTTCCCGAATCCGGCTCCGAAGACGACCAGGAAGATCAGCGGCTGGGCCAACGAGCCCACCAGACGCGAGCGTTCGTTGACGAATCGGAGCAGCTCGCGGTAGGAGACCACCCAGGTCCCGCGGAAGATCTCGGTCATCGGTCCAACCCGCTCATCGGTCCCTGCTCAATGGCCGGCGTGGCGCCCGCGGAAGCGCGCCATGCGCGCCACGAGCTGCTCCTTGGAGTCCAGCTCCGAGTCGCGAAGCTCGCGCCCGGTCAGGTGCAGGAACACGTCGTCCAGGGTGGGCTGCCGGACCGTGACCGACGTCAACGGCTGGCTGAACGAACGAACGAACTCCGGCAGGAACTCCGGCCCGTGCGCCACGTTGAAGCTCACGGTCCCGTCGCGCAGGGTGGCCTCGGATCCGTATCGCTGGCTGATCTCGACCGCCGCGGCCTGGCTGTCCGCCACGCCGATGGTGACCAGGTCACCCCCGACCGAGCGCTTGAGCCCATTCGGCGTGTCCAGCCCCACGATCCGCCCGTGGTCGATGACCGCGATCCGATCCGAATGCTCCGCCTCGTCCATGTAGTGCGTGGTCAGGAAAATGGTCAGGCCCTCCTGATCGCGGAGCGCGAGGAGGTAGTCCCAGATCAGGCGGCGGGTCTGGGGGTCCAGTCCCAGGGTCGGCTCGTCCAAGAACAGGACCTTGGGGTGATGGAGCAGGCCACGGGCAATCTCCAGGCGCCGCTTCATGCCCCCGGAGTAGGTCCGCACGCTGCCCTTCCGGCGGTCCGCCAGGTCCACGATGGTCAGCAGCTCGGTCATGCGCCGCTCTCGGAGGTCGGCCGGGACGCCGTACGCGTAGGCGTGGAACCGCAGGTTCTGCTCCGCGGACAGGTATTCGTCCAACGTCGTCTGCTGGAAGACCAGACCGATGGAGCGGCGGACCTCGCTGCGCTCGTGCCGAACGTCGAAGCCGTTGACCCGCGCCGACCCGGCCGTGGGGTGTACCAGGGTGCAGAGCATGTTGATCGTGGTCGTCTTGCCCGCCCCGTTAGGTCCGAGGAAGCCGAAGATCTCGCCCGGCTCCACGCCGAACGTCACGCCCTTGACGGCTTCGATCTCGCCAAAGTTCTTGGCCAGGCCGTCGACCTCAATAATCATTTGAGGCCCCAGAGTACCGGCGATCGCCGGTTCTGTCTGACCCGCCCTCCGGGTGAACACGGGCGTTGACCCGTACCCTACCCACAGCATGAAGCGAGGATCCGGGTTGCGCCTGGTTGTGAGCTGCGCGTGCCTGGCGCTGTCGGCTTGTTCGGGTTCCGCGTCCCCCACCCGTGATGCCCCGGCGTCAGCATCGGTCCCGTCCGAAAGTCCGGAGACCACCGCGAGCGCGCGGCCGACGCCGGCGGGCGAGCTCACCTTCGCGGTCACCACCTATCCGGTCCCGGCCGGGTCGGGGCCACACGACGTCGCGCCTGCGGCCGACGGCGGGGTGTGGTACACGGCGCAGGCCAGCGGCGAGCTCGGGTGGCTGGATCCGGACAGCGGCCAGGTGCGGGAAGTGGCATTGGGCCCAGGGTCTGCCCCGCATGGCGTGATCGTGGGCCCCGACGGCGCGCCCTGGATCACGGACAGCGGGCTGAATGCCATCGTCCGCGTCGACCCTGAGACGTTCGCGGTCAGCATCTATCGGCTCCCGAGCTCCGCGCCTGGCGCCAACCTCAATACCGCCGCCTTCGACGGCAACGGGGTCCTGTGGTTCACTGGCCAGGCCGGCTATTACGGGAGCCTGGATCCGGCGAGTGGCGCGATCCGGGTCTTTCCCGCTCCGCGCGGGGCGGGACCCTACGGGATCACCGCCACACCCGACGGGGACATCTACTACAGCTCGCTGGCGGGCAGCTACCTCGGGGCCGTGGACACGGCCAGCGGGGAGGTCACGGTCCTGGATCCGCCCACCGCCGGCGCCGGCGCGCGGCGCGCCTGGTCGGATTCGGAGGGTCGGATCTGGGTGGCGGAATGGTTCGCCGGTCAGGTTGCGGTCTACGACCCCGAGGACGGTAGCTGGCAGGAATGGCGGCTGCCTGGTGACGCGCCGCAGGCTTACGCGGTGTACGTCGATGAGACCGATGCCGTCTGGCTGACCGATTTCGGCGCCAACGCCATCGTCCGTTTCTATCCGGAGACCGAGACGTTCGAGACCTTCCCGCATGAGAGCCAGCCGGCGAACGTGCGCCAACTGCTGGGCCGACCCGGGGAGGTGTGGGGTGCGGAGTCCGCCGCGGACCGGCTGGTCGTGGTGCGGTTCGGGCGTTGACGAGCCTCGGCTAGAAGTCGCGCCGGCCCGCGAAGTGGTCGTCCGCCTCGGGGCGGGTCAGCTCATAGACCGCCAGCCGGTGGCCGCCGGGCGCCCGAAACGAACACACCGGGCCGTGCGGAATCTCGAACGTTCCCTCGCGCGCCCAACCGGCGGCTTCCAGCTCGTCGAGGATCTGGGACAGGTTGGCAACTCGATACACCAGGACCGGCCGTTCCCCCTCGAGGTGGCCGGCCAGGAGGAGTCGCGGAGATCCCTCGCCCAGCTCAACCATGGCCACGCGGGTTCCCATGCCCTCCACCGCGAACACCAACCGTGCGCCGAGGACCTCGGTGAAGTAGCGGACGTCTTCGGCGACGTCCGCGCTGGGCATATAGATGAAGTCGAGCTGTTCGAGCGGCACGTACGCCCCTAGTCGTCCAGCTTCACCTCAATCTCTTCGAGGCCAGTCCCGCCTTCTGCCCCAGAGATTGAGTCTCTCCTAAGCCTAAGGGTGAACTGATCGCCCGGCAGTGCGTCCCGCGAGATCGCTACCAGGAAGCCGTGCGGATGCCAGTCCGTCGTGCAGCCATATGTGATGCCCGGCTCAGGTGTCGGAAGAACCCCTGGGTACGAGAACATTCCGTAGACCAAGCGTTCAGCGGGAATCACGCCGACGCCGTCGAACACGATCTCGGGGCATGTGCCGCTCACTCCCGTAATGAAACGAGCGACTATCTCCTGATCGAAGTCGATGGGCGGTGCGTCCCCGGGAAGCCCCATTCCCCACCACAGGATCTCGTAGCTCTGTTGATCCAAGGCGGCGTCTACCGCGTCTCCCGGGACGATTGCGATCTGAGGCTGGTTGGCAGAGCCCAGCAACCTCCAACCGTCGCCGCCGGCGGGTTGAAGGCCCGGCGGGGGAGACCAGCCGGGCTGCGGCGACCACCTCGGCTGTCCCACGACGACGATGTCGCTTACTACGAACCG
The DNA here is from genome assembly GCA_044866355.1 of Candidatus Limnocylindria bacterium. Lineage (GTDB taxonomy): Bacteria > Chloroflexota > Limnocylindria > QHBO01 > QHBO01 > DASTEQ01. Next base: position 7,604 of record JBIOTW010000042.1, on the reverse strand, counting down.
CTGGCGGCACCACTGCTCCTGCTCCGCGGCTGACATGGCCGTGAAGCCTTCGAGTCGCGGCTCCAGCGTGCAGCCGCGCGCGGCTAGATCATCGAAATGGCCAACTACTTGTACCTCTGCCCCGCCACGGACCTCCAGGCTGGTTGCCAAACGCCAGAGGCGTTCGTCGTGACGAAGATGAATCGGGAGCCAGCCGGTCTGCCCGCCGATGAGGAAATAGGTCTGTCCGCTAAGCCAGTTTGGCTCACCGACGTAGGGTGGTGGACCCGGGCCCTGCGTGATGATTCCGCCGGCCAAAGTGAGCTCTGCTGAGCCGGCGCATTTGAGGCGCACTTCGTCCGACGCCGCTGCAAAGCCGCTGGTGTCCGTCGGACAACCAGGCGGTGCTGGCACCAATGCCGTGGCGGCTTCGACGCCTGACACCCAGCCGAAGATGGATTGCGCATCGGCCGTCGGCCATCTGCCCATGTAGGTGAACTGGATCCGATACCAGTCGTGGCCCGCTTGCCGAACGGGACCCGACCAGAGGTAAACGGGCTGTCCCAGTTCGACGTACGCGTTGTATGGCTCGATGACAGTAAACGGGGGCAACGCTGGATCCGCGCGAACCTGCAAGTCAGATTGCACGTATGCGGCACCCAAGGGAACAGTTGGCGCCGAGCTCGTGGTGGCTTCAGAAGCTAAGGGGGACGGTTCTTCTTGGCTCGGCGAGGATGCGCACCCCGCAACTAGCGTCGCGGCGACTGCCGCGCACGAAATCGCCCGACCAACTCCCCGCCCCATGGAGGTACACCCCTCCTGCATCGGTCTACGACCGACACAATTCGCCTGGCCGATTATGGCGCTGTTCCGCTCGCTTGAAGCAGGTCGTCGAGGATGTCGGTCTTATTAGACACGCCCAGCGAGAAGTGGCCATGGCCCTCGGCCAGCCGGAACTCGGCGCCGGGGATGCGTTCGGCGAGCCACGGGCCGTGGGCCCAGGGCACCAGGCGGTCGAGTTCTCCCTGCCAGATCCGCACCGGAACGCGGATGCTTTCCAGGTCAACGCCCCATGGCTGGGTGAAGGCCAGGTCGTCGTCCACCCAGCCATCGAAGCCGCGTTCCAGCGCGCGCCGGATACCCGCGGCCATCTGGTCGCCCCACTCCCCGGTGGCGACCTCCTGGTCGGCCGCCGGAAGGGCATCTCTCAGCGCAGCCACCAACCCCGGCCCGGTCACGGTCCTGTACTCCTCGCCGTTGGCGGCCATCCATTCCCGAAGCGCCTCTTCCCCCTTCAGCGCCGCGCCGAACTCGTCGATGTTGGTCTGGGCCATGCCGGCGTACCAATCCAGCCCCTCGGCTCCCCACGGCGCGATCGTCACCAGCGCGGCGCTGGCAAGGCAGCGGTCCGGCAGCCGCGCGGCGCACGCGATGGCGTGCGGGCCGCCTCCCGATCCGCCGATCGTCACGAACGGGCCGATGCCCAGGTAGTCGAGCAGGGTCGTGATGTCGTCGATGGCCGATGCCACGGTGCGCCCCGGATTCCGCGTGGAGCTCGCGTATCCCGGCCGGCTATAGGCCACCGCTCTGAGGCCGCGGGCGCCCGCATCGGTGAACCAGCCCTCGTAGCGCGTGGCGTCGCCCGGGGTGCCGTGCTGGAAGAGCAGCCCCAGCCCGTCCGGGTCCCCGCCGACCAGCACGTCCAGCTCCCGCCCATCGGGGAGTGGGACCGTCATCCAATCCATCCTCGGACGGTATCAGGTCCGGCTAGCCGATCCGAGGGATTGAAGACTAGGCTTTGCAGGATGGCAGCCGCGCTTCTGCGCCTGATCGCGCGCGCGGGCGCGCCGCTCACCCGGCACCTGTCCGGGACGCGGTACTTCACCCTGTGGGGGATCATCGAGTACCCGGGCCGACGGTCGGGCCGTGCCTACGCCATCCCGGTCGTCGTCCGACGCTTTGCGGATGGATTCGTCATTCCCATCCCATTCGGGAAGGGCACCCAGTGGCCCCTCAACGTGTTGGCGGCCGGTGGCTGCACGGTTCGCTGGAACGGGACGAGCCATTCGGCCCACGACCCGCAGGAGATCGGCTGGGAGGAGGGCTCCCGTGCATTCAACCGTGTGCAGCGCCTGCTGCTGCGTTGGTTCCGGATCCGGCGCTTCTTTCGCTTGCGTCTTCGGCTGGTCGCCAGCTGATCGTCAGACCCAGACCGAGACGACCACCGCCACGATGATCAGTCCCACCACGTGGTACAGCCCGGTGATCGCGAACCAGACCCACGGCTGCGGGAGGTTCGGCGTGAACGTGGCGTCGACCGCGGTCCGAGCCAGCGCGAAGCCGATTCCGAGTACGAGCCCCAGCATGAGCCCGCTCTCCAGGCTGTCCGAGCCGGTTGCCGCCGCCAGCATCGCGATGGCCACGGCCATGACGAGGTAGGCGACGGCCGGGATCGCGTACGTCGCGATCCTCATCTGAGGCGGGGCCGCATCCGGGTCCCACCCGATGGACCGCTGCCAGGCGCGCCCGAACACCGGCGGCGCGTACCACAGCGCACCCAATACGAAGTAGACCGCAGCCCCCACGATGACGGCCAGCCAGTTCAGCTGGCCGAGCATGTCCAGGCTCATGAGACCCTCCCGATCCTTGGCATCTCCCCGCTGCACCGACCGCTGCAGGGTAGTCGGTGGCGGAGCCACGGACCAGATTCAGGATGCGGTTTCAACCGGGTACCATCGCAACCCGCCTCGGGGCCAACCTTGGGATACTGAGCCGATGCGATCGCGACCTCTCCAACTCGCTACTCTCGGGGTGCTCGCCCTGCTCGCAGCCACCGTTGGCGCGGCGCTTGCCGGCGGCGGCGTCGAGGACAAGCTGCGTACCCGCGACGCGGTCAACGTCGAGGCCGGCGAAGTCGTGGCGCACGACCTGTATCTCTTTGGCGGGGACGTCGTCGTGGACGGGACGGTCGAGGGTGACCTCGTGGTCGCCTCCGGCTCGGTCGTCATCAACGGTCTGGTGGACGGCGACCTGCTGGTCGGGACGGGCCAGGCGGCGATCAACGGGGAGGTCACTGGGGACGCTCGGGTAGGTGCCGGCCGGCTCAGCGTGGCGGGAGCGGTCGGCGAGGATCTCGTTGCCGGAGCCGGCCAGCTTGACGTCCTGAGCGGGGGTCAGGTGGGGGAGGACCTCATCTTTGGAGCGGGCGAGGTCCGGGTTGCCGGTGACGTGGCCGGGAGCATCCTGGGCGGCGCCTCCACCTACTCGCGAACCGGATCGGTGGGTGGCACCGAGAACGTGACGCTCGATACCGGAGAGGAGGCCGCGGCGCCCTCGTCGCCAGCCGGCATCCTTGCCGACGCCCTCCGTCAGTTCCTCACCGTGGTCCTGTTCGGCGCGATCGGCATGTGGCTGATTCCTGGCGCGCTCCGGGCGTCCGAAGGTGCCCTGCGCCGTCGGCCCCTGGCGTCAATCGGGCTTGGAATCGGCGTTTTGGTGGGCTACGTCATCCAGGTCATCGCCGTCATCCTGCTCATGATTCTGCTGGCCGTCGCGTTGGCTTCGATCACCCTGGATGCGCTGGCCGGATTCGTCATCTGGGCCGGAGTGCTCGACCTGATGGTCGCTACGCTCGCGCTGTTGGTCGCCGCGGCGTTCGTGGTGGATGCCGTGGTCGGTCTGGCGCTGGGTCAGCTGGTGGCGCGGGGCTGGGCGCAGAATCGATGGCAGGAGCTCGCGCTCCTGGTCGGCGGCGCCGCCATCGTGGTCGCGCTCACCTCGATCCCCGGAGTCGGTGGCCTCGTCAAGCTGTGCGTCATCGTCCTGGGCCTGGGCGCGATGATGATCGCGGCGGCCGAAGCGTGGCAGCGCCGGCATCCACCCGCCGCTCCCTCGTGGGGAGCGCAGCCGCCCGGACCCGCTGGCCCACCACCCCCCGTGCCTCCACCGGCGGCTGCGCCACCGGCGCCCACCGCCCCCTCGGCTCCAGGCTGACCCGACCATGGCCAACGCGACCCTTGGACTGCCCGACGAGCTCCACACCTACCTGCTCGACGTCGGCGTCCGAGAGCCGGACCTCCTCCGACAGCTCCGGGACGAGACCGGAGCGATGCCCGAGCACGACATGCAGATCGCGCCCGAGCAGGGCGCCCTCATGGCGCTCCTGGTTCAGCTGATGGGCGCGCGGCGATGTCTCGAGGTGGGCACCTTCACGGGCTACTCGTCGGTCGCCGTGGCCCTCGCCCTGCCGCCCGACGGGCGCCTGGTCTGCTGTGACATCAGCCGCGAATGGACCGATGTCGCGCGTCGCTACTGGGCCCAGGCGGGCGTGGCGGACAAGATCGAGCTGCGGCTGGGCCCAGCGCTGGACACCCTGGACGCGATGGTCCTTGAGGGCCAGGCCGGCACGTTCGATTTCGCCTTCCTCGACGCCGACAAGGACAACTACCCAGCCTACGCCGACCGGATGATCGCGCTGCTTCGGTCAGGAGGGCTGCTGGCCATCGACAACGTGTTCTGGGGCGGGGAGGTTGCCGATCCCGAGGTTGACAATGCCTCCGTGCGCGCCATCCGGGCGTTGAACCGGATGCTCGCCACCGACGAGCGGGTCAGCCTGGCCATGGTGCCCATCGCCGATGGTCTGACGCTCGCCCGCAAGCGCTGACAGGGCGGCGGCGTGGAGATCACCGCCCCCACCATCCTGGAGATCGGCGCCCTGCTGCTGGCGGCCGCTGCCGCGGGATGGGCCGCCCGCCGGGTGCACCTCCCCGCCGTGGTCGGCTACTTGGCGGTGGGCCTGGCGGTTTCGCCTTTCACTCCGGGATTCGTGGCGGACCCGCAGCAGCTGTATCTGCTGGCCGACATCGGGGTAATCCTGCTCCTCTTCGAGGTCGGAATCGAGATCGACGTCTTCACGCTTCGCCGTGAGCAGCGAGCGCTGGTGTGGGCGGCTCCGCTTCAGATGGTGATCACCGCGCTGGCCGGAATTGGGATCGGGGTGCTGACGGGAATCGGTCCGGTTGCCGGTGCCCTGCTGGGGCTGGCGGTCGCCTTCTCGTCGACCGTGGTGGTCATCAACATCACCCGTAGCCGCCGACGGACGACCAATCCCCCAACCGAGTTGGCCCTGCTGGGGTGGGCCATCCTGCAGGACGTGACCGGGGTCATCCTGACCGGGATCCTGATCGCGGCCATCGGCGCCAATGATCGGCCCTGGTTCCTGGCGCTGGTCAGTCTCGCGGCATTCATCGGTCTGGCAATTGCTGCAGCCTGGGCCCTCCCCCGGGTCCTGCGGGCCGTGCACTCCGACAAGGACCTGTTCCTGGTGGTGACCATCGGGGCGGGGCTGGCGGTCGCAGGACTGGGTGGGTTGGCGTTTCAGATTCCCATGGCCCTGGCCGCCTTCATCGCCGGACTGGTCATCGGCGAGAGCCACGAGGCGGCCGAGGCACGCCGCCGAATTCTGCCGTTCCGTGACCTGTTCGCCATCCTGTTCTTCGTGGCAGTCGGAAGCCTGATCGACCCGGCCCGGCTTCCGGAGGCTCTGCCCTGGCTGGCCCTGGTGTTAGCCATTCTCGTCGTCGGCAAGATGGCGGTGATCTATGTCCTGGCGCGTGTCCTTCGCCTCGAAGCGCGCCCTGGTCAGTTGGCGATCGGCCTGGCCCAGATCGGCGAATTCAGCTTCGTGCTGGCCTCGGTTGGATTGGCGGCGGGGGTCATCGACCCCGTCCTGTACACCGCCATCCTGGCTGCGGTGGCGCTCTCGATCGCCGCCTCCACGGTTGCCGTCCGCCTGATTCCGCGTCCCGCCCCGGCGAGCCTGGCATCGACCGAGGGCAGCGCTGGGAGCTGACCCAGGCCATCCCGGCGCCGATAGGACTAGCCGCGCGGCCCCGATGTTCTGGTGTCTGGCCGCACCGACCCCTTCCGTTAGATGTCCGCCGGCCCCAGAATGGCCGACGGAGTCATTCCACCACATGCGCAGATTCATCAGGACTTCCTCCGTTGCGCTGGTGGGGCTGGCCATGCTGGCCGGTCCCCTGGTGCCCCTTGTGGCGGCCGGATCGCAGTCGCCTGATGGACTCGCCGGCGATTCGTGGATCGTCTCCTTGGCGGCGGGAGCAAATCCACGGAGCCAAGCAGCGACTCTCGCCCAAGCGGCCGGCGGGCACGTGGGCCGCGTCTATACCTATGCGATCAACGGCTTCCAGTTCCGCGGCTCCGCGGCGGCCGCCGATGCATTGCGTCGCAGCCCTCACGTCGCATCGGTCGTCGCGGATCGGCCGGTGTTCCTCACCGAATCGCTCCCGAACGGAATAGAGCGCATCTCCGCCTACGACAACGACACGCCGTCCAGCAGCGCCTACCACCAGGGCTACCGCGGGAACGGGGCCCGGATCGCGATCATGGACACCGGCATCGACCTTGATCACCCCGACCTTGTGAACGCGATCGACCAGGGTCTGGGGAAGAACTGCGTTGCGCCCGCCCTGCCACCCAACGACGGGTACGGGCATGGGACGCACGTCGCGGGGACCGCGGCGGCCCCTCTTAACGGGGTTGGCGTGGTAGGGGTCGCACCCGAGGCCCGGTTGGTGGCGGTCAAGGTCTTCGACGACGCAGGCACCTCGAGCGAATCCCTAGTCCTGTGCGGATTCGAGCATGTCCTGTCGCTGAACGCCGATGCAGACCCTACAAACGACGTCGACGTCCTCAGCATGAGCTTCGGCGAGCAGCGGTCGTGGGGCGACTGTTCGAGCGACCCGCTGCATACCGCGGTGTGCCGTGCCTATGGGGCAGGAATCATCCTGGTCGCCGGCGCCGGCAATTCGGCAGTCAACGCCTCGACTTTCGTTCCGGCGGCCTTTGACGAAGTCATCGGCGTTTCGGCCCTGGCCGATTTCGACGCGGCCCGCGGTGGCCTTGCCGGATGCGGCGCGGTGCCCGACCTGGGGTGGTTCGAATGCGACGACACGTTCGCCTTCTTCAGCAACTACGGCACTTCGGTCGATGTGATCGGCCCTGGCGTGAGCGTGTATTCCACCTGGACGGGAGGCGGGTACTCCACGAAGAGCGGCACGAGCATGGCGACTCCGCATGTCAGTGGGGTGGTCGCGCTGATGGCCGCCCTCAGCCCGAGCCTGACGCCCGCCCAGGCCCGGACCCTGCTGCGACAGTCCGGCGAGTGCCCGAACGGGGCGGTGGCCGGCGATGACGGTGCGTGCACCGGGCAGGGCACCTGGCGCGACGACCCGGACGGCACCCCCGAACCGATGGTCAACGCCCTGCGAGCCGCCCAGGCAGTCGGGGGGGAGCCTCCGCCACCCCCCACCCCGCCCGGCGCCCCGACCCTGACCAGCGCCACCGCCGGCAACGGGAGCGTGGCCCTGGCCTGGAGCCCACCCGCCTCGGACGGGGGCAGCCCGGTCACCAACTACGAGGTGTGGCGCGGCCCGACCAGCGGGTCCGAGGTGCTGCTCCTGACCACGGTCGACGCCGGGACCACCTACACCGATTCGACCGTCTCCAACGGGACGACCTACTACTACCAGGTGGCCGCGGTCAACAGCGTCGGCTCCGGCCCGCGCTCGAACGAGCTGAGTGCCACGCCCTCCGCCCCGGCCCCG
>JBIOTW010000041.1:0-5917 GCA_044866355.1 Candidatus Limnocylindria bacterium | reverse complement strand
TCGGCTCCATGGAGGATTTGTCGGCCGCATCGCTGGATGACGTGGGCCGATTCTTCGCGACCTACTACGCCCCCAACAACTCGGTCCTGACCGTGGCCGGCGACTTCGACCGGGATGCGGCCCTGGCCGGAATCGAGCGCCACTTCGGACCGATCCCCGCCACCCTGGACCTGCCCGAGACTCCCGTGCCGGACGTCCCGACCAGCCTGGGCGGGGAGGTGCGCGAGGTCGTCCCGGACCAGGTCGAGCTTCCGCGGGTCCACGTCGCGTATCGCATCCCGCCCTTCGGGTCGGATGACCACCAGGCCTTCGACGTCATCAGCGACCTGCTGGGAACCGGGCGTGCCTCGCGGCTGTATCGATCGTTGGTCCGCGAGAAGCAGCTGGCGGCGGACGTGGCGGCCTTCGTCTTCCCGTGGGCCGCGGGATCGACGGTGCTGGCCACCTGGGCCACGGCGCGGCCGGACGTCGACGTGGCGACCCTCGAGGCACAGCTCCTCGAGGACATCGCCCGCCTGGGGGCCGACGGTCCGACCGACGACGAGCTGGCGCGGGTTCGCACCCTGCACGCGGCTACCGTTGAGCAGGCCCTCGAGCAGGTTGGCGAGCGCGCCGATCGGATCAGCCAGTACGCCTGCCTCTTCGACAAGCCGGACATGGTGAACACTGAGATCGAGCGCTACGACGCGGTGAGCGCGGATCAGGTTCGGCGGGTCATGGCCGAACGGGCCGGCGCGGACAACCGGCTGGTGCTGACCTATGTGCCGGCCGAGGACGGGGAGCCCAGCGCGGAGGACGAACGATGACCACCGCCAACCCGCTCCGCCCTGCCTCCGGGACGCCGCGCCCCTACCACTTCCCCGACTTCACCCACCGGCGGACGGCCAGCGGGCTGACCCTGTGGATCGTGCCTCTCCCCGATCGGGAGATGGTCAGCGTCCAGCTCCTGGTCGACGGCGGAGCCGCGGCCGAGACCGAGGCGGAGGCCGGCATCGCCGCTCTGACGGCCGAGACCCTGGTGACCGGGACCAGGCGCCTGGACGGCCACGCCTTCGCGGAGGCCACCGAGCGGCTGGGCATCGAGATCTTCGCCGACTCGTCGTGGGACGTGGCGCGCACCGGATTCAGCGCCCTGGCGGGGCGTTACCCGGCGGGCCTCGAGCTGCTGGCCGAGATGATCCGCGAGCCGCGTTTCGACCAGGGCGAGTTCGATCGGCTGCGCGAGGAGCGTCTGGCCGACATCCTCCAGGCCCGGTCCGAACCGGGTCGACTGGCCGATGAATGGTTCCTGCGTGCGTGCTATGCCGATGATTCCCCGTACGCTCGCCTGTCGGGCGGCACGCCGGAGACGGTCGAGCCACTCACCGTGGACCAGGCGCGTGACCATCACCGGCGCCACTGGCGACCCGATCGCGGCCACCTCGTGGTCGCCGGGCCGGTAACGGTGGACGAGGTCGAGCGCGCAGCCGAAGCGGCGTTCGGCGACTGGGACGGGGAGAGCCCCGGCCATCGGGAAATTGCGGTCGCCGATCGGGGCGGCCGCCGGATCGTGGTGGTGGACCGCCCCGGATCGGTCCAAAGTGAGCTGCGGATCGGTCACGTGGGGATCGAGCGCGGCCATCCGGACTACTTCCCGGCCATCGTCATGGCGGCGCTGCTGGGCGGCACGTTCAGCAGCCGGCTCAACATGCGACTGCGCGAGGAGCTGGGTTACACGTACGGGGCGCGCGCGGCGTTCGACCCGCGGCGGGCGGCCGGGCCGTTCCTCGCCCGCGCGGCCGTGCAGACCGAGGTCACCGCGGACGCCGTGCGCGAGACGTTGGCCCTGGTCGAGGGCATGCAGGCCGGTCCCCCGGAGGAAACCGAGCTGCGCAACGTCATCGACTTCCTGGTCGGCATCTTCCCGCTTCGCTTCGAGACCACCGTGGGCGCGGCGGCCGGCATCGAGCCGATCGCGGTCTACGGCCTTGATCACGACTGGTGGGCCACGTATCGGGACCGGATCGAGGCAGTGGGGCCGATCCAGGTGCGTGACATGGCCGTCGACCTGCTGCGGCCCGCGGACGCGCTCGTCGTCCTGGCCGGCGATGCGGCGCGCGTTCGGCCCGAGCTGGAGGCGGCCAACCTGGGACCGATCGAGGTCGTCCAACCCGCGGACGACTAGGTCGGACGACTAGGTCTTCGCCCGTCGGCGCGCGCGAAGCAGGCGGTCGCGGGCTCGCGCGATGCGCTGGAACGGCTCGCCACGGACCTGTCGGGAATCGAGGGCGGCCGGGTGCTCGCCACGGGCGACCTCGGCCAGCAGGGCTGACGCCGCCTCCAGCTGGCCGGCCTGGGTCAGGAGCTGGACGCGCGCGTACCATCCGTCACCGTCGCTGACCGGGAGCTCGAGGAGTCGATCCAGGAGGGCCAGCGACCGCTCACCACGCCCGGCGCGGCGATGGGCGAGGTGCGCCGCGCGCAGGTCGGCGAAGGTGGGCTCCATCGCCAGCCCGTCGAGGTAGTCGAGGAGGAGCTCGGCATTCGCCGCACGCTCAGCCTGGTCGCCGCGCCGCACGTGCTGCTCGCGAAAGTCGGCCAGCAGAGCCCGCTGCTCGCGCTCGACCCACACCCGTGGGGCCGAGCCTGCCGCCCACCGCTCCCGGATCTCGGCCAGGAAGGTTGCGCCTTCCAGGTGCCGGTCGGTGGCGACGTACGCCTCGCGCAGGCCGGACCGGGCCAAGGTGTCGAACGAGGGATCGACTTCGACCAGCCTCTCCACGGCGCCGGCCCAGTCGTCCACCCGCCCCCGCTCCCGGTAGTGAGCGGCAGCGAACCGCAGCCAGTACCGCTCGCGGTGGTCTCGCCAGTCCTGGCCGTCGATGAAGTGCTCCACGATCCAGCGCCGTTGCGCGTCGGGATCGGCGAGAAACACGGCGGCCGGGACCCGGAAGCCGGCCACCGAGCGCCAGGCCGGCTGGTGCCAGGGGCTGGGCTCGGCCGGAGCGCGCCCGGCGCGGCCGGCACGCAGGCGACTCGTCCTGGCCGGCGCCGGCTCCCCCATCGCCACCGGCCACGCGACCAGCCGCGCCTGCCCGCTGGCCAGCGCGCCGTCGTACGCCCGCCGGCGGGACGGGTCCCGAAGCTCGGACCAGGCACGATTGAGGAGGGAGGTGCGACGGGTGGCCAGGACCGCGGGCGCGCCGCTGCGGTCGGGGTGATGGCGCAGGACGGCGCGCCGGAACGCGATCCGCAGCTGGTCGGCGGTCGCATCGGGCTCCACGCCCAGCACGGCGTAGTAATCCAGGTCGGTGTAGGTGACGTCCGCCGAGGCGGCCATCCCACGAGTGTACGGGTCCTCAGGCTGGGTCGAGGTTGCTATGCTCCCCTACATATGGCTGCGACCGCCCGCCCAGCGCGGCCCCGCGCCGGCCAGCTGGTGATCATCGGCGGCGCGGAGGACAAGCTTCGGCACCGCACGATCCTGAATCGCTTCATCACGCTGGCCGGAGGGCCCGAGGCGCGGATCCTCATCATCTCCACCGCCTCCTCGCTGGGCGAGGAGGCGACCGACCTGTACGCGTCGCTGTTCCGCCAGCTGGGAGCGGCCGAGGTGGTCAGCATGCGGCCCCTCCTCCGCGAGGAGGCCAACTCTCCGCAGGTCACCGACCTGGTGCGGGACGCGAGCGCCGTGTTCCTGACCGGCGGCAACCAGCTGCGACTGGCAAGCGTGGTGGGCGGTACTCGCCTGGGGCGTGCCGTGCAGGAGCACCATCGGCGCGGGCTGGTGGTCGCCGGCACCAGTGCCGGCGCTTCGGCCATGGCCAGCCACATGGTCGCCTTTGGCGCGGGGGGCGCCACGCCCAAGCAGCGGATGACCCAGATGAGCGCCGGTCTCGGCCTGCTGCCCGGGGTCGTCATCGATCAACACTTCGAGCAGCGCAACCGGATCGGGCGGCTGCTGGCCCTGGTGGCCCTGTCGCCGGGCCTGCTGGGCATCGGCATAGACGAGGACACCGCCGCGGTGGTCGGGCACAGTGGCGTGCTCGAGGTGATCGGGAAGGGATCGGTCACCATCCTCGACCCCGCCAAGCTCCAGACCGATGCCTATGAGGCCAAGCGCTATCGGCCGATCATGGTCAGCGGCGTGATCCTGCACAGCCTGCCGTCGGGATACCGATTCGACCTTCGCCGCAGGCAGCTGCGCGCCAACCTGCGGCCGGTCGACGCGACCGACCGTGAGATGGCGGCGGTCAGCGCGGCCACCGAACGGACGCGACGTCTCATTCGGCGCATCGCGGCCGAAGGGGCCGACGACGCCGCACCCGAGCGATCCCGTCGGCGGGCGAGTCGGTCGCAGCCACTCGAGGAAGCCAGCGAGTGACCCGCGCCCCCGCCTCTGCCCGTCGACGCGCGCCCCGTCCTGCCGCGTCCCAGGCCGAGGGGCCGCGGGGCACTCTGCGCATCGTCGAACAGCGCGTCTACCGGGGTCCCAACTACTGGTCGTACGACCCGACCATCAAGCTGGTCGTCGATCTCGGCCCGCTCGAGGAGTGGCCCACCAACCGGATTCCGGGGTTCACCGACCGTCTGCTGGCAATCGTTCCCGGGGTGGCCGCCCATTCGTGCGGGACGGGGCGCTCGGGAGGGTTCGAGGACCGGCTGCGTGACGGCACCTGGCTGGGCCACGTGGCCGAGCACATTGCGCTTCAGATCCAGCGCGACGCGGGAACCGAGGTCGGGCGCGGCAAGACGCGCTCGACAGGGCAGCCCGGCCGCTACCACGTCATCTACTCCTACGCCGAGGAGAACGTCGGCCTGGCTGCCGGACGCCTGGCCGTCCGCCTCGTCAACCACCTGGTCGAGCCCGATCCGGCGTTCGACTTCGGGGCCGAGTTCGAGCAGCTGGTCCGGCTCGCCGAACGGGCCGCCTTCGGACCGTCCACCCAGGCCATCCTGGATGAGGCCAACCTCCGGGACATCCCGTGGATCCGGCTCAACGAGGCGTCCCTCGTGCAACTGGGCCACGGCGTCCACCAGAAGCGGATCCGGGCCACGATGACTTCCCACACCAGCTCGCTCGGGGTGGACATCGCCCAGGACAAGAAGCTCACCAACCGCCTGCTGGCGGCCACCGGTGTGCCGGTCCCCCGGTCCGAGGTGGTGCGCAACGTGGAAGACGCGGTGACGGCCGCGGGACGGGTCCGCTACCCGGTCGCCATCAAGCCGGTGGACGGCAACCATGGCCGCGGGGTCATGCTCAACCTGGCTGATGAAGCGGCCGTGCGCGCGGCCTGGCCGACGGCGCGCGCCGAGTCGCGCTTCGGCGGCGTGGTGGTCGAGTCGTACCTTACCGGCAACGACTACCGCTGCCTGGTCATCGGCGGCGTCCTCCGGGCCGTGGCCCAGCGGGTGCCGGCCCACGTCGAAGGTGACGGGAAGCACACCGTGGCCGAGCTGGTCGAGATCACGAACACGGACCCGCGCCGCGGCATCGGGCACGAGAAGGTCCTGACCCGGATCGCGATCGACGACGAAGCGACGACCTACGCGGCCGAGCAGGGCCAGGCCATGGACTCCGTCCCGAAGCGCGGGACGCGGGTCTACCTCAAGCGCACCGGCAACATGAGCACCGGCGGGATCAGCATCGATCGGACCGAGGAGATCCACCCGGAGAACGCGGAGATCGCCGAGCAGGCGGCCAAGGTCATCGGTCTCGACATCGCGGGCATCGACTTCATCTGCCCCGACATCAGCGTTCCCGTCCGCGAGACCGGAGGGGGCATCGTGGAAGTCAACGCCGCGCCGGGGTTCCGGATGCATACCCATCCGACCGAGGGAGAGGCGCAGTACGTCGCCAAGCCGGTGATCGACATGCTCTTCCCGCCTGGCTCCGCCGCCCGAATTCCGATCGTGGCCGTCACCGGCAGCAACGGCA
>JBIOTW010000040.1:0-81959 GCA_044866355.1 Candidatus Limnocylindria bacterium | reverse complement strand
CTACATCCTTGTCAAGCCCCAGACCGCGTTCGACGACGCAGCCAGCCCAGCCGCGGATCCGGATGGCGACGCTGCCCGACGCGACCAACGAGAGGAGTAAGCCGATGGACACGCTGAAGGGTAGGGTCGCGCTCGTCACCGGCGCCAGCCGGGGTATTGGTGCGGCGGTCGCCCGAGCATTGGCCGATGCGGGGGCCCGCCTGGGCCTGGGGTCTCGCAGCGGCGATGACCTGGACATCTCGGAGTCGGTCGCTCGCGTGGTTGACGTCCGCGATCCGCGCTCTCTCCAGGCCCTGGTCGACGCCACCGTTGACCGATTCGGGAGCCTCGACATCCTGGTCGTGAATGCCGGGGTTGGCGCCTATGGTCCGATCCTCGACCTCCCTTCCGACCAGCTCGAGGAGATGATCGACGTCAACGTGAAGGGCGCGATCTATTCCGTCCGCGCGGCATTGCCCCATCTGCTGAACAGCAAGCATGCCGACCTCGTCACCATCGCCAGCGAGGCCGGGCGGCGCGGCCTGCCGTTCGAGGCGGTGTACTGTGCATCGAAGTTCGCCCAGGTTGGGCTCACGGCGGCGCTGGACCACGAGCTGCGAGACCAGGGCGTACGTTGCACGAACATCTGTCCCGGAGGCGTGGCGACCGACTTCGCGATGGGCCGCGGGCGGACCCCGGACATGCCGCAGCTGGCGGGCATGATGCATCCCGAGGACGTGGCCGAAGCCGTCCTGTTCGCCCTCACCCGGCCCCGGACGCATCGGATCCTGGAGATCGCCTTCCGGCCCGTGACCGAGGCCTCCTGGGGATAGCGTCCGGCCATGACGCGGCTCCGCCTGGGCATCCTGTCCACGGCCGACATCGCGCGTACCAAGGTCGTCCCCGCCATGCAGCGGGCCGATCGGTGCGAGGTGGTGGCCATCGCCTCCCGGGACGCGGCGCGCGCCGGGGCAGTGGCCGACGAGCTTGGCATCCCACATGCGCATGGGTCCTACGAGGCTTTGCTCGCGGACCCGGATGTCGAGGCCGTCTACATCCCCCTGCCGAACCACCTGCATGCCGAGTGGACGATCGCAGCGGCGCGGGCCGGAAAGCACGTCCTGTGCGAGAAGCCGCTCGCGCTGACGGCGGACGACGCTCAGCGCGCCGTCGACGTCTGCCGGGCCGAACGCGTCCGCGTGATGGAGGCGTTCATGTATCGGCTCCATCCGTCGTGGGTGGCCGTCCGGCAGCTTGTCGCTGCTGGACGCATCGGTCGCCTGCTGGCGGTGGAGAGCTGGTTCTCGTACTACAACGACGATCCCCGGAACATCCGGAACATCAGGGAGTTCGGGGGCGGGGCGCTGTACGACATCGGGTGTTACTCCGTGAACCTGTCGCGCATGCTGTTCGGCGGCGAGCCCACCCGCGTGCGGGCCACATCGGTCCGTGATCCGACGAATGGCACCGATGTCCTGACCAGCGGCATCCTCGAGTTCGGCGATGGGGTGGCCACGTTCACGTGCTCAACCCGGGCCGAGGACGACCAGCGCGTGCACGTCTACGGGACGGAGGGGCGGATCTCGATCGGGATCCCGTTCAACATCCCGCCCGACCGGCCCACCGAGGTCTATCTCACGGCAGGCGGCGATCCGCCCGTGGCGCCACACACCGAGGTCCTCACCTTCGAGCCCGCCGATCCGTATACCGTCGAGACCCAGCAGTTCGCTGCCGCGATCCTGGATGACCTGCCAACTCCGGTGCCGCCCGAGGATGCGGTCGCCAACCTTCGGGTGATCGAGCAGATCCTGCGGGCCGCCGGATCAGGGCCGCCGGATCAGGGAACAGCTGAACCGTCGTAGTAACGCGTCGCGAGCGTCCACGCCTCCCGACCGCATACGGACCCCATCTTTCGGCCCTCGAAATCATCGGCCGGGATGTGGATACCCATGTAGATGCGCGAGATGCCGGCCTGATCTGCCGCGTCGTAATAGGTCGCCCACTGCAGCGTCACGTCCCGGGTGGGTCCTTCTTCGTGCAGGAGGTCGCCGGCGGGGGTCGTCCATTCCGACAGGCCACCGGGGAAGTACTCGTCCCCGGTGAAGGCGGTCAGGACCTCGGCCGCGGCCCGGCTGAAGGTGCTGTGCCCCGAGACGTAGCCGGCGAAGGCCGGGGTCACGAACGTGGCCCGCTGGTACGGCACCCACTGGGCGGCCAGGATCCAGCCCACGCCGCTGGTCTGGGTGGTGGGATCCGCGGGGAACCCGCGCCACGCCCAGATCGCCACCTCCCCGATGTGATCGGTAAGTCCCGCATGCCGCTCCCCCGGCGCGCTTGATTCGGCGGTCACGACCTCGATCAGGCCGGGAACAAGGGGCAGCCCCTCGGGGTCGTAGGCAGGCCCGGCCGGATCGCTGGACTGGCCCCGGCCGCCCATGTACCGAATCATCGAGAGGGGGCGCACGGAATCGTAGTAGCCCTTGAGGCCCCAGGCCGCGATCGCGGCGTCATGCACCGCGCCGTTCAGCGCGAAGTACAGTTTGACGTCCCACTCCAGACGGTCGACCTCCGGTCCCGCTCCGCCAATCCGCAGCTCGGGAAGGGCGTCAGATGCGGCGTTGGCCACCGTGTTCCAGTGGCCGGGCGGGGTCTCTGAGTTCGGCCCATCGGCCCAGAATTCGGCGAGCACCCGGGCGAAGTCGGCGCGGGGAACGCGGTGGGCGGCGTACGGCTCACCGGTCGCCGGGTTCAGGTCGTGGCCACGGCCGTTGTTGGTCCCCAGCGCGTTGGCGCCCTGGGATGCCGGACTGATGTCCATCACCACCCCATCGGCCGGATCGAGCTCGCTGCTGAGGCGAATGACGTCGACGGCCGCCTGCTTGAACGCGGCGTCGGTGGTGGAATCGCCAAGCCGAGGCGGCGGTCCGGGATCGATGGGCGTTCCGCTGTCGGATGCCGGAAGGGCGAACGCCGAGACATGGCCCCAGTGCGGCCCGATGAACACCTGGATCTTGCCGGGGATGGGCAGCCCGTTCTGGGAGACCTGGCGCTCCAGGGCGAGCGGCTGCCAGTGGTTCGGGTCGTGCATGGCCGTCCCCGGCTCGGCGACGATGAGCGGCTCGTTGACCGGACGGTATTCTGCGTCGACGTAGCGCTCGCTCTCCCGGGCGCCATCCAGGTTGCCGTATTCGAGGACCGCCTCGGCGATCCGGTTCCCCAGCGCGGCGGGCGTCCCAGCGGTCGTATCGGTGTAGTCGGTCCGGTAGCACAGTGACGCCATCGTGGCGTCCAGCTCCGCCGTCGCCGCCGGCAGGTCTGCGACGTGCACGTAGCGCCAGCCGAGGATCCGGTACGCGGCATAGCTGATGGCCGCCTCGCGCGCGGCCTGGACGTCCGAGGCCCGAGCCTTCTCGGTCACGAAGTAGCCGTCAGCTTGCGGGTCGTAGGCTGCCCAGGCATCCCACATCGCCGCCGACACGTGGAACAGATTCCGGGCATGGACCGTCGGCGCGGGCACCACCTGCCGGATGAGCGACAGCAGCTGCTCGTCCCAGACTCGGGCGACTGAACGGTCCCCCAGCTCCGACCGGACGCAGCCCTCGACGACGTACGGCAGGGCGGCGTTGCAGGCTCCGACCTGAGCCCCAACGATGACGGCGGCGAGCAGGTACACAGCGCGGCGTGGGACGAACCGCCGATGGGTGCCGATGGGTGAGCCCTCCTCCGCGGCCCTGGCTTTCCGCTGGCAGGCGCCGACGGCAAAGCATGCGAGGCGACCCGGCCGACGGTCAAGCCGGGCTCATGCTTGAATGTTCGCCGTGCGAAGCCGGATCGCGAATGCGCGCTGGCCCCTCGCCGGCCTCGTGGCTTTGGTGGCCATTGCCGTGTTGGTCGCCGCGGCCGTCCTGGTGGGCGCGGTCCAGCCCGCTGCCGCGCCCCTCACCGCGCTGCCCGCGCCCCACTTCGTGGAGGAGGCCCGGACTGCCGGCATCGAGCACGCCTACCAGGGCGAGTTCGAGTTCTTCGTGGGCGGCGGCGTGGCGGTGTTCGACTGCGACGACGACGGCCGGCCGGAGCTGTACCTGGCCGGCGGCAGCGAGCCGGCGGCGCTCTATCTCAACGACAGCCCGCTCACCGGCTCGTTGCGGTTCACGCATCAGGCGGACGCGACGACCGACTTGCCCCGCGTGGTGGGCGCATACCCGCTCGACATCGACAGCGACGGTCAGACCGACCTGGCGGTCCTCCGCTTCGGCGAGAACGTGCTCCCGCGGGGACTCGGAGGATGTCGATTCGAGCGGGCGAACGAAGGGTGGGGCTTGGACGGTGGCGAACGCTGGACCACCGCCTTCAGCGCGACATGGGAGGCGTCCGCCGCCTGGCCGACTCTGGCCTTCGGGAACTACCTCGACCAGGCCAGCACCGATACGAATCGGCTGTGCTACGACAACGAGCTGTTCCGGCCCTCGCGCGAGGGCAGCGGCTATGGCCCCAGCCAGGCATTGAGCCCCGGCTGGTGCGCGCTCTCGATGCTGTTCAGCGACTGGGACCGCTCCGGGCGGCACGACCTGCGGGTCTCCAACGACCGCCACTACTACCGCGCCGACGGTGACGGGGAGGAACAGCTGTGGCGGATCGCGGCCGGTGCGCCGCCCCACCTGTATTCCCACGCTGAGGGCTGGCAGACGGTGCGAGTCTGGGGAATGGGCATTGCCAGCGCTGACGTGACCGGGGACGGCTACCCCGACTACTACCTGACCAGCCAGGCCGACAACAAGCTGCAAACCCTGACCGATGGGCCGGCCCAGCCCCGATTCGGCGACATCGCGCTGGCCAAGGGCGTGACCGCACACCGGCCGTACCAGGGCGACGTGACGATGCCATCGACCGCATGGCACGCCGAGTTCGGGGACGTCAACAACGACGGACTGACCGATCTGTTCGTCGCCAAGGGCAACGTCGAAGCCATGCCCGACTATGCGGCCCGGGATCCGAACAACCTCCTGCTGGGTCAGACCGATGGGTCCTTCATCGAGGGCGCGCCGGACGCCGGGATCGTGACTTTTGCTCGTGGTCGCGGTGCCGCCCTCGCCGACCTCAACCTGGACGGGTTGCTGGACCTGGTGGTGGTCAATCGGCGCGAGAATGTCCACCTGTGGCGGAACGTCGGGTTCGGCGACGCAGTGGGCCAGGGACCGATGGGCAGCTGGACCGCGATTCGCCTGTCGCAATCAGGCCCCAACCGGCAGGCCGTGGGCTCGTGGATCGAGGTCAGGATCGGCGAGCGCATCCTGCTGCGGGAAGTCACGGTCGGGGGTGGGCATGCCGGAGGACAGATGGGGTGGATCCATTTCGGCCTGGGGTTAACTGACCAGGCCGAGGTCCGGGTGACCTGGCCCGACGGGGAAATCGGACCCTGGCTCAGCCTGGAGGCGAATACCTTTGCGATCGTGGAGCGGGGTGCGGAGGCGGCCCAGGCCTGGCGTCCGGCCCAGCCGTGAAGCGGCGATGACCATCACCTCGATGGCTCGGCTGGCGGAGATCGCGCTCCCCGATTACGAGGTGCCCGACCCGCCGCCGATCCTTCCCGAAGGGATCTATCGCGCGCGGCTGGACCGCCTGCGGGCCGGCATGGAGGAGCGCGACCTGGATCGGCTGGTCATCTACGCCGACCGCGAGCACAGCGCCAACCTGGCCTACCTGACCGGCTTCGATCCCCGCTTCGAGGAGGCCATCCTGGTCGTGGGCCCGACCGAGATACCTGCCATCCTGGTCGGCAACGAGTGCTACGGCCTGGCCGGCGCTGCTCCCCTGCCGATGCGGCGCCACCTGTTCCAGGATTTGAGCCTGCCATCGCAACCCCGCGACGCATCCCGATCCCTCCGCGAGATCCTCGCCGAGGAGGGCATCCAAGCCGGTGTGCGGGTGGGCGTCATCGGCTGGAAGTCATACGCGGACGCCGACCGCCTCGAGGCGCCGGCCTTCATCGTGGACGACCTGCGACGCCTCACCGGGTCCAGCGGCGACGTCCGGAACGCCGTCGAGCTCCTCATCCACCCAGGGCACGGGCTCCGCGTCATCAACGAAGTCGAGCAGCTGGCGGCGTTCGAGCACGCTGCGTGCCAGACGTCCAACGGCGTGCGGAACCTCTTGTTTGGCCTGCGACCCGGCATGACGGAGCGCGAAGCGGTCCGGCTCCTCGACTGGAACGGCACCCCGCTGTCCTGCCATCTCATGCTGTCCAGCGGTCCCCGTGCCAGGTTCGGCCTGTTGAGCCCGACCGAGCGACCCATCGATCGCGGCGACCCGTTCACGGTGGCCTTCGGGATCTGGGGTGCGCTCAACTGTCGCGCGGGATTCGTGGTCGAGGACGCGTCCGCGCTGCCGGGGGAAATCCAGGACTACGTCGAGCGCCTGGTGGGGCCGTACTTCACCGCGGTGGCCGAGTGGTACGGGGCGCTGCGCATCGGTCAGCCAGGACGGGTGCTCCAGGAGATCATCGATCGCCACTTGGGCGACCCCTTCTTTGGAATCTCGCTCAACCCAGGACACCAGATCCACCTCGACGAGTGGGTGAACTCGCCGATCTCGCGCGGCTCGGACGTCGAGCTGCGCTCCGGCATGGCCCTCCAGGTGGACATCATCCCGGCCACCGGGACCCCGTACTTCACGACCAACATGGAAGACGGCGTCGCTCTCGCCGACCAGCCCCTCCGGGACGCGTTTGCGCACGGCTACCCGGCGGCATGGGCGCGGATCCAGGCGCGCCGCCGATTCATGGCGGAGGCGCTTGGCATCGATCTCCACCCCGACGTCCTGCCCTTCTCGAACATCCCCGCCTACCTGCCTCCATTCCTGCTGCGGCCGGACCGCGTCCTGACGATGGCGGCCTAGCGGGCGGTCGGCCCGCAGCGATGGATCGGCTCACCGTCGCCAGCGAATCGGTCGAGGCCGAGTTCCTGCCGGAGCTCGGAGCGCGGCTCCATCGGCTCCGAGTCTTTGGCCAGGACCTGCTGCGCACGCCCGGCGACCTGGGCGCCTATGGGCGTGAGCCATTCTTCTGGGGATCGTTCGTGATGGCCCCCTGGTGCAACCGGATCCAGGCCGGGACGACTCGGTTCGGCTCGCAGGAGGTCCAGTTGGACGCGAACTTTCCGGATGGCACCGCGATCCACGGCCAGGTCTACGGGCTGCCCTGGGACCGTCAACCCGACGGCACGCTGCGAGTCCAGGCTGGTGGTGACGGCTGGCCCTGGGAATACGAGGTCACGCAGCGCACCGAGATCATCGGCCACACGCTTCGACTCGACCACACCATGACCAACCTCTCGGCGGAACCGATGCCGGCCGGGATCGGGATCCACCCGTGGTTCATGCGGCCAGCAGAGATCCGGATTCGCGCGGCGGCCGTCTATCCTCGAAACACGGACTCCGACGCGGAGCCCGAACCAGTTGCCGGCCCATTCGACCTGCGCGAGCTGGGGCCGATGCCGGACGGTCTGGATGCGACGTGGATGGCGGTTGGCACGCCACCCGTCGAGCTGGCCTGGCCCAACCTGGGCGTATCAGCCACGATGCACGTGGCCGCCGAAACCGCCTTCATCGTCGCCGCCAGCCCAGCCTGGCTGGACGCCATCGCGGTCGAGCCGCAGACCCACGCGCCGCACGGTCTCCGTCGGCTGCTGAACCACGAGCCTGGTGCGCTGACCGTGCTCAACCCGCGGGACTCGCTCCCCTTCTCGGTCGACCTCGAGTTCGGGCGCCTGGCCGATCGCCAGGGATTGACCGATGGCGATTTCACCACGGGCTCGCCCCAACTCCGTGGGAGTCGTCCCCAGCGAGGTTGTCCATGAATGGGGACCAGCACAGGCTCCCCCACGATGGCGTAGCGTTTGCACCATGAGCCGGGAAGTCGAGGAGTTCAACCGGCGACTGCTGCGCGCCCGCGACGCCATGGACCGCTCCTATGCCGAGCCGCTCGACGTCCGCGCCGTGGCAGCGGTGGCGCATGTCTCCGAGGCGCACTTCATCCGCAGCTTCCGCTCCGTCTTCGGGGAGACGCCGCATCGGTACCTGCAGCGGCGGCGGGTGGAGCGCTCGATGTTCCTGCTGCGCGAGAGCGACCGGAGCGTCACCGACATCTGCTTGGACGTCGGCTTCTCCAGCCTGGGCACCTTCAGTCGCACGTTCCGCGAGATCGTCGGCGAGACCCCGTCGCGCTACCGCACGGGGCATGGACCGATCGTGGCGCCCCACTGCGTCCAGCTGGCGGCCATGCGCCCGCGGGTGGCCGCGAGGATGGCGATGCAATCGAGCAGTTTTGGAGAAGCCGCCGGTGCGGCAGCGCCCTAGGATCAGGACCAACCCCAATCACTCGCACAAGTGAGGATCGCCATGATCAACAGGCTGAACGTCGCCTCCATCTATGTCCTCGACAAGGAGGAGGCGCTCGACTTCTACGTCAACAAGCTGGGGCTCGAGAAGGGCAACGACGTCCGGCAGGGTGACTACCGCTGGCTGACGGTGCGCGTTCCCGGCAACCCGGAGATCGAGGTCTCCCTCGAGCAGCCCGGCCCGCCGCTGCACGACGAAGCGACCGCTGCGCAGCTCCGCGAGCTGATCACCAAGGGCGCCCTGGGCGGGCTCGTCTTCATCACGGACGACGCCCGGGGCCTGTACGAGACCCTCAAGTCTCGTGGCGTCACCGACTTCACCCAGGAGCCCACCGACCACTTCTACGGCACCGACATGGGTGTCCGCGACCCCTTCGGCAACCCCATCCGGATCCTGCAGCAGGGAAAGGTCGCCCAGGAGGCAACTGCCTGACCGCTCCGCGCGTGAGTGGTAGCGACGCACCCGACTGGGGCGTCATCCAGGTTCGGGGCGCCCGCGAGAACAAACCGGGCCAGTCGCTCCAGCCGCAGGGGCGGCGTCCTCAGCCGGCGGTCCCAAAGGTCGCGCGGCCGGCCGGTCGATAGGTCTGGAGCGTCACGCCTGACGGCGTCGACCGCGACTCGACCAGCGTGAGGGCATGCGTCTGGCCGCGCTCCGGGAAGAGCCGAAGCCCGTCGCCCACCACGACGGGGAAGAGCTCCAGGTTGAGTTCGTCGACGAGGTCGCGCTCGAGCAGCCAGCGGAGCAGGTCGCCGCTGCCATGGACCTGGAGCTCGCGCCCGGGCTTCGCCTTGAGCTCGCGGACCGCCGCCTCGACGTCGCCCCCGATGACGTGGGTGTTCTGCCACGTCGGGTCCGCGAGCGTGGTCGAGGGCACGTACTTGGGCAGGACGTTGATGCCGTGGGAGACCGGATCGCCCTCGTCGTGATGCGGCCAGTACGCCTCGAAGATCTCCCAGGTCCGCCGTCCGAGCAGCAGGGCATCGGCGCGCTCGAACACCGAGGTCACGAACCGCCCGCCCTCCTCGTCGAAGAACGGCGCGACCCAACCGCCGCGGTCGAACCCGCCGCGTCGGTCCTCGTCGGGGCCTCCGGGGCCCTGGTACACGCCGTCCAGGGTCAGCATCATCGTTGCGGTCAGCTTCATGGTTCGTCACTCCTTGCAGCACGTTCTGATGATTAGACGATCCACGCGCTGGCAACTCATCGGTAGGACCCCGGGAGCTCAAGGCCGTGGCCGTCTGGAATATGACGACCAGCGAGGGGGGTCAACCGGTCGAACCCAGTACGTGAGTGGCTCCGGCGGTAGGATTCGAACCTACGACCAAGCGGTTAACAGCCGCCCGCTCTACCACTGAGCTACGCCGGAACGGCTGGCGATTATAGGCCCCGGGCCAGATCCTCCCCATGGTCACTTCCCGGCAGCCGCGAGCAGTCGCTCCTTCAGCCCGGAGCGCCGAGGACGAGCGCCGCGTTGAGTCCGCCAAAGCCGAACGAGGTGGACAGGACCCGATCGTAGGTCCCCGCCCGCCCGCCGGGATCCCGGATCAGCCCGGGAAGGCGATTCCCAATCTCGGCGTCCGGCTCGACGAGATTGACCGATGGCGGGGCCCAGCCATCGCGGATGGTGAGTGCCGCCACCGCGGCCTCGATGGAGGCTGATGCGCCGAGCGGATGTCCGTACAGCGCCTTCGTGCCGGAAACCGGGATGTCGGCGGTCCGGCCGTCGAGCGCCCGCTCGAGGGCGCGTGCCTCGGCCACGTCACCCAGCGGAGTGGAGCTTGCGTGGGCATTCACGTAGTCCACTGCCTCCGGTGCGTCGCCGGCGTCGGCCAGTGCGAGACGGACGGCCCGCGCGGCCTCCGCGCCGTCGGGGCGGGGCTGGACCATGTGATAGGCGTCCGAGGTGGCGCCATATCCCCGCAGCTCGGCGTAGGCGGTGGCGCCTCGGCGCTGAGCGCGCTCGGCCTCCTCGAGCACCAGCAGCGCGGCGCCCTCTCCCAGAACGAAGCCGCTGCGGTCCGCGTCAAAGGGACGGCACGCCTCCCGCGGATCGTCATTGTGGGTGCTGGCCAGGGCCCGAATCAGATCGAATGCCCCAAACGACAGGGGCGACAGCGGGCATTCGACGCCTCCGGCCAGGGCGGCATCGATCTCGCCCGCCCGAAGCGCGCCCAACGCCTCGCCCAGTGCCACGGCACCCGAGGCGCAGGAGTTCGCCGTCGACAGGATGGGGCCGCGCAGGCCCAGCGTGATGCCCAGGTTGGCCGGCGCGGCGCCCCCGAACACGGCGAGCGCCAAAGTGGGAGACACGGCCCGAATACCGCGATCGAGGTAGCGCTCGTGCTGTTCCTCGGCAAACGCCACGCCGCCCAGGGCGCTGCCGAGGAAGATCCCCACCCGTTCCGGCTCGGGATGGCCGGGCTCGCCGGGACGGAGGCTGGCATCGTCGAGCGCGAGCTGACCCGCGGCGACGCCAAACTGGCTGAACCGATCCAGTGCATGGACCGATTTGCGGTCCATATAGGTCGCCGGATCGAAGTCGTCGACCTGTGCCGCGACGCGCGACCGAAAGGCCGAGGGGTCGAACCGATCAACCTCACGAATCGGCGATGAACCTCGACGCAGGCCGGCGCGGAAAGCCTCGATTCCCGTGCCCGACGCCGTCACCACCCCGATGCCGGTGATCCAGACCCGGCGTGGGCGAGGCTTCACCACCGCTGAGTGAGGTTTGCGGGAACCTCGTCCACGAGGGCCTCGGCCAGGGACTTGAAGCCGCGCAGGGTTCGCCGGGCGATCGGTCTCGTGAAAGCTCGGTCGACCAGGGCCGCCCAGGGTCGAAACCGAGGCTCAAAGGCGTGCTCGATCGTCACCCGACACCCGCTGTCCAATGGCTCGATGCGCCAGGTGACGTCCATGCCAGCGGTGGCGCCGCCGATGTGGCGGAAGTGGAGGCGCAGCCGTTCCGGCTCAGCCCAGGTCCTGGAGCGCCAGGCGACCGGAATGCCAATCCCCAGGACCGGGACCAGTGGGCGGCGTGCCACGAACTCAGACACCACCGACCCACCGTTGTGCGAGATGGCCCGGGCGTGCGTGTAATGCGGGAGCAGCAGCGGCCACCGGAGTGGGTCGCGGGCCAAGCGGAAGACCAGATTGGCCGGGGCGGCAACGTCGATGCTGATGGTCGATTGCATGAGGAGCTCGGCGGGGGGTGGGAATCGGTCAGGGCCGGAGGAGACCAGCGAGGAACGTGGGATCCAGGGCGCGGCCGGCTGGAGCGAGGTCACCAATCACGAGACCCATGGTCTCACGGAGTGCGGGGCGCCGCGCCAAGCGGCGCGCCGCGTAGGCGAACAGCGGAGGCCGAGCGAGGAACGCCTGAATCACCAACGTGACAAGGTCTTTGGTCCGGAACCGGCGGACCATTGCCCGCTCGTAAGCGGTGAGGGGCCTGCCATCCCGGAGATGGGCGTCAATCGCGTCCGCAGCAAGCTCGGCCGACACCAGCGCGCGATGAAGGCCCTCACCGGTCAGCGGGTCGAGGAATCCGGCTGCGTCGCCCACCAGGACCCATCCTTCGCCCGCTCGGTGCGCCACGCGATGGGCCAAGGGCGCGGCCCCCTCGATCGCGTCGAGGCGCTCCATGGCGGTCCAGTCGACCGGATCGTCGTCGGCTCTTGGCACGCCGGCCAGGATGGCGGTCGCGACCTCGGCCGCGCCCTCCGCGGCCAGCCGTTTGTGCCACGTCGGGCCCGCAAGCACGATCCCGACATTCACCCTGTTCCCGGGCACCGACGCCACGCCGCAGTAGGCGTCATCCGTCACCACCATGCGTGCATCACGGGGTTCGTCGGGAGGTCGCGGATCAGCGACGTGGAAGGTCAGACCGATCCGGCCACCCAGCCGCGCCGGGCGTACGACGTCCGCACAGCGGGCGATCGTTGAACGGATGCCGTCGGCCCCGACGACGACCCGTGCGACGAGCTCCGCGGAGCCGCGCTCATCGCGCACGAACACGCGTGACAGCGTTGGCCCGAGGTCAGCCCCGCTCACCGTTACGCCGGTCCGAACGTCGGCGCCTGCCGCCCGCGCCATCGTCAACAGTGATTCGTCGAGGAGCTGACGATCGAAGCCCACCGCGGACTTCGAAAGGCGACCGTTGTCGCCGTACGTAAGCCGGAAGGACGTCCCGCCGACCGCCTCGACGCGCATGGCCGGGATGGGCCGACTCCCTGACGCAAGCGCGTCGTCTGGCAAACCGATGCGATGCAGGGCGTCGACTGCCGCGGGTGAGCTGAACACGCCACAGGCGCGCCAGCGCCACACCGGTGAGCGCTCGACCAGGATCACTTCCCGGCCGCGTCGGGCCAGCAGGGCGGCCACCGCGGAACCGGCCGGCCCGCCGCCCACGACCACGACATCGGCAGACCAGATCATCGGTGCACGGCGGCGATCGCCCATCGATGGCCGAAAAGGCCGCGGGTCATGTAGATCGGTCGCAGGCCGGCGTTGAACAGCAGCGCCGCCAGCTCAACCTGGGTGTATGCCCGGCGGGCGGAAAGCGGCGCGTCATGGCGGCTGTAGCGATTCCGCGTGCACACGCGCGACAGCAGCCAGGCTCCCACGAGCGTGATCCAATGGCGGGAGAGGTCGTTCACCACGACACCCCGCCTTGCCACACGCCCGAGCTCCTTCAAGAACGCGACAGCATCGGGCGGTTCCAGATGGTGCAGGACCAGCGACGCGTGCGCCACGTCGAACGCCGAGTCGGGATAGGGCAGGGCGCGTCCGTCGGCGACCGCCAGCTTCAGCCCGGCGACCCGATCCAAGTCAGGTGTCGCCCCCCGCGCCGCGTCCAGGACCTCCGCCCGGCTGTCGACCGCCATGATTTCCAGTTGCCTCCCGCGCCGTCGAGCATCGGCCAGCAACGTCACGGGGATGTCGGCCGCGCCCGTCCCCACGTCCAGCAGGGTCACCGCGGCTCCCGACGGCATCAGCACGTCGATCGCCCTGCGCGACAGGGCTGCCCCGCCGGTAAATCGGTTCGCTCGACGAAGGTCGCGGAGGTTGTCACGGAGTGTGGCCGGGTCATCCAGATGCCCGTCCAGGAGCTCGAGCTCGCCGACCTGGCGTTTCACCTCGGTCGACGCGAGCGCGGCGACACGCGTACGAGGACGCGTCCGGCCATGAGGGCGCGCTCCAGCGCCTCCGGATCCGCCCCTTCTCGCCCATTGCCCGGCGCCTTGGGTATGCCAGACAGGATCTGGAACCAAGGATGGGCACGGAACAGGCGCCCGAGTATCGCCGAGGACTCTTCTCGGTCGGTCACGACCGCGGCATCCGCGTCGGACCACCGTCCGCGGAGGCGAACTGCCACGGCGGCTCCCCCCACCAGGTCCTGGGACCAGCGGTCTCCCCCGGTCAGGTACACGATCGCCCCTTCGCGCACGTACGAGAGCGGCGTGGTCCGGCGTCGACCGGCTTCCGCGCTATCCCAACTCAGCAGGAGGAGCCATCGGCTCAACAGCCAGTGAAGCGGAGATGCGAGCAGCCTTCGGACGATTGGATTCAAGAACCGCAGGACCGTGCCCAGCAGCGTCCCGCGCAGAGCTGGCCTTCTGACGCGGTTCAGCATCCCCGGTCTGACATTGGCGCCGCCCGCATCGGTCCTTGGGCGGTTACTCCAGGTAATCCTTCAGCTTGCGGCTGCGGCTGGGGTGGCGAAGCTTGCGCAGGGCCTTGGCCTCGATCTGCCGAATCCGCTCGCGGGTCACGTTGAAGTCGCGACCCACCTCTTCCAGCGTGCGGCTACGGCCGTCCTCGAGCCCGAATCGGAGCTGGAGGACGCGGCGCTCCCGCGGGGTAAGCGAATCGAGCACGCCTTCCACCTGCTCCTTGAGGAGCTGGTGGCTGGCCGCGTCGGCCGGGGCCACGCTGGCCAGGTCCGGGATGAAGTCGCCCAGGTGGCTGTCTTCCTCCTCGCCGATGGGTGTCTCGAGGCTGACCGGCTCCTGGCTGACCTTCATGATCTCGCGCACCTTCTCGGGGCTGACCGTCTGGGGCCCGGCTGCCTCGCGGCGGTCAACCTCTTCCTCGGTCGGCTCCCGCTCGAGCTTGTCACGCAGCTCGCGCACGATCTCGTCGCGGCTCATCCGCCGCGCGATCTCCTCCACCGTCGGCTCGCGGCCGAGCTCCTGAAGCAGGGTCCGGCTGACCCGGATCAGGCGGTTGATGGTCTCCACCATGTGAACCGGGATCCGGATCGTCCGGGCCTGGTCGGCGATGGCCCGGGTGATGGCCTGCCGAATCCACCACGTGGCGTAGGTGCTGAACTTGAAGCCCTTCTCGTATTCGAACTTCTCGACCGCCCGGATGAGGCCGATGTTCCCCTCCTGGATGAGGTCCAGGAAGCTCATGCCGCGGCCGATGTACTTCTTGGCGATGCTGACCACCAGCCGGAGGTTGGCCTCGGTCAAGCGTCGACGACCGTCGACGCTCTGATCCACCAGCCGCCCGCTGCGCCGCTCCAATGGCACCTCAGGCGGGACCTCCGGGTCGTAGCCCATCTCCTTGAGATAGGCGGCGTCCTTCCCGGCTTCGATGTAGGCGCGGACGATCCCCTGCGCCGTCTCGCGCGCCCATCGCTCGAGCGCGTACAGCTCGTCACGGCCGGGGTGCTCCAGCTGACGGAACCGATAGGTGTGGCCGAACAGGACCGCGTCCTTGAGCGCCTGCCCCGGATCGGTGGCCAGTGACTTCAGCAGGGACTCGGCCTGCAGGATGCGCGCGCGACCCTCGTCGTCGAGGTCCGGATCGCGCCGGGCCTTGGTGAATCGGATGTTCGGGCGCTCGATGGGGTTCTTCTTGGCGACCCACCAGTCGATGGCATCATGCGTCACCCGCGGCGACTCCTGGGGAAGGTCGAACGCGCGCATGGCGGCCATCGCTCGGGCCTTGGGCTCCGAGTTGAGGGTGACCCACGTGAACAGGTTGACCATCGCGCGCGCCGGGTCCTCGATCGCCAGCTCGCCGAGCTCGATGGCCTTGGCGAGAACGACCTCCTCCTCGGCGGTCAGGAGGGCCACCTTCCCGATCTCCTTGAGGTACATCCGGACCGGGTCGTCGATACCGATGAGGTCCGCGGCCAGAGCCTCGAGGTCCTCCTCGGGCTCCTTCTCGGCCTTCCCGTCTCCCAGGCCCTCCTCTTCGGGGACCGCGACTGCGACCTCGTCCGCCGGCTCGCTGAAGGTCGGCTGATTCTCGGCGTCGAGGACCTCGATCCCCTGCTCCTCGGCGGCGGCGAAGAGCTCTTCGATGTGCTCGAGGTTGGTCTCAGGGGCGGGTACGGCGGCCAGGATCTGGTCGTGGGTGATGAAGCCGTCTTCGCGGCCGTGCGAGAGGAGGTCCTCGACCGCGGCAGCCGCTTCGGCGGAGGCCTCAGTCGTGGCCGGTGTCGAGGGCGGCGCCTTCGCGGCCGTCTTGGGCGATCGCTTGACAGCCTTCGGTTCGGCGGCTGCCTTGACGGCGGAGGCCTTCGCGATTGGCTTAGCGACAGGCACCTTGGCAGCCACCGTCTTGGTCGCCGCTGGCTTCGCCGTCGTTGCCTTTGCGGCCGGCTGCCTGGCGGGCGCGCCCGCAAGCTTGGTGGCACGGGCGACCGCCTTCGTCGCCGGAGCCTTGGCCGACGATGGCTTCGCGGCTGCCTTCGCCATGACGGCCTTGCCAGCCGTTGGCTTGACCGCTGCGGCCTTCGCCGTTGCGGGCTTCGCCGCGGGCTTGGTCGTCGGCTTGACCGCTGCCGCCTTGGCCGCGGCCTTGGCCGGTGCCGCCTTGGCCGCTGCCGCCCTAACCGCCGCAGCCTTCGGTGCGACTCGCGATGGGCTGGCGCTGCCCTTGGCCACGGCTGCCGTCTTGAGCGGTGAAGCCTTGGACGCCGAAGGCTTGGCCTTGGCTGGTCCGGGTGCCGGCGCCGCCCTGGCAGTCGGCGTAGTCCGAGCGGGCGCCTTGGCGCCTGCCCGATTCTTTTCGCGGGTTGGGGTCTTGGCCTGGGCCACGATCAGGATCCTCCTTGCGCCGGGACGGCCGGCGTCGCTAACTGACGAGTGACATCGGCCTTTTCGCGGCCGAGACGAGTGATGTGCGTTTCAATCTGTTCGAGGAGCTCGCGGTCACCATCGCGCTCGGCGTCCTCGAGCAGGTGGCGGCCATCCCCGATGGCCTCCTCGATCCTTGCTCTCCGCAGGCGAAGGCGACAGACACGAAGCGCCTCGGCGGCCATGGCTGGTTCGAGGCGAGGTGCGGCGTTGACGGCATGGATAACTACCCGTGCCAGGTCCGAAGAGATCGGATCGAGCTCAGAAACGAAGGCCTCCAGGTCGCGGCCATTCGAGGCGGAATCAGTCGACACCCATGCGGTCCACGCCTCAGCCAGGGCCGATGCCTCAGGTCGCCCGAACGGGAGCGGATTCGCGCCCAGCTCCGCGGTCAGGGCCGGATGGCGGATCAGCAGCGCGAGGGTCTCCGTCTCGAGCGCATCCAGGATGGGAGTGCCGGGACCCACCGGCTCCGCCGATGTCCGCTTTGCCCGTTGGACTCGCGGCCGTCGGATTGCCTCGCGCAGAACGCGCTCATCAACCTGCACCGTCCGCGAGAGCTGCTGGAGATAGAGGTCCTGCTCCACGGCGTCCCCCACTCGCTGAAGGATGGCCAGCACCCGGCCAGCCATCTCGCGCCTGCCTCCGACGGTCGAGATGTCCACCTCCGCTGCAACCCGGTCCATGAAGTACTCCACCACCGGCTTGGCCTCGTCCACGGCCCGGCGCCAACCGTCCGGATCGGTTCGAATCAGCTCGTCGGGGTCCTTCCCGGCGGGGATCCGGACCACCCGGACCCGCGTCACGCTCTGGCTGGGTCCGAGCTCTTCCAACAGCCCGCGCTGAGTGGCCGCTTCGCCCGCCAGGTCAACGTCATACGCGAGGGCGATGGCATCGGCGTAGCGGGTGGCGAGGTCAACCTGGCCGCGGGTGAGGGCGGTTCCCAGGGAGGCCACGACGTTCGTGAACCCGGCCTGGTGGGCGGCCATCACATCGGTATAGCCCTCGACGATGACCGCCAGCTTCTCGCGGCGGATGGCGGTGCGAGCCCGGTCAATCCCGAACAGCGTCTTACTCTTGTCGAACAGGGGCGTGGCCGGGGAGTTCAGGTACTTGGGGCCTTCGCCATCGGGCATGATCCGGCCGCCGAGACCCACCGCCCGGCCCGCCGCGTCGCGGATGGGGACGATGATCCGGCGCCGGAATCGGTCCACCGGCCGTCCGCGCCCGCCGCCGCTGGCGAGCCCAGCCGCGATCATTTCCTCGGACGAGAATCCGCGTGAGGCCAGGCGCTTGACCAACGCGTCCCAGCTGTCAGGCGCGAAGCCGATGCCAAACTGATCCAGGGTCTCATCCGAAAATCCGCGCTCGGCCAGGTATCGGCGAGCGGGCTCGGCCTGACGCGCCTGGCGGAGAACCTCCCGATACCAGGCAATGGCCGACTCCAGGGCGTCGCGCAGGCGCTTGCGTTGCCGATCCTCGCGCGCGCCACGGGCCGACACCTCCACCCCGGCCCGCTCGGCGAGCCGATTGAGCGCCTCTCGGAAATCGAGCCCGTCCCGCTTCATGACGAAGGTGAAGATGTCCCCGTGTTCGCCGCAGCCGAAGCAATGCCACGACTCGCGCTCGGGGCTGACGGTGAAGGACGGCGTCCGCTCGGTGTGGAATGGGCAGAGACCCTTCCACGTCGAACCGGCCTTCTTGAGGTTCACGGTCTCGCCCACGATCTCGGTGACAGGCAGGCGCGACTTGATCTCAGAGACGGTGCCGACTGAGCTCATCGGGGCGAGTCCAACGCGCCTGGCGCGCGTGTCAAGGGATTTGTCAAGTGCTTTGTCAAGAGTCCAGACCCAATTCTACCGCTCTGTCAAGTATGCGGTGCGGCAACCAAAACGTGGCAGGCTCTCAAGAGCATCCGCGCTACGCCTCAGACGTGTGCAACGTCACGTGGCCGCAGTCAGATGCGCCGGGTCACTCGCCTGGTGAGTGAACAGGGCCGAAATTCACTGTGAGTGGGCGTGTGAGGTCCCAAAAAACGTCGTTCGCGTGACGATGTACACGCTGGGGGCGTAGCCCGCTCCCGAGCGGGGCTGGATTGGGATGTGAGCCCGGTCGGCTACCATCGGCCCCATGGAGGACGGAGCCCTGCACGACGCTTTCGTCGAGCTCCACGGCGAGCGGCTATTCGGGTTTGGGCTGCTCGTCACCCTCGGCGACCGGGGGTTGGCCGGGATGCTCAGCGCGGAGACGCTCGCGGCGGGAGCGGCTCGGATTGACCAGCTCCGCCATCCTGAGCGAGCCGCCGCCTGGCTCCGCGCGCGGCTCACTCGAGAGGCCCGGGGTCCGGCCTGGGGCAGTCGACGTCCCACCGAGCACGAACGTCGCGAGGTGCTGCGGGCACTTGGCGTGGAGCCGGCGGCCTACGACGCCCTGGCCAGCCTCGATGTCCGGGGACGCGCGGCGATCGCCGCAGCCGTGGTGGAGGGCCTGACAGCCGCGGACGTGCACGAAATCGTCGGGAGTGACGACAGAGTGCGGCATGCCCGCCGGGACTACCTGACTGCGTACGTCGCCGCATCGCGAACGC
Source organism: Candidatus Limnocylindria bacterium (assembly GCA_044866355.1). Lineage (GTDB taxonomy): Bacteria > Chloroflexota > Limnocylindria > QHBO01 > QHBO01 > DASTEQ01. Next base: position 62,906 of record JBIOTW010000040.1, on the reverse strand, counting down.
GCAACGCAAAACCTCCCACCGGCAGGCTCACCACCCGTGTGAACGCCATCGCGGCTCCGGTGCAGTCGGGCTCCAAGCGATGATCGATTTGCACACGCAGCTGGACGTGTGGCTTGCGGACGGCGCCCACGGCGATCCTCCGCGCGAGATCGCGGTCCACGCTTCGGTCTGCGAGCGGTGCACCGCAAGCCTCGGCGCCTTCGATGCCCTGGCGCTCGTCGACGTGGGGTCGGCCGGCAGCCCACCGCCCCTCGCCGCGCGATCACCCCTGCGGGTGGGAATGGCATGGGCCCGCGTTGGGACGGCGGTGACCGCCACGGTGTTGGCGGGCCTGATCGTCGGCTTCGGGATCGCTCAGCTCGCAAGACCTGGTCCGCCCGCGGGACCAGCCGGCCAGCCCGAAGGGACCGAGCTGGCGGGCCTGTTCATGCCGTCGAATGGAGCCACGCAGACCGACCAGCCGTCCGAGAACACCACGCCGGGTGAGGCTCCGACTGCGACTGGACTTGAGACGCCATTCCCCGGTGTGACCCCGGCTCCCCAACCGCCCCCTCCCCCGGGTGCAACCCCGCGACCGCCCACTCCACGACCATCTGCGACCTCCGCGCCAACCGCGCCGCCAACCGCCCCGCCCGCGCCAACCCCAGAGCCCACTCCGACGCCGGCTCCGGAATGCGGGGATGGGTTGGACAACGATTCAGATGGGTATGTCGACACGAACGATCCCGCCTGCCTGGGAAACCCAACCCAGCCAACCGAATCGCCTTTCGACTACCACGAGTGCAACAACTCCATTGATGACGATGGCGATCACCTGGTGGACTCGGGAGAGGATCCGGCATGTCAGGGCGACCCATTTGGCTCTGAAGGGCCGCCCAACCTCTTTGAGTGCAACAACGACCGCGATGACGAGCTCGTACCGGACGGACTCGTGGACTTCGGCAATGACCCCGAGTGCGCATCGTGGTCGGACAACAGCGAGACGCTGCCGGGGCCGCAATGAGGGCGTCGTCACGCTGAACCAGCGTGCGGCCTGGGCGGCCAGTCGTGTAGAAGGGGCGCATCCGTATCGGTCCCTGCAGGAGAACAACGAATGGCTTTCGACATGTCCCTGGTCCAGCGTGGAGCGCGGCTTCGGCGATCGCCGTTCTACGAGGCGGAGCAGGCATACGGCCCGCGGGGCTACACGGTGTACAACCACATGCTGTTCCCGACCAACTACGACGACTTCGAGGCCGAGTACTGGCACCTCCTGCGGCATGTGACGCTGTGGGACGTGGCCGTCGAGCGCCAGCTCGAGGTCCAGGGCCGTGACGGGTTCCGCTTCGCCCAGCTGCTGACGCCGCGCGACCTGTCGAAGTGCGCGGTCGGCCAGGGCAAGTACGTGGTCATCACCACGCCCGAGGGGGGCATCGTCAACGACCCGGTCATGATGCGCCTGGGTGAGAACCACTTCTGGTTTGCGCTGGCCAGCTCCGACGCGCTCCTCTACGCGATGGGTCTGGCCGCCAACCTGGGCTGGGACGTTCAGCTTGGTGAGCCGGACGTGTCGCCGGTCCAGATCCAGGGGCCCCGATCCAAGGACGTCGTGGCCGCCCTGTTCGGCGACGACATCCTGACGCTCAAGTACTACTGGTTCCGCGAGCTCGACCTGGACGGCATCCCGGTGATCGTGACCCGCACCGGCTGGACCGCCGAGGTGGGGTACGAGGTCTACCTGCGGGACGGGCAGTACGGCACTGCGCTGTGGGAGCGGATCATGGAGGCCGGGCGCCCGTTCCAGATCCGGCCCACCGGGCCGTCCGACATCCGCCGGGTCGAGGGCGGCATCCTGAACTGGGGCGCCGACATGACCACCGAGCACAACCCGTTCGAGGTGGGCCTCGAGCGCCTGTGCAACCTGGACGACGACTTCGAGTTCATGGGCAAGGAGGCCCTCCGTCGGGCACGCGAGGCCGGCCTCCGTCGGCGCCTGGTGGGCGTCGAGATCGACGGGGATCGGCTGGAGATGAACTTCACGAAATGGCCGGTCCTCGCCGATGGCGCGCCGGTGGGCCAGGTCACGACCGCACTGTGGTCGCCGCGCCTGGAGCGGAACATCGGGTACGCGTGGCTGCCCATCGAGCGGGCGGACAACGGGAACCAGGTGCGCGTCACCACGCCCGATGGGGAGCGGGGGGCCACCGTGGTGCCCATGCCCTTCATCGACCCGACCAAGGAGATCCCCAAGTCCTGACCGATGCCGCCGGGCGCTCCCGGCGGCGCCAGAGCTAGCGGTCGCGCTCCGACCCCTCGGCCAGCGCCGCCTGGGCGGCAGCCAGGCGCGCCACCGGAACCCGGAACGGCGAGCACGACACGTAGTCGAGACCGATCTCGTGGCAGAAGGCGATGCTCGCCGGGTCGCCGCCGTGCTCCCCGCAGATCCCGATCGTGATGTCCGGCCGGGCCGCGCGGCCCTTCTCGGTCGCCATCCGCACCAGCTGGCCGACGCCCTCGCGGTCGAGGACCTGGAACGGGTTGTCGGGCAGGATCTTGCGCTCGACGTAGCGCAGCAGGAACTTGCCCTCGGCGTCATCGCGCGAGTAGCCGAAGGTCATCTGGGTCAGGTCGTTGGTGCCGAAGCTGAAGAACTCCGCATCCTCCGCGATCTGGTCCGCGGTGAGCGCCCCGCGCGGAACCTCGATCATGGTCCCGAACTGGTAATGGACGGTCTGCCCGGACCGCTCGGCCACGGCCTTGGCTTCCGCCTCGAGCGTGGCGCGCGTCTCGCGCAGCTCGTTGTGGTGGCCGACGAGCGGGATCATGATCTCGGGCAGCGGCGTCAGCCCCTCGGCCGCCACCCGGGCCGCGGCGGTGAGGATGGCCCGAGTCTGCATGCGGACCAGGTCCGGGATCATGAGCCCCAGCCGTACCCCGCGCATGCCCAGCATCGGGTTCTGCTCGCGCATCGAGTCCACCGCGGCCAGCCGTTCCTCGACCTCGGCCAGGCGGGATTTCAGCGCCGCGGCATCCGCCGCGGCGCCATCGGTCCGGGACAGGCGTTCGCGAAGCTGGGTGACCTCGACCAGGAGCTCGTCATGGGGCGGAAGGAACTCGTGGAGCGGCGGGTCGATGAGGCGGATGACCACCGGCAGGCCGTCCATGACCCGGAACAGCCCGGCGAAGTCATCGGTCTGGATGACCTCCAGCTCGGCCAGGGCCGCGTCGAAGGTCGTGATCACCTCCTCGTCGTCCGCGCTCAGGGTCTCCCCCGCCTCGCGCCGGCGCTTGGCATCGGTCGCGTCCAGGGCGGCCAGGATCATGCGCTGCACGGTCGGCAGGCGGGCCTCCTCGAAGAACATGTGCTCGGTGCGGCACAGACCGATGCCCTGGGCGCCGTAGGCGCGGGCCCGCTCCGCGTCGCGCGGGTAGTCCGCGTTGGCCCACACCTGGAGCCGGCGCACGGCGTCGGCCCATTCAAGGAGGGTGGGCAGGTAGCGCTCCTCCGCGAAGTTCGGGTCGATGGTGGCCAGGGAGCCGGCATAGACCTGCCCGGTGGTGCCGTCGATGCTGATCGTGTCGCCCTCGCGAATGGTGGCTGAGCCCACGCGCATCTCGCGCGCGGCATAGTCGATGTCCAGGGCCTCGACCCCGGCCACGCACGGCAGGCCCAGCGACCGGGCCACCACTGCGGCATGGGAGGTGGCCCCGCCTCGCGCGGTCAGGACGCCCCGTGCGACCAGCATCCCGTGCACGTCGTCGGGGCTGGTCTCGATCCGGACCAGGATGACCGGGCTTCCGTCGCGGGCCGCCTCGACCGCGCGATCCGGCTCGAACACGGCCTTCCCGGTGGCCGCCCCGGGCGAGGCGTTGAGGCCGGTGGCCAGCAGCCGGTCCGCCGCGCCGGCCTTGGCCGCCTCGTCGAACCGGGGCAGGAGGAGCTGGACGACCTGGGCCGGCTCTACGCGGCGCAGGGCCTCGTCGCGGGTCACGATCCCCTCGCTCACCATCTCCACCGCGATCCGCACCGCGGCCGGCGCCGTGCGCTTGGCGGCGCGGGTCTGGAGCATGTACAGCCGGCCGCGCTCGATGGTGAACTCCATGTCCTGGACGTCGCGGTAGTGGCTCTCCAGCCGTTCGGCGATGCGCTCGAACTCGGCGTACACCTCCGGCAGCTCGTCGCGGAGGGCGCTGATGGGCGAAGGGGTCCGAACGCCGGCCACCACGTCCTCGCCCTGGGCGTTGGTCAGGTACTCCCCGTAGAGCACCTTCTCCCCGGTGTTCGGGTCGCGGGTGAATGCCACCCCCGTCCCCGAGTCGGAGCCCAGGTTGCCGAAGACCATGGCCACCACGTTCACCGCGGTGCCCAGCTCGTGCGAGATCTTGTTGAACTCGCGGTAGTCGTGGGCCCGGCGTCCATACCACGACGCGAAGACCGCCCGCGTCGCGAGGTCGAGCTGCTCGAGCGGGTCGACGGGAAAATCGTGCCCGGTCTTGGACCGAACCACCTCGAGGTAGGCCTCGGCCACCTCCTGGAGGGCGGCGGCGTCCAGGTCACCGTCGGTCTCGGCGCCTCGCTCGTGCTTGACCCGCTCCAGGATGGGCTCGAACAGTGTGCCGTCCACGTCCAGCACGATCCGACCGAACATCTGGATGAAGCGCCGATACGCGTCCCAGCCAAAGCGCGGGTTATCGGTCAGCGCGATCAGCCCGTCGCGGGTTTCCGGGTTGAGGCCCAGGTTCAGGACCGTGTCCATCATCCCGGGCATCGAGAACTTGGCGCCCGAGCGGACCGAGACGAGAAGCGGACTGGCCGCGTCGCCGAAGCGCTTTCCGGTGCTGCGCTCGAGGTCGGCCACCGCGGCGAGGATGTCTTCCCACAGCCCCTCGGGCAGTGTCTCGCCGGCTGCGAAATAGTCGACGCACGCTTCGGTCGTGATCGTGAACCCGGGCGGGACCGGCAGACCGGCGTTGGTCATCTCGGCCAGGCCGGCGCCCTTGCCGCCCAGCAGGTCGCGCATCGACGCGTCCCCCTCCGCCCGCCCGTCGCCCCAGGCGTAGATGTAGCGCTTGGCGGCGCGATGGGCGCGCTCGACGGCAGGCGCAGCGGCTTCAGTCACGGGGGCAGGCTCCATAAGGGGTCGCGCCGTCGATTCTAAGCGGCGTAGGCTGAGGCCGATGACCACCCTGCTCTGGCTGGCGATCGGGGTCCTCCTGGCCCTGCTGGCGTGGGTGGTTCCCGCGCTGACCCTGGTCGCAATCATGGTCGTTATCGCGCTGCTGCTGGTGGCCCTCCTGGTGCCACGGAAGGTGACCTCGGTGGGGGCCAAGGTCGCGATCGGCTTCGGAGCCACCTTCGTGGTGATCTTCGTCCCGAACCTGCTTCGGGACCCGCTCGGTGCGACCGGCGCGACCTACCTGTTGGTCGGCGGTGGACTGCTGATCATGGCTGGGGGCCTGGTGGGGATGTGGCGCTACCGTCAGTGGCGGAAGCGGACACTGGAAGCCGCAGCCGGCCAGCTCTGAGCAGGGCCCTGAACAGGGGCCGTGCGGCGGCGAGCACGCGGCCGAGCACCCCGGCGCGGGATCGGTACAAGCGACGCGCCTTCTCGAGCGCCTCGTCGCGGACGGCGCCCTCGCCCTCGCGCGCGAGCGCGGCGTAGGCCGCCAACGCTCCCGCCTCGTCGCCAGCCAGCCATCGGGCGTCGGCCTGCGCCTCGCGGGCTCTCGGGTCGTCTGGCGCGAGGGCGACCGATCGCTCGGCGGCTTCCAGGGCGGGCTGCGCCTGGCCGGCCCGGAGCAGCCCACGGGTGAGCGTCAGCTGGGCGACCGCATCGGTTGGGTCCAACCGCAGGGCCGCGCGGGCGGCCGCCACGGCGGCGTCCACGTCGGCCGCGGCAAGACGTTCGACAGCCTCGGCGCGGACCCATTCCCGCTGGCGCGGGTCCACGCGGGCCAGCCGGGCATACTCGTCCGCCGCCTCGCGATGCGCGCCCGCCTCCGACAGCACCTGGGCCAGCAGCTCGCGGTAGCGCACCTCGTCCGGATCGAGTCGCACCGCGGCCTGGGCATCGGCCTCGGCCTCGGTCAGGCGACCGAGCGCGCGCAGAGCCCGCGCCCGCAGCTCGTGCGCCGCGTCGTCGCCGGGGCGATCGGCCAAGATCTGGCTCGCGATCCGAATCACGGCCGGGTGATCGCCTCGGCCGGCGGCAGCCACCAGCTCGCCGAAATCCGGCGTCTCGGTCATCCGGGGCTCGGCTGCCATCACGGTGGGGTCGGCCATGCGGCGCGGCCCGCGACGAGGTCCGCGATCCGCGACGGGATGGCGTCGAGCCCCACACGCTCCTGGGTCATGCTGTCCCGTTCCCGGATGGTCGCCGCTCCATCGGTCAGTGTCTCGACGTCCACCGTCACGCAGTACGGGGTCCCGATCTCGTCCTGGCGCCGGTACAGCTTGCCGATGGACGCGGTGTCGTCGTACATCGCCGCCAGGTCCTGCTTCAGATCGGCGGTCAGGCGCTGGGCGACCTCCACCAGCTCGGGCCGGTTGCGGAGGAGGGGCAGGACCGCCACTTTGACCGGGGCCAGCCCCGGACGGATGCGCAGGACCACCCGTTTCTCCCCGGCCACCTCCTCCTCGGTGTAGCCGTCGACCAGCACGGTCAGGAGCGCGCGGTCGACGCCCATGGACGGCTCGATGACGAACGGCAGCACGTGCTCGCCACTGGCCTCGTCAAACACCGTCAAGCCCTTGCCCGACGCCGCCGCGTGGGCGGTGAGATCGAAGTTCGTGCGGTCGGCGATGCCCTCCAGCTCGGACCAGCCCATCGGGAAGGCGTACTCCACGTCGGTCGTCTGGCGGCTGTAGTGCGACAGCTCGTCCGCCTCGTGGGGGCGCAAACGGAGGCGGTCGGGATCGATGCCCATCACATCGGTCCACCAGCGAAAGCGCTCGTCGACCCAGTACGCGAACCATCGCTCCTCGTCCGGGGGCGGCACGAAGTACTCGAGCTCCATCATCTCGAACTCGCGCAGCCGAAAAATGAAGTTGCCGGGCGTGATCTCGTTCCGGAAGCTCTTTCCGATCTGGGCGATGCCGAACGGGAGCTTTCGGCGTGCGGACGTCGCCACGTTGGCGAAGTTCACGAAGATGCCCTGCGCCGTCTCGGGCCGCAGGTATGCGAGCGATGCGGTGTCCTCCACCGGCCCGACATGGGTCTTGAACATGAGGTTGAAGTGCCGGGGCTCGGTCAGCGTCCCGCGCTGCCCGCAGTTGGGGCACGCGACGTCGGATGGATTGCCCTTCAGGTCGTCGGCCCGGAACCGATGCTTGCAGTTGCGGCAGTCGACCATGGGGTCCGCGAAGCCGCCGACGTGGCCTGAAGCCTCCCACACCCGCGGGTTCATGATGATCGCCGCGTCGAGGCCCTCGACGTCGTCACGGAGCTGGACCATGGACCGCCACCAGGCGGCCCTGATGTTGGTCCGCAGCTCGACGCCGAGCGGTCCGTAGTCCCAGAAGCCGGCCAGCCCGCCATAGATCTCGCTCCCCCCGAAGACGAATCCGCGGCGTTTGGCGAGGCTGGCGACGACGTCCAGGTTGGGCGCGGGCACGGCAGGCGAGTCTAGCGCAGGACCGATGCCGCGCCGGCCAGCGGCCGGCGGCGGCTGACTTCGTCGAGGAAGTCGCGGCTGCGCAGCTCGCGCTCGAGCACCACCGAAACCGTGGCGTGCAGGTGGCGTTCGACTTCACGCCCCGTGGCATGCGGGAGTGTCAGGCGGGCGGCCTGGTCCAGGCTCGCCCGCTGGAAGTGCCGCATCGCCTTCAGGGCCGCCGCCGAGATGCTCGTCGCGCTGAGCGCCGCGTGTGTGCACTCCGGCCCAAGAACCCCGCCCGCCACCGCCGCGTACGCGTTGTCCTCGGGGCCGATTCCGGCGCCGCACTCGATGCAGGTCGTCAGCTCGGGGCGGTAGCCCATGACGTCCAGCAGGTGGAGCTCGTACCAGCGCGCGATGGACTCACGGGAGCTGGGGTCGGTCGCCTGGTCCAGAGCTGTCAGGCCGGCGGCCAGGAGGTCGAAGGCGGCCGTGCTCTCGGCGCGCTCCTCGCAGAAGCGGTCCGCCAGCTCGGCGAGGTACCAGGCCGCGGCCATGGCATGCAGGTCGGCGCGCAGGCCGAGGTGCGGGTCGCGGAGCTGGGTCTGGGTCACGACGTCGAACGTGCGGCCCACGGCCAGGACCATGTCCACGTCGCCCAGCGGCTCCAGTCCGCCGCCGATCCGCGAGCGCGGGCGCCGCACGCCCTTGGCGATGACCCGCAGCTTGCCCAGGTGCGGGGTCAATACGGTCAGGACCCGGTCCGCCTCCCCCAGGTCGAGCCCGCGCAGGACGATTCCCTCGGTCTTGTACAGGCGGGAGCGCGGGCTCACCGGAGGCCGGTCGGGTACGCTTCGGAGGTGGACATCCGAGTCGAGTTTAGCCAGCTGGTCGCGGACGTCGAGGCGGAGATGCGGTCCATCCTCGACGAGCACCGTGGGCCCGCCGAGCCGCTGTACGAGATGCTGGCCTACCACCTCGGCCTGGACGGCAGCGACGGCTCGTCCGGAAAGCGAATCCGCCCCCTCCTGGGCCTGCTCGTGATCCGCGCCCTGGGACGCGACTATCGCCGGGCGCTGCCCGGCGCCGCCGCGGTGGAGCTGGGCCACAACTTCAGCCTGGTCCACGACGACATCCAGGACGGCGACCGCGAGCGGCGGCACCGGGCGACCCTCTGGGCGCGGTACGGCGTGGCCCAGGCCATCAACGCCGGGGACGCGCTGTTCGCGCTCTCCCGCCTGGCACTCTACCGACTGGCCACCGAGAAGGACGATCCCGAAGCGCCCGAGCCGCGACAGGTGCTGGAGCTGATGAAGATCTACGACCAGACCTGCCTGGCCCTGTGCGAGGGGCAGTTCCTGGACATCAGTTTCGAGGCGCGACTGGACGTCACGGTCGAGGAGTACCTGCAGATGATCGAGCTCAAGACCGCCTCCCTCATGGCGGCGGGGGTCGAGGCCGCCGCCACGCTCGCCTCGCAGGATCCCGAGGTCATCGCCGGCTTCCGTCGCTTCGGTGACCGTCTGGGCCTGGCCTTCCAGATGGCGGACGACGTGAAGGGCGCCTTCTGGCGTGAGCCCGCCTCGGGTAAGGCCGAAGCGGGTGACCTCCGCCGCCGGAAGAAGACGATGCCGGTGATCTGGGCCCTCAACCATGCCTCGGACGACGACCAGGCTCGCCTCCGCGAGCTGTTCGCGCCCACCACACGAGAACGCCAGCTCACCGATGCGGAAGTCGCCGAGGCAGTGGCCATCCTCGATCGCTCCGGCGCCCGGGAGACGACGCTGGGCGAGGCGCGTCGCTACCGGGACGAGGCCCTCGCCGAGCTGGCGGCGTTGCCGCTCGAGCCGCAGGCTCGAGCCGAGCTGGTCACCTTCGCGGAGGCCATGATCGCGGCCTGACTGGCCACTGCGGCGATGGCGCCCGGGGGCGTCAACGAGATACGTTCTCGACCGGCGCCGGGCGCTCCAGCATCTGGACGGCCATCACCTTCGAGACCCGTCGAGAATCAGCCGCCTGCACGCGCAGGGTGACGTCCCGATAGGTGATCTCGGTGCCAACCAACGGGATCCGTCCCACCCGGTGGATGATGAGGCCGCCCACCGTGTCGTAGGCCTCCTCGTCGGCCTCCTCGGCATCGCTCAGCTCGAACAGGTCGCGCAGGTCGTCCATCGTGACTCGACCGTCGAGCCGATAGGCGCGGCGGTCTCCATCGGTCTCGATTGGCTCAATCAGGCTTTCCTCGACGTCGTACTCGTCCTGGATCTCGCCGACGATCTCCTCGACCAGGTCCTCGATCGTGACCAGCCCCGCCGTTCCGCCGTACTCGTCGACCACGATCGCGATATGGCGCCGCGCCGAGCGCATCTCGGTCAACAGCTCGTCCACCCGCTTGGTCTCCGGAACGTAGGCCGCGGGCCGCGCCAGAGCCCGAAAGTCGAGTGGATCGGTCCGCTCCTTGGCCGGTCGCAGGTAGGGCAGCAGGTCCTTCGCGTACAGGATGCCGATGATGTTGTCCAGGTTCTCGCGATAGACAGGAACCCGCGAGTGCCCGGCCCGGACGATGAGGTCCAGGACCTCGTCGATCGGCTCGTCGGCTTCCACCGCTTTGATGCCGATGCGCGGGACCATCACCTCGTGAACCTGCTTGTCTCCGAGCTCGATGACCCCGTGGATCATCTCCTTCTCGGCCTCCTCGATCTGGCCCTGCTCCGATCCGGTCTGCACCAGGAGCTTGAGCTCCTCCACCGACAGGAGCCCGGTTTGCGGGCGCTCGCGACCGCCCAGCATCCGGACCAGGAACCCGCTGATCGTGGTCGTCAGCCACACGAGAGGCGCCAGCGAGCGTTCGAGCAGGCCCAGCGGCCGTGAGGCGATGAGCGAGAAGCGCTCCGGGAAGTTCAGGGCCAACGTCTTGGGCACCAGCTCGCCGACGATGATCGAGGTCAGGGCGATCAGCAGGGTGACGAGGAGGAACGCCAGGGTCTCGGCCGCCGAGCGAATGGGCTCCCACGGAACGGCGGCGATCAGTTCGGAGATGACCCGACTGAACGCGATGGCGCCGATGGCCGACGCCAGGAAACCGAGGAAGGTGATGGCCACCTGGATGGTGGCCAGGAAGCGCTGCGGGTCGTTGATCAGGCGCTGGGCCGCGCGGGCTCCACGGCTGCCCTCCTCCGCGAGCTGATCCAGCCGATGCCGCCGGACGGTGAGCAGGGCGATCTCGGCGGCGGCGAAGACGCCGCCGACCAGGATCAGGACCAGGACCAGCAGCAGGTCCAGCAACGGGTTGCCGGTGCCGGCAGATCCCTCAGGCATCCGGCGGGTCGCCCTGGCGGTGGCCGCGGCGGAGCTCGATCGGGCGGGCCGGCACGCCGACCACGGTCTTGCCGGGGGCCACGTCACGGGTCACCACGCTGCCGGCGCCGGTCTTGGCGCCAGGGCCTACCGTCACCGGGGCGCGGAGCATGGTGTCCACCCCGATGAACGCGCCCTCACCGATCACCGTCTTGTGCTTGGTCGTGCCGTCGAAGTTGGCGGTCACCGTGCCGGCACCGATGTTCACGTCGTCCCCGACCTGCGCGTCGCCCAGGTAGCTGAAGTGGTGCTGACGGACGCGAGCGCCGAGCCGACTCTGCTTGACCTCCGCATAGTTGCCCACCTCGCTGCCGGCGCCGACCACGCTTCCCGGGCGAAGGTGGCTCATCGGACCCACGCGAGCGTCCTCCCCGACCTCGGATTCCTCGACCCATGAGCCCCACACCCGAGCTCGGGCGCCGATGCGGCTGTCTCGAACCTGGCTGCCGGGTCCGACGACTGCCTCCTCGCCGATGACGGTCTGGCCGGTCAGGACGGTCCATGGCTCGATCCGCGCGTCCTGGCCGATCTCGACCGGGGCGTCGATGAACGTGCTGCTGGGATCGACGATGGTCACGCCCGCGCGCATGTGGCCGTCGGCGATCCGCTTGCGGATGATGCGCTCGGCGGCGGCGAGCTGGACCCGGTCGTTGATGCCCAGCGCCAGCTCCGGCTCTGGCGACTCGACGACGCGGACGAGCCGCCCGTCCTCCACGGCCAGGGCCACCAGGTCGGTCAGGTAGTGCTCGCCGGAGGGGCCGAGGGGGACGCGGCCAAGGTTGGCGCGGAGCCAGGCGGCGTCGAAGCAGTACGTGCCCGCGTTGATCTCGTCCAGTGCGCGGGTCGCCGGATCCGCGTCGGCGTCCTCGACGATGGCGCGACAGCTGCCGTCCGGGCCCCGAACGATGCGTCCGTATCCGGCTGGGTCGGCCAACCGGGCGGACAGGAGCACGATCGCGGCGCCGGTTGCGCTCTGCTCCCGGACCAGGTCATTCAGCAGCTCGGCGGGGAGGAGCGGGACGTCGGCCATGGTGACCAGGAGTTGAGTCGCGGCCTCCGGCAGGGCGGGAAGCGCGACGCGGACCGCGTCGGCCGTGCCCAGCTGTGGCTCCTGCCGGACCGTGAGCGCGCGCCCCGCCAGGGCCGCCTCCACCGCGTCCGCCCCATGTCCGATCACGACCACGACCGGCGACGCGTCGGCGGCGGCCAGGACGGCCAGGACGTGGTCGATGAGCGGCCGGCCCGCCAGCGGGTGCAGCACCTTCGGCAGCCGGGACCGCATCCGGGTTCCCTGGCCGGCAGCCAGCACGACAGCGGCGAGGCTGCTCACGCCGTTGGGCGCTCGATTGGGGGCATCAGAAGCGAAGATGGTAGGAGGCGCCTCGAACGAGCGTCAACTTGCCTCCGCTGCCAAGGCCACACATTCGATCTCGACACGGGCCCCCAGGGGGAGGGCCTGTACGGCCACGGTGGTGCGCGCCGGGTACGGTTCGGGGAACGCGTCGCGATAGACCTCATTCATGGCCGGGTAGTCGGCCATGTCGACGAGGAAGACCGTCGTCTTCAGGACCCGATCCAGGCTGGATCCGGCGGCATCCAGGATGGCGCTCAGGTTGGCGATGGCGCGCGTGGCCTGGGCCGCCGCTCCTCCCTCGACGAGCTGACCGGTTGCCGGGTCGAGACCCACGCTGCCGGCGGTGAACACCAGGCCGGAGCCGATCATGCCCTGGCTGTACGGCGCGACGGCGCCGGGGGCATCCTCGGTGCGGACCGCGCGGCGAGCGCTCACCGCTCGATGCTAGCCGGTTCGGGCCGCAACCGGGTGCGGGTCGTCGCCACGCCGGCGCGCTCCAGACGGGCCGTGACGCCATCGGCCCGCTCTGGGTCGTCGGTCAGGGCGAAGAGCGTCGGCCCCGATCCGGTCATGTGAGGCGCCCCACCGGCCCCCGCGACGAGCCGGAAGAGGTCGTCCAGCTCGGGGCGCAGGCGGCGCGCCGGCCGCTCGAGGTCATTCCGCCCCGGTTCCTGCGCGTCCTCGAACGGCCCGGACCAGTCGCTCCGGCGCAGCTCGCCGAACACCGCGCTGGTGGCCAGACCGAACGGCGGGTGCACGAGGACGGCCTGCGTGGGCGGGCTCAGGTCGTCGGCTGCTTCAACCTGCTCTCCGATGCCACGAACGCGCGCGACCGCCAGGCGGGCCGCGAAGAACGGGACGTCGGCCCCGATGGCGCTCAGGGACACGAGCTCCTCGGCCGTTGGCTGCGCGTCTCCCTGATCGGTCAACCACCTGGCGAGGCGCCATGCTGACGCCGCGTCCGACGAGCCGCCCCCCAGCCCCGCGGCGGGAGGAATGCGCTTCCCCACCGAGAGCGTCGCGGGACGGGATTGGCCGGCCAGGCCGGCGACCCAGCCCCGCCACGCGAGGTTGGTCCGGTCCGTTGGCACGCCGGCCGCGGCCGGGCCAACGACCTGGGGGTCGTCGCCACCCGCGCCGACGGTGTTGACCGACACCTCATCGGCGAACTCCAGCAGCAGGAGGAGGGAATCCAGTTCGTGGAACCCGTCGGCCCGTTGGCCAACCACCGTCAGCCACAGGTTCAGCTTGGCCGGCGCCGCCAACCGCCACCGGACGCCCTCGTCAGCCACCGCGCGCTTCCAGGACCGGCCCCAAGGCGCCGGCCAGACAGGCCCATTCCGGCAGGGCAAGGGTCTGGGGACGACGTTCGGGGTCGATCGCGCAGGCGCCCAGCACGCGGTCCACCGTGGCGCGGTCAACCGGCAGCTCCCGCACCAGGCTGTTGTGGATCTGCTTCCGACGCTGTCGAAACGCGGCCTGGGCCACCCGGTGGAACGTCTCGCGGTCCGCCGGCGGAACGACGGGGACGGCGCGCCGCTCGAGACGCAGGATGGCAGAGTCGACCTCAGGCTCCGGTTCGAAGGCGGCGGGCGGGACACGGGCCACGACTGCGGCGTCGGCCAGGTCCTGGACGAAGACGGACAGGTAGCTCATCCGGCCCGGGGGCGCGGCGACCCGCTCGGCGACCTCGGCCTGGACCAGGAGCACCGACCGGTCGGGCGGGTGGGCGCTGCCAAGGAACTGATGAAGCAGCGGGCTGGTGATGTGGTACGGAATGTTCGCCACCAGCCGATATGGCTGGTTCGGGAACAGGGTCTCGGGGTCGACGTCCAGCGCATCGGCCTCGAGGAGGGTCAGCCCCACCGCATCGTCCAGCTCGCGGCGCAGGTAGCCCACCAGGTGGGCGTCGATCTCGATCGCGAGAACCGCGCAGCCCAGGGCCAGGAGGCGCCGGGTCAGCACGCCCAGGCCGGGGCCGATCTCCACCACGCGGTCCCCAGGCGCGAGATCCGCCGCCGCCAGGATGGCGTCCAGGGCGTCGCCATCGGTGAGGAAGTTCTGGCTCAGCCCGCGGCGCGGGCGGAGGCCCTCGCGTCGGAGGAGCCGACGCAGCTCGCCGGTGGTCGGGGGCCGCGGAACGTCATCGGCGGCGGGGCGAGCCATCAGGCCGCCTGCCACGGCAGCGCGAGCGCCGGCACCGCCTCGAGGTCCAGGCCCGCCCGATCGCCGGCGGCCAGGCGGTGGGCAGCGGCCGCCCCGATCATCGCCCCGTTGTCCGTGCACCACGCGGGCGGTGGCACCAACAGCGGCAGGCCATCCAGTCGATCGGCGAGGGTCCGTCGCAGCATCCGATTGGCGGCTACGCCCCCGCCCAGCGCCACGGCCGCCACGTCGTGCTCCTGCGCGGCGGCCACCGTCCGACGGACCAGCTGCTCGACCACAGCTCGTTCGAACGCCGCAGCGATGCCGTCCACCGGGATCGGCTCACCGCTATCGCGGTATCCCTCGACCTCGCGCAGGACCGCCGTCTTCAGGCCCGAGAAGGAGAAGTCGTATCGACCGCGAGCCCGGGCCAGCGGAAAGCGGGTGGCGGGCGCCGCTCCCTCGGCGGCGGCGGAGATCGCCGGGCCTCCGGGGTATGGGAGGCCCAGCAGGCGACCCACCTTGTCGAATGCCTCCCCGGCGGCGTCGTCCACCGTCTGGCCCAGCAGCTGGTATCGCCCATGGTCGACCATCAACACCAGCTGGGTATGGCCACCGGACACGACCAGGCACAGCAACGGAAACGGGGGCTCGGCTGGGAGGACGCCCGGCTCGCCGGGCGCATCGGTCAACCAGTTCGCGTAGATGTGGCCCTCGATGTGATTGACCGGAACCAGGGGCAGCCCGTGGGTCACGGCCAGGCCTTTGGCCAGGTTGACACCCACCAGCAATGAGCCGATGAGACCGGGGCCGTAGGTCACCGCCACGGCGTCCAGGTCGCTCCAGGCGGCGCCGGCACCGGTCAGCGCCGCTTCGAGGGCGGGAATGATCCAGCGCAGCTGCTGGCGCGCGGCAACTTCCGGCACGATGCCGCCCGTGGCGGCGTGGACCGCAACCTGGCTGGCGACGACGTTGGCCTCGATCCGGCGGCCGCCCGCGACGACCGCGATCCCGGTCTCGTCACAGCTGGTTTCGATGGCCAGGATCCGTGGTCCGCTCATTGGCCGCTCATTGGTCGGCTTCCTCCGCAGCACGGGCCGCCTCCAGCGCCGGACGCATGGCGGGACTGGTCAGGTGGGGGGTGCTCATGATGTACGCGTCCTCGCCGTCGTCGGTGTAGTACCGCTCCCGGCGACCGGCGATCTCGAAACCGTGCCCTCGGTACAGGGACTGGGCGGCCACGTTCGAGACCCGAACCTCGAGCGTCAGGCGGGCCGCTCGCATCTCGGTGGCGACGATGAGGAGGGCCTGCATCAGCCGCCGCCCGACTCCCTGCCGGCGCCAGTCGGGGTGGACCGCGAAGGTGGTGATGTGCGCCTCGTCGACCATCAGCCACACCCCGGCGTAGCCCACCACGGCCCCGCCCTGGCGCGCGACGATGTAGCGGGCCATCCGGTTATGCGATAGCTCCTGCGTGAACGCCTCGGAGGGCCACGGCGTGCTGAAGCTCCCGCGTTCGATCTCAAGGACGGCGGGAATGTCCGCCGGGCTCATGGGCCCGACCCGAACGGCCGCGGTCAGAGCCACGTGATGGGGGCCGGGGCGGCCTCTCCCAGGCCACGGGGCGGCCGCAGGTAGACCGGCTCGAGGCGGGCGAGGTCATCCGCCGCTCCCGCCGCCAGGCGTTCGGCGGCGAGGCGCGCGACCGCGCTGGCAGCCGCGTCGGGAGGCTCGGCACGAGCGAGTCCGAGCGCCTGGATGAGCTCGCGGGGCGCCACCAGCGGCCTGCCGAGCGCATCCGGCGTGAGCGCGCTGAACGGCAGGATCTGCGGCACCGCCTCGCCGCGCACCTGGATGTAGGCGTCTGCCGCTCCGGCCCGGCCGAGAGCGGCTTCGGCGTCGGGAACGGCCACCAGCCAAGCCTCGAGGCTGCCGATGCCCACGATGGGGCAGCCCAGCCCGGCGGCCAGCCCCTTGGCCAGCGAGACCCCGACCCGCAGGCCCGTGAACGAGCCAGGACCGATGGCAACCGCGACGCCGGTGACGTCGCGTAGCGAGGCGCCCTGTCGCTCGAGGAGCTCCAGGAGCCGCGGCAGGAGCTCGCCTCCCTGGCCCCGCTCCGCCGTCCAGGCCGCCGCGCCCAACGTCCCGCGGGCCGGGTCAGCCAACGCGACGGACTGGTCCGCCGATGAGCTGTCGATGGCCGCGATCACGGGGCTGACGTCTCCTCCAGGACGCGCGACAGATCCCGATGAGCCGGCCCCGTGGCCGACCAGCGCAGCCAGCGGAGATTCGGGTTCGCGTGCGCCGGGTCCGCGAGGAGCTCGATCCGCAGGTGGTCGGGGGGCAGCCAGCCGTCGAGCCGGTCGGCCCACTCGATGACCGTGACGCCCCGGGCCTGCCGCTCGTCGAAGACCCCCGCCTGGCGAGCCTCATCGGCATCGGCCAGGCGATAGGCGTCGACGTGGAACAGGGGCAGGCGCCCGGCGTGCTCGTTCACGATGATGAAGGTCGGGCTGTTGACGACGCTCCGAACACCGAGGCCCCGCGCCACGCCCTTGGCCAGCTGGGTCTTGCCCGCACCGAGCGGGCCGACCAATGCCAGACACGTGCCAGCCCGGGCTTTGCGACCCAGCCGGTGGCCAACGCGGCGGGTGGCGGCAGCCGACGTCGACACGATCTCGCCCACGGCGGGCGCCCCGGGGGACACGACGTTCACGGCGGCGAGTATGTCAGGAGGCGGCGAAGCTGGCCTCGAGGTTGGCTAGGGCCACGCTCACGGTCCTCCCCGCGTCGAGTCGGACCATGCCGCACAGGGCGCTGATCCCAGAACCGATGGCCATCGGCTGGGCCGGGATCTCGCTCAGCAGGCCTGCTTGACCGCGGCCCGGCCCGGACACGATCACGACCCGATCCCCCACCACCGGCCGCGCCACGCGGACGGGCGCCGGGCCGGCGTCGTACACGATCAGGCGGCGCCCGTCACCGAGGACGGTCGCAGGCTGGCCGGCATGGGCCTGCAGCCACGCGAACCGCGCCGGATCCATCGGAGCGCGACCGTAGCCGTCGAGGGCGAGCACCGCGAACGGCGGCGCGGCCGTGCCCAGCAGGCTGCGGCGATGCTGCAGGCCAGCGAAGCCGGCCAGCTCCCGAGCGTGCAGTCCGCCCACCACGATCGCCGCCACTCCCACCGCGCGTGCGCGCGTGATCGACTCGGCCGAAGCCCATGAGCCGCCGACCAGGACTCGCCCGGCGCTGTCCGCGTCAATGGCGTTGGGGTCCAGGGCCGAGTCCGCATCGTCGACCAGGATGCTGAGCGACCCCTGCACCGCCGGGCCCGTCCCACCCGCGCCGACCAGGAGGACGCCGGGCACGGCGATCGTGATCGAGTGGACGTCCACCTCCATGACGATCCCGCTGACCTCGCTCCGGATCGGCTCGCCCGGCTCGAGGGGAAGGAGCTGGGCCGCTCCGTCAGTGGGTCGGTAGGCGAGGAAGATGGCATCCGTGGGTGACCGGACGTCCCGATCCGCGGTCCGGGCCAGGGGCTGGTCGACGCCAATCCGATCCCCCGGCGCCACGAGGAGAAGCTCCGCGACTTCTTGGCGTTTGCGGCGCAGCGGCCGTGCGACCGGAACGGAACGCGCGGCGATGGCCTGCACCGCGCTGGCCAAGGCGTCACCGGGTTGCACCTCGTCGCCGACGGCCACCACCGGCTCCGTCCCCGCAGGCAGCTTCACGTGGTGCCGGTACGGCTCCGCCGTCGTCATGGGCTGGGAGCCACCCGGCCCTCGCGCCGCAGGGCGTCGCGCCAGGACTGAATGACGGCCCGCGCGTCGCCGGGGCGGGTCGGAATCTGGATCGGGTCATCCCGGGCATCCAGGATCACGCCCACGGCCCCGCCGCTGACCGCGGCCCGGACCCGTCGAGCGCGGCGGTCAACTCCCAGGTCCACGCCCCGCTCGAGCTCGATCTCCAGCTCCCCCGAGGCGCCTCGCTCCAGCGGCATGACAGTCAGCCCCCCGGACCGGACCTCGAATCGGCTGGAGTCCGGCCAGCCCGGGCGATGAAGCCGGGCACGGAACGCAACCTGGCCGGCTTGGCCGCCACGCGACACGACCGCGGTGCCGAGCGGGACGAGCAGGTCATCACGCAGCGTTTCGAGGCCCTCATCGACGTCATCCCGGGGCAGCGTCCCCAGCGGCCCGCAGATGGCCCACGGGTCGAGGGCAAGCTGGGTGACCCCCACCGGGCGGAGTCCGTCCAGCAGCGCGAGGGCCGCATCGGCTGGGTGGGCTGCGCCGGCCAACAGGCGGCCACCACCCACCAGGAGGTCGACGGCCGGGCTCCCCCCCATCCGCCGCCGCGCGGCCGCCAGACGATCGATGCCGAGTGCCTGCGCGATCGCCGCCTCGGCAATCGAGGATGCGACCGCCATCGGCCGGGTGGTGAGGTTGGCCATGGCATCGGTGCTGGTGAACTCGTCGACGTCGGTGGGCAGGACCTCCGTTGCCGCGCGCGAGCCATCGGGCAGGGACCGTTCGGCGGTGCCGGCCAATGCCGCAACCGTGCTCCCGGCAGCGGTCGTAGCTCCCCAGCCGACCCAGGTCGAGCCGAGGTCCACTCCCAGGACCTCGAGGCCCAGGCCGCGTCCCAGGGAAGCCATCGAGCGACCGAAGGCGATGGGCGCCAACGAATGCGCTTCCCCCGCTCCGGTGGTGTCGGCCAGCAGCGTCAGCATCCTCTCCGCCAGGCCTTCTTCCACCGATGGACCGATCCATTCCGCTCCCAGGCCATAGAGCTGCGCGAAGGGGTCGCGCACGTTTTCGGGGCCGATCACCAGCAGCGGAGCGCCCGCCATCCCGCGAGCCGCCGCCAGCAGGCCCCACAGCGGGCTGTGGGGAGGAGGAGGGCCGGTGGACGAAACCGCCAGCCAGGCGTCGGGCTCCACGCCCCGCAGGGCCTGGAATCGTTCCGCGTCGGGACGCTTGTCGTCCCCGGCCAGGGCGGCCACGACCGTCCACCCATTCTTCGCGGCCACGGACGTGGCCGCTTCCCGATCGGCCAGGGTGTCGGCCACGACCACAGCCCGGCCGGGGCGGCCGGGTGATCGGCACGTGATGCGCGGGGCGTCGCGGACGAGGAGGGTCAACCGCCGCGAGAGGCGCGTGTCGGCATGCGGCGCGAGGCGGCCGACGAGGTCCTCGATCAGCACTGACTCTCCCCACGACGTGGGCTGGGCGGTGCCACTCACGATCCGCCACCGGCCGCCGGCCCGTCCCACGAGCGCCGCCTTGGTCCAGGCGCTGCCCACGTCCACCAGCAGGGACAGCTCGGTCTCGGGGACGGGACGCGTTGGGCCCTGCATCGGACTCGGCTGTGCCGCGTCGATCGTCTGGGTTGTCACGGTCGGCCGTGCCGTCGCGGGAGGCGCTGACGGAGCATGGTCGTCACCTCGTAGTTGATCGTGCCCCGCTGCTCGGCCACCTCGTCGGCGGAGATCTCCTGGGCCCGCTGGCGCCCGATGAGGACGAATTCGTCGTCCAGGCTCACCGAATCGACGTCCGACACGTCCACCACCAGCCCGTCCATGCTGATGGCGCCGACCATCGGGACCCGCACCCCGCTGACCAGCGCGAACCCATTGTTGGCGTGGACCCGCGGCCATCCGTCCCCGTAGCCGATCGGCAGGGTCGCCAGGCGGGCGGCGCCCGGGGCCCGCCAGCGCAGGCCATACCCGATCGGCGTGCCGGCGCTCACCTCGAAGATGCGCAGCGGCAGAGCCCTGAGGCTCAGCACCGGAGTGAGCCCCGCGGCGCGGGCGTCGGCCCAGTCGGGCGCGAGGCCGTACAGGCCGATACCGGGGCGCACTGCATCGGCGAAGCCTCCCACACCGGCGAGGATGGCGCCGGTCGGAGCGACGTGAACAAGCCCCGGGTCGATCGCGCGTGCGCGCATGCCTTCGAGGACGCCGGTGAACCGTTCGAGCTGGACATCGGTGAATGCCGGGTCTTCGCCTACGGCGGCCAGGTGGGTCATGGTACCGACCAGGTTCAGGTGCGGACTGGCCACCACCATGCCGGCGAGATCGGCCGCGCGGGAGGGTTCGATCCCCTGTCGACCCAGCCCGGTGTCAACCTTGACGTGGACGCCAATCCGCCGACCGGCAGCGGCGGCGGCGGTTTCGAGCCACCCCAGATCCTCCCGGCTGGTGACGATCGGCTCGACTCCAGTGGCTGCGACCTGCTCCCCGTCGTCGGCGCCTATCCCCCACAAGAGAACGAGGGGTCCCGATAGACCGCGCGCCCGGAGCTCGGACGCTTCGGAGAGCGTGGCCACGGCGAGCCGCTCCGCGCCGTGCGCAACCAGCGTCTCCGCCACCTCCGGCGCCCCGTGCCCGTAGGCGTTGGCCTTCACCACGGCGATGACCTGCGCCGGTCCGGACAGCCGGCGAAGGGCCGCCAGGTTGGCTGCCAAGGCGGCGTGGTCGATGTCGATCCAGGCCCGATGCCGGGTCGCGACCGCCGCCGAGATCATCGCTTCGGCTCCCCGCCGCGCAGGAGCGAGATCGCCTCCGGCAGGAGGCCCGCCACGTCGGTCGCGAGCACCCCCGCGGAGCCGAGGCGCTGCTCAGCCAGCAGGCCGGCCGCGGCATGCACCGCGACGCCCACCGCGGCGGCATCGAGGGGCTCGAGTCCGGCGGCGAGCATGGCTCCGATCGTGCCGGCCAGGACGTCGCCGCTGCCGGCCGTGGCCAGCGCCGCGGTGGCCACGGCCGAGCGCAGGAGCTGGCCGTCGGGAGCGGCGATGACCGTGTTGGCGCCCTTCAGCACGACCACGTGCTCCCACAGGCGGGCCGCATCGTTGGCCGCCTGCTCGCGTGCCACGTCGTCATCCTCGGGAGGCGTCTCGCCGCGGCGCAGCAGACGGGCAAACTCGCCCGGATGGGGGCTCAGCACGGCCGGGGCGGACACGGACCTCCACCATCGGTCCCGTCCGGACAGAGCAGTCAGCCCGTCGGCGTCGATGACCACCGGCTGACGCAGATCGGCGAGGAGACGCGCCGTCCGGCGTAGCGTCGCGGCGTGGCGGCCGAGGCCAGGTCCCACGACCGCCGCGTCGTATTCCCCCGCGGCGGCAGTGAGCTGCCGCCACCCGGCCGGCGCCACCAGTCCGAGCGCCTCCTCGGGGAGCAGCATCGCCGTCAGCTCGGGGACCAAACCCAGGAGGCGGAGGCCCACCGATTCGGGCGTAGCCAGGCAGACGAGGCCGGCGCCGGCACGCGCCGCTCCCAGACCCGTCAGGAGGGCTGCGCCCGCGTACTCCAGCGACCCGGCGATGACCAGAACGCGGCCGAACGTGCCCTTGTGGCTGCGCGACGGCCGCGGAGGAAGGCGCTGCGCCACCCAGCGCTGGGTGAGCGTGATGCCTCGCTCGGCCGCGACCGCCACCTACGCCTCGCTCGGCCGCTCGGCGATGGCCACCGCGACCGCCATGCGGCGCTCGTGGGAGATGGACACCGTCATCTCCCCGATCCCGAGGCGCGCCGCACGCGCGGCGGCACGGCCGTGGAGGAGGACCTGGGGTTGGCCGGCGTAGTTGGGCAGGACCTCGATCTCCCGCCACCCGACCCCCCGAACGCCCAGACCCAGCACCTTGCTCACCGCTTCCTTGGCCGCCCAGCGACCGGCGATGCGTTCCACCCGCTCCCCGCAGTATCGGTCCTCGCGGTCGGTCAGGATGCGGCGCCGGAAGCGCTGCGGATGACGAGTCAGAGCCTGGGCGATGCGATCGATGTCGATCAGGTCGATGCCCAGCTCGTGGCGGCTCATCGGGCGGCGGGCACCCGAGCGCTACTCGACGGTGACCGACTTGGCCAGGTTGCGCGGCTGATCGACATCGGCCCCGCGCGACACGGCCACCTCGTACGCGAGCAGCTGGAGGGGGAGGATGGTGACGACCGGGGACAGCTCCTCGAGAGTCTCCGGCACGTAGATGACCTCGTCGGCGTACTGGCCGATCTCCTGATCGTCCTGGGTGGCGATCGCCACCACCGGAGCCTGCCGCGCCCGGGCCTCGGACACGTTGGACAGCACCTTCTCGTACACCGATCCCTTGGTCACGATGGCAACCAGCGGCGTTTCCGGGTCCAGCAAGGCGATCGGTCCATGCTTGAGCTCGCCCGCGGCGTATCCCTCGGCGTGGACGTAGGACAGCTCCTTGAGCTTGAGCGCTCCCTCCATGGCGATGGGGAAGCCGATGCCCCGCCCGATGTACATGACGTCGGAAACCTCGGCCCATCGCCGCGCGATGTCGCGCACCTGGGGCGCGGAGTCGAGGGCCGCCACCGCCGCGCGCGGGAGCGCGCGAAGCCCGAGGCCATAGGTCAAGAGGTGGGCCGGCGTCATCGTCCCGCGCAGCTGGGCAAGGTGGAGAGCGATCATCTGGAGCACCAGGACCTGGGTGACGAAGGCCTTGGTGGAGGCGACCCCGATCTCGGGCCCGGCCTGGAGATAGGCCGTCGCGTGGCCGTCGCGGGTCAGCGCGCTGCCGACCACGTTGGTCACGACCAGGACCGTCGCGCCGCGCTCGCGAGCCAGGCGGGTGGGGGCGATCGTGTCCGCCGTCTCCCCGGACTGGCTGATGCTGATCACCAGCGTGCGCTCGTCGATCGGCGGTGGCGCGTAGCGCATCTCGGAGCCAATGATCGATACCGCCGGCAGACCGGTCCATTGCTGGAGCAGGTACGCACCCACATCCCCGGCGTAGTGCGCGGTGCCGCACGCGACCAGGTAGATGCGCTCGACCTGCCGCAGCTTCTCGTCGATGGCCTCCAGCTCCGGCAGCCGGATGACGCCACGTCCATCGACGCGGCCTCGCAGCGCTTCCTGGATGGCGTGCGGCTGCTCGTAGATCTCCTTGAGCGTGAAGTGCGCGAAGCCGCCCTTCTCGGCGGCCTCCAGGTTCCAGGTGATGGTGGTGACCTCGCGATCGAGTACCTCGCCGTCCAGGTCCACGATGCGGGTGCCGGTCGGCGTCACCGCCGCGATGTCCCCCTCGTGGAGGACGATCATGTTGCGGGTGTGCTCCAGGATGGCCGGCACGTCGCTGGCCAGGAAGCCCTCGCCCTCGCCCAGTCCCACGATGAGCGGCACGTTCATCCGGGCTCCCACGATGAGATCCGGGTGGTCGGTGTGCATGACGCCGATGGCGTAGGCGCCCCGCACCTCGCGCAGGGCCAGCCGGACGGCCTCGACCAGGTCGCCGGTGTAGCGCTCCTCGATGAGGTGGGCCAGCACCTCGGTATCGGTCTCCGAGGAAAAGGCGTGCCCGGATCCGGCCAGCCGATCGCGGATCTCCGCGTAGTTCTCGATGATCCCGTTGTGAATGAGCGCCAGCTTGCCGGTGCAGTCGGCATGCGGGTGGGCATTCAGGTCGGTCGGAGCGCCGTGCGTGGCCCACCGCGTGTGGGCGATCCCGGGGTGGCCCGCCGGCGTCTCGCCGTTCAGGTGGTCGGTCAGATTCTGGAGCTTGCCGGCGCGCTTCTCGACGAACACCGCCCCCTGGTTGGTGCGGACCGCGATGCCGGCCGAGTCGTAGCCGCGGTACTCGAGCCGGCGCAGGCCCTCGAGCAGGATTGGCGCGGCGTCACGCGGCCCGACATAGCCCACGATCCCGCACATGGCTGCCTCCCCGGGTCTGCCTAGTTCAACCGCGCCGTGGCCAGCTCGGCGAGCTCCTGGGCGATGGTGGTGATCTCCTCGGGGTCCTCACCCTCGACCATGATTCGCAGCTTCGGCTCGGTACCCGAGGAGCGGACGAGGATCCGCCCCCGGCTGCCCAGCCGGGCGGTCGCCCGTGCCACCGCATCGGCCAAGAGCGGGTCGACCTGCCACTGATCCTTGTGGCGGACGGCCGAGTCTATCACCACCTGCGGCAGCCTCGGGATCCGGGCGGCCAGCTGACCCAGGGTCGTGCCGGTGGCGGCTCGCAGCGCAGCGACGAGCTGGATGGCGGTCAGCAGCCCGTCGCCGGTGGAAGCCAGATCGCGAAAGATGACGTGGCCCGACTGCTCGCCGCCCAGCATGGCCCCCGACCGTTCCATGGCCTCGACGATGTGCCGATCCCCCACCGGAGCCCGGATGACCCGTCCGCCGGCGGCCTGCACCGCGCGGACCAGGCCGTCGTTGCTCATGACCGACACGACCAGGGTCCGCTCCGGCAAGGTCCCGGCCGCCAGCCGCTCCAGGGCGCAGATGCCCATGACCCCGTCGCCGTCGACCACCTCTCCCGCCTCGGTGACGGCGATCAGGCGGTCCGCGTCACCATCGAAGGCGAACCCCAGGTCCAATCCCGCGGATCGCACCAGGCGGGCCAGGGCGGCGGGATCGGTGGCGCCGCCCCCGACGTTGATGTTCGCGCCGTCTGGCTTGCAGTGGATTGCTGACACCTGCGCGCCAAGGGCTTCGAACAGGGCGGGTCCGAACTCCGAGGCGGATCCGTTGGCGGCATCCACGCCGATGCGGAGCCCGGCCAGAAGCTCACCCGCAGCTTGCATGAGATGGTCGCGGTAGGGCGCGACCGCGACCGGATCGTGGCGGATGCGCCCCAGCCCGGCATTCGTGGGACCGGGCAGGGCCTCGGCCTGGAAGATCAGGTGCTCGAGCCGCTCCTCGGCCTCGTCGTCCATCTTCCGCCCACCCGACACGACCTTCAGCCCGTTGTCATCGGGCGGGTTGTGCGACGCGGAGACCATGACGCCCGCGACGTGCTCGCCGGTCTCGGCCACGTACGCCAGGCACGGGGTGGTGACCACGCCCAGGTCCACGACGTCGGTGCCCACCGAAGTCAGGCCGGCGGCAAGCGCCGAGACCAGCATCTCGCCCGACCGGCGCGTGTCGCGGCCCACGACCACGCTCCGACCGGCCCCGTCCACGTAATGGCCCAGTGCGCGGCCCAGGTCGTAGGCCAGGTTCGGGGTCAGATCGACGTTGGCGACACCGCGGATTCCGTCGGTGCCGAAGAGTCGGCCCATGTGGCTCCCGGCGCCGCTACGCCCCGCCGGTGGTGAGGACCACCGTCAGCGGGGCCAGGACCTGGACCAGGGAGATGCCGGCGGGCAGGGCGACCGTGGGCGTCACGACGTGACTGCCTTCCCCCAGCCCGGCCATGTTCAGCACGGGTGTCACCTGGGCCGGAGTCAGGCCCGCCACCGCGGCCCGGGTGCCGCTGACGGTGACCGCGATCTGGCTGGTCTGGGGCTGGCACACGAGACCGGGCTCCACGTTCTGGCACACCGGCCCAACCAGGATGGTTCGGCTCGCGAGCTCCGGATCGACGGCGATCGAGACGGCGACGGTGCCGGCGGCTTCCTCCCCCAGGCGTGTCTGGTCGGGGAGGACAATCGTCGCCTGCACGACCGCGTCCGCGGTGACCGCAGCCAGGTCGACCGATGAGGTTTCCACGCTCGCGATCTCGGCCAGCACGTCCGGCGGCCCGAACAGGGTCACCGCGGCCGGCTCCACCGAAACGCTGGTCAGTGTCAGGCCCGTCGGCGGCGTCCCCGTCAGGCTGGGGGTCACCGGAACGGTCCTCGAGGTCTCGGCGGTGCTGACCTCGATCTCGACCGTCGCTGTTCCCGGAGACAGCTCCACCGCCTCGACCGGCTCACCGTCGGCGTCCACCGGGATGAGATCCACCTGCTCGGAGATGTCGATCCCCGACGGATCGATGCGGACCCGGGCCACCGCCCGCGTGACGAGCCGCAGCCGGCTGTCCGGTCCCTGGGCCTGAACAGTGGTCGGCGCCACCGTGACGGCGCCGATCTCGAGTCCCGGCGGGATCTCCCCGCGGTCCACGACCACGCGCACGTTCCGCACCGAGAGGCGGTCCAGGACGACCGAGACCTCGACCGGAGACACGTCCAGGATGACGACCTCGTCGTCGAGGGAGCGCACCTCGACCGCCAGCCGCTGCGGCTCGCCGGCCTGGGTCATGTCGTAGCCCTCGAGATCGACGGTCGCGCTGAACGTGGCGTTGCTGACGCTTCCCACCGCACCCGCCGCGGCCCGATAGCCGACGTCCACCGTGCCCAGCTCCCCGGTGAGCAGGTACGTGTTCAGCGGCTGGTTGGTGGCCCGAATCGGAATGCCGGTCGCCTGCCGCTCAGTGAACGACCCGGAGTACACGAGGCCGGCATACAACAGGATCGACAGAACGAGAGCGCCCAGCTTGAGGGGCCAGTTGCGCAGCAGCAGGGCCATCAGCCGCGGCGCTCTCCACTGGCCACGGGTTGAGCGGCGTCCGGCTTGTCGGCCGGAGGTGCGACCGACGGGACGACGCGGTCCTCCGGATCGATGGGCGCCTCAGCAGGCGCCTCCTCGGGCATGCCCCAACGGCCCTCCAGGGTCCGCCGCAGCAGCGGGGCGGCCTCGCGCGCGGCCTGGGGTCGGATCAGGCTGAAGATCCGACGTCGGAGCCGATCTTCGCTCAGGTTGCGCTCGATCCGGCCCCGCACCACCAGCGAGATGGATCCGGTCTCCTCGCTGACCACCACGATCAGCGCATCGGTCTGCTCGCTGATGCCGATGGCGGCGCGGTGGCGGGTCCCATACCGTTCGCTGTCGAGAACGTTCTGGCTCAAGGGAAGCAGAACACCGGCCGCGACGATCCGATTGCCGGAGATCACCACCGCTCCATCATGGAGAACCGTGCCGTGATAGAAGATCGTGGCCAGCAGCTCCGCATGCAGGTCGGCGTTGATCGGCACTCCCGATTCGGCGGTCAGGTCGTGGAGCCCGGTCTCCCGCTCGATCACGATCAGCGCGCCGTGCCGGGACCCGGCCAGCAACCGGGCTGCCCGCGACACCTCGCGAGCCACGCTGTCCGCCGCGGAGACCTCGGAGGACACGAACAGGCGGTTCAACGAGCCCATCCGTCCGATCTGCTCCAGCCCGCGTCGCAGCTCGGGCTGGAACACGACCACCACCGCGAACAGTCCCACCACCGCTCCGGCCTGGAGCAGGGTGGAGAGAAGGCGAAGCTGGAGCGCCTGGGCGGCGAGATAGACCAGGGCCACGATCGACAGACCGATGAGGATGCGAACCGCGCGCGTGCCCCGAATGAGCACGAACAGCCAGTAGATCAGGATGGCGACGACGAGGATGTCGACGATCGAGAGCCAGCTGCCGCGCAGGAACGTGTCCAGGAATTCGCTGATGCTCTCCGGCACGATCAGGCAGAGGCTCCGGTGCGGTCGGCCGACAATGTTACCAAAGGCCCTCGTGGGGACCCCCGAGCGGACCTGGGAGCGGTCCTGGGACGCGACTCAGCGCTTGGTGTACTGGGGAGCCTTGCGGGCCCGCTTGAGACCGTACTTCTTCCGCTCCTTGGCCCGCGGGTCGCGGGTCAGCAGGCCCGCCTCGCGCAGCGGGGCGCGGAAGTCGGGGTGGCCGGACAGCAGGGCCCGGGCGATGCCGTGGCGAATGGCGCCCTCCTGCCCGGACACGCCGCCACCGGCGACGAGCACGGTCGCCGCATAGCGCCCGTCGGTCTCGGTCACGCGGAAGGGCAGGCGCAGCGCGGACACGGACGTTTCGCCTCCGAAGTACTCGGCGGCGGGCTTGCCGTTGACCGTGATGCTGCCGTCGCCCGGCAGGAGGCGCACCCGGGCCACGGACGTCTTGCGACGGCCGGTCCCGTACAGGTAGTTGATGCTCACGAGGCCTCCTGATCCTGGTCCTGGGCCGATCGGGGCTGCTGGGCCTGATGGGGATGATCCGCCCCGGGATACACCTTGAGCTTGCGGAACATCGCCTTGCCAAGCCGGTTCTGGGGCAGCATGCCCTTGACCGCCATCTCGATGGCCCGCTCGGGCTTGCGAGCCAGCAGGTCGGAGAGCGACTCCTCCCGCAGGCCGCCGGGATAGTTCGAGTGACGGTAGTAGCGCTTCTGGTCCAGCTTGTTGCCGGTGACCCGGACGCGGGACGCGTTGACCACCACCACGTGGTCGCCGGTGTCGATGTGCGGCGACCAGATCGGCTTGTGCTTGCCGGTCAGCAGGGTGGCGACGCGCGTGGCCAATCGACCGAGGGGCAGATCGGTGGCATCGATGAGCCACCAGCCGCGCTCGATCTCGCTGGCCTTGACCGCGTAGGTCTTCATATTCGTTCCGATTCTCCTCTTCCAAAACTGATCCGCTCGAGCGTGAGCCCCAACGCCGGTGCCGCCCGCCCATGGAAGGCACGCTGTCGGGCGTCGAGCAGTCGCTCGACGTCGTCGGCAGGGACCTCGCCTCGGCCGACGGCCAGGAGGACCGCCACCAGGCTCCGCACCATCCGGCGCAGGAACGCGTTGCCGGTCACCGTCACCTCGATCAGCGTCCCGCGCTGCCGGATCGAGACCCCCACCAGTTGGCGGACCGTCCAACCCCGCGCGTCGCTGCCCAAAGCGGCGAAGTCCCGCTCCCCGATCATCCGCGTCGCGGCGTCGCGCATGGCGGCCACGTCGAGGCGGTCGGGTATCTCGAGCGCCCGATGCCGATCGGTGGGGCGGCGGTCGCCGTCCTGCCGGATTCGGTAGCGGTAGGTTCTCGCCACGGCCGCCCGCCGCGGGTCGAAAGCCGCGGGAGCAGCGCGCAGGGAGCGGACCGCCACGTCGGGCGCCAACGCCGCGTTCAGGCGTCGCCGGAGCTCCGCCCATCCGAGCCGCTCCCCGCGGGGGCGGTCAGGCAGGCAGAAGGCGATCACCTGGCCGGTAGCGTGGACGCCGGCATCGGTGCGCCCGGCAAAGCGGACCGTGATCCGCTCGCCGGTCAGTTTGTTAAGGGCATCCTCCAGCTCGCCCTGCACCGTCCGCTGTTGCGGCTGACGCTGCGAGCCGGCGAACGCCGTCCCGTCGTACTCGATCACCGCCCGGGCGCAGCGTTGCGCCGCGGGCGGCATCGGTCTTCGGTTGTTCGGTCAGCCGAGCCCGCCTCAGACGAGCTCGATCTGGACCATGGGAGCCGCGTCGCCGAGGCGAGGTCCGAGACGCGTGATGCGCGTGAACCCCGACCCCCGCTCGGCATACTTGGCCGCCAGTTCGCCCATCAGCTTCTCGATGATGAGCGGCTCATTGGGCAGCTGGGCGAGCAGCTGCCGTCGTGCCGGGAGGTCGCCCCGCTTGGCGGTGACGATCAGCCGATCGACCATGCCCCGCACCTCCTTGGCCTTGGCCTCGGTCGTCCGCAGCCGCTCGTAGCGAAGCACGGCCACCGCCAGGTTGGCGAGCATGTGCTCGCGGTGGGCGGTGGGCCGGTTCAGCTTGCGGCCCGCGGTGCGGTGCGGCATCGGTCTGGCTCAGGCCTCGCGGTTCAGCTCGGCGGCCATAGCCTCGTCCAGCTCGGCGGCCGCCGGGAGGTCGCCCTCGTCCGCCATCGGGGCGCCGTCGTCCGGGGCGATGAAACCGCGCAGGGCGAGCCGCTCCTTCATGTCGTCGAGGCTCTTGCGGCCGAAGTTCCGCATCCGCAGCAGCTCGTCATCGCCCAGGGCCAGGAGCTGGCCGATCTTGGTGATGTTGTTGCGCTTCAGGCTGTTGTAGGCCCGCATCGGCAGGTCGAGCTCCTCGATTGGCGCGTCGAGCAGGCTGGCGGCCAGCGGCGCCGGTGCCTCGTCGCCGGTGCCCGTGCTCGGGCGGCCGACGTCCGCGAATCGGCTGAACTCCCGGACCAGGATCCCGGCTGCCTGGGCCAGGGCTGCCTGGGGAGTGGTCGTGCCGTCGGTCTCGATCTCCAGGCTGAGCTTGTCGAAGTTCGTCATCTGCCCAACCCGCGTGTTCTCGACCGAGAAGTTGACGCGACGGACCGGGGAGAAGATGGCGTCCACCGGGATGACGCCGATGGGCATCTCCTCGGTGTGCTCCGCGGCCCGGTAGCCCACGCCGGTCTCGACCGTCAGGTCCATCTCGATGGACCCGGCATCCGAATCCAGGGTCAGCAGCTCGAGCTCGGGATTCACGATCTCGACGTCCGCCGACTCGGCGATGTCACCCGCCGTCACGTGGCCGGCGCCGTGCTTGACGAGCTTCAGGTTCACCGGGTGCGGCGCGAACGAGCGGAGCCGGAGCTTCTTCATGTTGAGCACGATCTGGGTGACGTCTTCCTTCACAGCCGGCAAGGTGCTGAACTCGTGGTAGACGTTCGCGATCTGGATGGAGGTAACGGCCGCGCCCTCCAGCGAGGAGAGCAGCACGCGGCGCAGGGCATTGCCCAGCGTGACGCCGTAGCCGGCGGCCAGGGGTTGGATCTCAAAACGACCCGCGGCGCCATGCGCCTCGACCTCTTCGATGCGCGGGGTGGACTCGGGTTCGATCATCAGCAAGGGGAACTCCTAGCGCGAGTAGTACTCGACGACAAGCTGCTCGTTGAACTCCATGGGCATCTGCTCACGGGTTGGCTGGGCGATCACGGTCCCCACCAGCTTGGTGGGATCCACGCTCACCCAGTCGGGAATCTGGGCCGCCCGCATGGTGTCTGGCGCGGCTTGGAAATAGGTGCGTCCGCGGCGCGTGTCACGCACCTCGATGCGGTCGCCGATCGCGGTCTGCTGGCTGGGCGAGTTGGTGGGACGCCCGTTGACCTTGAAATGCCCGTGGCTGACCAGCTGCCGCGCCTGGGCCCGCGAGCTGGCGAAGCCCATGCGGTAGACGACGTTGTCGAGGCGCATCTCCAGCAGGCGGAGCAGGTTCTCGCCGGTCATCCCCCGCTGGCGCTCGGCGTTGCGGAAGTAGTTTCGGAACTGGCGCTCGAGGACCGAGTAGCTGCGCCGGACCTTCTGCTTCTCACGCATCTGGATGCCGAACTCGCTGACCTTCCGGCGTCGCGTGGTGTTCATCCCCGGCGGCGTGCTCCGACGCTCGAACGAGCACTTCTTTGAGAAGCACCGACTCCCCTTCAGGAAGAGCTTGAGCCCCTCACGGCGGCAGATGCGACAGACCGGATCGGTGTAGCGCGCCATGGGCTAGACCCTCCGCCGCTTCGGCGGGCGGCAGCCGTTGTGCGGGATGGGGGTGACGTCGGTGATGGCGGTGACCTCGAGGCCTGCGGCCTGCAGGGAGCGGATGGCCTGCTCGCGCCCCGCTCCAGGGCCCTTCACGAAGACCTCCACCTGCCGAACGCCGTGCTCCATCGCCTTGCGGGCGGCCAGATCGGCGGTCTGGGAAGCGGCAAACGGGGTGCTCTTGCGCGAGCCCTTGAATCCGACCAGGCCCGCGCTGCCCCACGAGATGACGCCACCACTGGGGTCGGTGATGGTCACGATCGTGTTGTTGAACGTGGCCTGGATATGGGCATGCCCGGCCGGGACGTTCTTCTTCTCTCGCTTCTTGGCGCGCGTCTTGCTCTTTCGCTCAGCCATGGGGCTCCGTTACTTCTTGCGCCGAACGCCGACGGTCTTGCGCGAGCCGCGCCGCTGGCGGGCGTTGGTCTTCGTGCGCTGCCCGCGGGCGGGCAGGTTGCGCCGATGGCGGACGCCGCGATAGGCGCCGATCTCCATCAGCCGCTTGATGTTCATGCTGACCTCGCGCCGGACGTCGCCCTCGACCCGGTAGCGCCGATCGATGATGTCGCGCAGACGGGTGACCTCATCCTCGGTCAGGTCCCGCACGCGCGTGTCCGGGGAAACGTTGGCGGCTGCAAGCACCTTGCTGGACGTGGCGGGGCCGATGCCGTGGATGTAGGTGAGCGACACGATCACCCGCTTCTCGCGGGGAATGTCAACGCCGGCGATCCGGGCCATGGCGAACCTTCCCTAGCCCTGCCGCTGGCGGTGCTTGGGGATACGGCAGATGACCAGCACCACACCCGAGCGCCGGATCACCTTGCAGCGCTCGCAACGGGGCTTGACCGATGCACTGACTTTCATCGCATCCTGTACGTGATTCGACCTCGACTGAGGTCGTAGGGGCTCAACTCGACGCGAACCGTGTCGCCGGGCAGGATGCGGATGAAGTTCTTGCGGAGCTTTCCGGAGATGTGGGCCAGGACTTCGTGGCCGTTCTCCAGGCGCACCTTGAACATCGCGTTCGGCAAGGGGAGGATCACCTCGCCCTCGACCTCGATCGCATCCTTTTTCGGCAAGCGCTACGCACCCTCGTTCGCGGCTAAAACTGGATGATGGGGGGACACACGGAAAGGTCGCCGCACGCGGCGACCGGATCGCAAAGTATACAGCAGCGTCCCTGACGAGGGCAACGGGCCCTCCGGACTGAGTCGCCCCTCAGTGACGGAAGTGGCGACGCCCGGTGATGAGCATGGCCGCACCTGTCGCCTCGGCGGCGGCGACGACCTCGGCGTCGCGGACCGACCCTCCGGGCTGGACGAACGCCCCGACACCGGCTTCCAGGCAGACCTCGACCCCATCGGGAAACGGGTAGAACGCGTCGGACGCGCACGAGGCCCCTTCCGCTCGGTCGCCGGCCTTGCCCAGCGCGAGGCGCGCGGCGTCTACCCGGCTCATCTGGCCGGCCCCGACTCCCACGACGGCGGAATCCCGCACCAGTACGATCGCGTTCGACTTGACATGGCGCGCGACGCGCCAGGCAAGGTCCAGGTCCCGTGCCTCATCCGCGGTCGGCGCGCGGGTCGTCGCCAGCTGCCACCCGGCCGGGTCATCAGCAATGAGGTCGGGAGCCGCCACGAGCAGGCCCCCACCCGCCGAACGGATCTCACTCAGCGGTTCTGAGGCTGGCTGGCGCTGCCGAGGACCGGCGTCCTCGTCCTCTCCGAGCGCGGGGTCGAGAAGAACCCGGAGGTTGGATCGTGTCGCCAGGACGGCCCGGGCGTCGTCATCGACCCCGGGCGCGATGACGACCTCGAGGAACATGTCGGTCAGGCTCCGGGCGAGCCGGCCGTCCACGGCCCGGGTCACCGCCACGACTCCGCCATACGCGCTCACCGGGTCACCGGCAAGAGCGCGGTCCCATGCGGTCCACACGTCGTCAGCCTCCGCGGCTCCGCAGGGGTTGGTGTGCTTGACGATGACGCAGGCTGGTCCATGGAGATCGCGCGCCAGCCCGGCAGCCGCGGCAGCGTCGAGGACGTTGTTGTAGCTCAGGTCCTTGCCCTGCAGCACGGTGCCTCCTTCGGCGAAGGGACCGGGCGCATGGAGGCCGGTGGGCCG
Organism: Candidatus Limnocylindria bacterium; assembly: GCA_044866355.1. Classification (GTDB taxonomy): domain Bacteria; phylum Chloroflexota; class Limnocylindria; order QHBO01; family QHBO01; genus DASTEQ01. Next base: position 29,318 of record JBIOTW010000040.1, on the reverse strand, counting down.
ATAGAGGGCCGCCGCCTGGTGCGGATTCTCCCCGTACCGCAGCGTCTTCACCTTCTCGAAGGCGATTGGAAGGATGGTCGGGTAGGGATCGACGGCACCCGGCAGCCCCGCTTCGTCAGGCAGGGCGAACGCTGCGCCCATGCGAGCCGGCAGCTCGGCCACGATCCGCGCGTCGTACGCGGCGACGTGGCGGAAGGCTTCGACCGCAAGGGACGCCCGCAGCGGGAGCGGGACCTCGCCGTGGCGCTCGAGGGCATCCAACACGTCACGGTACCGATGCGCCGCGCAGATGACGGCCACCGAGGCGAAGTTCTTGGCCGCCGCACGGAGGAGAGTCGGCCCACCGATGTCGATCTCCTCGACGAGCGCGTCGAGATCGGTGTCGCTCCGCTCCGCGGCGCGGGCGAACGGGTAGAGGTTGACAGCCACCACCTGGAATGGACCGATCGCCTCGACGGCCAGCTGAGCGAGGTGCTCCGCTCGGCGCCGGTCGGCAAGCACGCCGGCGTGGATACGCGGATGGAGCGTCTTGACCCGCCCATCGAGCATCTCGGCCGCCCCCGTGACGGCGGACACGTCCGTAACGGGGATCTCGGCCAGGCGGAGGGCGGTCGCCGTTCCGCCGGTCGACATCAGCTCGAAGCCGAGATCGTCCAGGGCACGGGCGAAATCGACCAGCCCGGTCTTGTCCGAAACCGACAGCAGCGCCCGACGCGGGGAAAGCGCGGCTGGGGCAGCCGTCACCGGATCGATGCGAACGCGGCCGCCACGGCCGGGCACGTCATCGGTCGTGATGGCACCCTTGAGGACCAACAGCACGGCCTGCTCCAGGAGGCGGTGCTCAACCGGATGCAGCCGAGCCAAAAGCGTCGTCTCGTCGTCTTCGGCCAGAACGGGCACGGGCTGCTGGAGCACGATCGGCCCACCGTCAACCGTGTCATTGACGAGGTGGACCGTCACGCCGGTGATCCGTACGCCCCGGTCCAACGCGTCGCGAATCGCGTGCCGTCCGGGAAATGCCGGCAGCAGCGAGGGGTGCACGTTGAGGATCCGTCCCGGGAATGCGGCGAGGATGTCGGCACCGATGACGCGCATGTAGCCCGCCAGGACCACGACATCGGGCCGGGCCGCCTGGAGAGCCTCGCTGAGCCGTGCGTCGAGGACGCCCGGGGCGTCCCCGGCGTTCCGCGGGAGCAAGACGGCGGGTAGGCCCTCGCCCTGGGCCCAGGCCAGCGCGGGGCACGGACGATCGGCGGCCACGAGCACGATCTCGGCAGGCAGGCGCCCTGTACGACAGGCCTGGGCGAGAGCGCGCAGGTTCGTCCCGGCGCCGCTGACACAGACCGCGAGACGACCCTGGCGATCGTTCACCTGCGCCCGCCCAGCCCGACGGCCGCCTCGTGGTACCGGAGCTCGCCATCGGCCTCGGTGACCTCTCCCACCTCCCAGGCCGTCAGCCCCCGCCGCGCCAGGAACTCGATCGCCGGGGTGGCCGCATCAGGTTCGACGACGACCACCATCCCCAGGCCACCGTGGAAGATCGCGCGCATCTCCTTCGGGGTGAGGTCCGCCAGCGTGGCGATGCAACGCAGCAGGCTGGGGACCGGCCAGCGGCCGGGATCAAGTCGCGCAGCCTGGGTGCGCGCCAGCGCACGCGGGACGTTGGTCGGGAGTCCGCCTCCGGTGATGTGGCCCAGCCCATGAACCTCCGCGCCCATCGGCCGCAGCTCGGCGCGGAGGGCGAGCAAGTGGGGGCTGTAGATGGGCGTGGGCTCGAGCAGGACCTCTCCCACGGTCAGGCCGTCGTCCTCGCCCGGTCCCAGTGGCGGCTCCGCCGCCGCGGCTGCGCCGAGCGTCCGTTCGACGAGCTCGCGGTATGGCTCCGCCAGGTCGAGCCGATCTTCGCTGACCAGAGCCCGGACCAGGGAGTAGCCGTTGGCATGAAGGCCCGAGGCGCCGACCCCGATGATCCTGTCCCCGACACGGCTGGCTTGGCCATCGAGGAGGTCGCCGCGCTCCACCGCGCCGACGCAGAATCCGGCCACATCCAGGCCCCCGGCGGCGAGGAGCCCGGGTTGCTCCGCCGTCTCGCCGCCCAACAGGGCGCAGCCGGCCTCCCGGCAGGCGGCCGCGATCGAGGCGACCACCTCCGCCACCGCCGTCGGATCGAGCCGTTCGGTGGCGAGGTAGTCGAGCAGGAAGAGAGGCCTGGCCCCGAGGCACGCCACGTCGTCGACGCACATCGCAACCAAGTCCTGGCCCAGCCCGGAGAACCGCCCGAGCTGTCCGGCCAGCGCGGTCTTCGTCCCCACCCCGTCCGCGGACATCACCAGCACCGGGTCGTGCATGTCGGCCGGCAGGACGCCAGCGGCCGCAAATCCGCCGAACTCGCCGATCACCTGGGGACCGAATGTCCCTTGTACCGCTGCCCGCATGAGTTCCACCGCTCGCTCGCCGGCGTCCGTGTCGACCCCGGCCAGCCGGTAGCGCTCCCGGGTCATCGCGCGGCGGGCGCCTCGATTCCTGCCATCGGCAGGTCCTCGAGGACGAACTTGTGGTGCTCGACGTCATAGGGCACGGGCACCGGGTACTGGCCGTCGAAGCAGGCGAAGCAGAACAGGTCACGCCGCAGATCGAGCGCACCGAGCACCCCGCCGATCGACAGGTAGGCGAGCGAATCGGCATCCACGAACCGACGGATCTCGTCGAGACTCAGGCGGGAGGCGATCAGCTCACGCTCGATCTGGGTGTCGATCCCGTAGAAGCAGGGGTGAAAGATCGGTGGAGCGCTGATGCGCAGATGGATCTCGGCGGCCCCCGCCCGACGGAGCATGGAGACGATCTCGCGGGTCGTGGTGCCCCGCACGATGGAGTCATCGACCACGACCAGCCGCTGGCCCTCCACCGCCTCGCGCAGCGGGTTCAGCTTGACGGTCACTCCTCGTTGCCGAAGCACCGGCGACGGCTGGATGAATGTCCGTCCGACGTATCGGTTCTTGATCATCCCCTCGCCATACGGGATCCCGCTGGCTTCTGCGAACCCGGCGGCCGCAGGCGCCCCGGTGTCGGGCACGGGGACCACCAGGTCCGCCTCAGCGGGAGCCTCGGCCGCGAGCTCCTCGCCCATACGACGGCGGGCCTGGTACAGGTTGCGGCCCAACATGTACGAGTCGGGTCGGGCGAAGTAGATCAGCTCGAAGACGCACAGGTTCAGCCGACCTTCGGCGAACCGCTCGCTGCGGATGCCGTCCCGATCCATGACCACCATCTCGCCCGGCGCCACGTCGCGGACGAACTCGGCCTCGAGGATGTCCAGGGCGGCCGTTTCAGAGGCGAGCACCCAGCCGGCGTCGCGCGGGAGCCGACCCAGCGAGAGCGGTCGGAAGCCATGCGGGTCGCGGACGCCGATGATCTGGTCCTTATCGATGATGACCAGCGCGTAGGCGCCCGAGACCTTGGGCAGCAGGTTGCGCAGGGCTTCGACCAGGTCGTCGCCCGGCTCGGCAGCCAGGAGCGCAGTCAACAGCTCGGTGTCGGTCGTTCCCACCAGGCCGCCGCGGCCGGCAGGGAGCAGATCAAGCAGGGCGCGCGTGTTGACCAGGTTGCCGTTGTGTCCAACCGCCACCGCCCGGCGCGGGCCGTGGTGGAACGTTGGCTGCGCGTTCTCCCACAGGGTCGACCCGGTTGTCGAGTATCGGCAGTGGGCGATCGCCAGCTCACCGCGGAATTTGGGCACTCGCCGCTCGTCCAGGACCTGCGCGACGAGCCCAAGATCCTTGTAGACGAGGATTTGATCACCGTCGCTGACGGCCACCCCGGCCGACTCCTGGCCGCGATGTTGCAGCGCGAAGAGGCCGAGCGTCGCGAGGTCGGCGGCCCCGCCACCCCTGGTCATGACCCCGATCACACCACACATGGCCCGTCTCAGACCCCCGTGGCCAACGACGGCGGCATTGCGGAGGCCAACGCATTCCTCAGCACCGCCAGGCGGATATCCAGGAGCGTGTCCCGCGCCCCCGAGCGAGCGGGGGGATCAGTCCATCCATTCGCGGCCACTGTGAGCCGATCACCACCGGTGACCCCCAGCCGCACCATGGGCAGCCCGTGTTCAGCGGCGAGAGCGACCACCGCCCCCTCGTCGGTGGACCGGTGAGTGACGACCACGCGCGACGGGCCCTCGCCAAACAGGTCGAGGAGGATTGGCCCGGACTCTCCGCCGAGGACGAGCCGTGCGCCCCGCTCGCCCCACAGCGCCATCTTGGCCAGAGCTACGCCAAGGCCACCCACGCCCACGTCCTGGGCGGCGGTCAGAAGGCGAGCGTTGGCGGCCGCAACGAGGAAGCGGTGAATCGCGGCCTCTGTGGCCAGATCGAGCCGCGGGAGTCGGTCGTCCGGCGCGGACCCGGCCCATTCGGCAAAGGCACTCCCTGCCAGCCCGGTGTCTCCGCCCCCGATCAGGGCCACGCCGTCCCCATCGGCCGCAAACGCCGGGCGGATCCTTCGGGAGACGTCGTCGAGCAGCCCGACAACGCCAATCTGAGGGGTGGGCAGAATCGGCCCGCCGGGGGATTCGTTGTAGAAGCTGACGTTGCCGCCGACCACGGGCAGCGCCATCGCCCGACATGCTTCGGCGATGCCCCGCACCGCCTCCTCGAAGGCCCAGAACACCTCCGGCCGGGTGGGATCCCCGAAGTTCAGGCAGTCGGTCACGCCCAGTGGTCGGGCGCCGGTGACCGCCACGTTGCGAGCCGCTTGGGCGACGCTCAACGCCGCCCCGAGACGAGGGTCGAGCGAGCTGGCAGCGGCATTCCCGTCCACGGACATCGCCAACCCCTTGCTCGTGCCGGTGACGCGGATCACGGCCGCCCCCCGGCCCGGCCCTTCGACGGTGTCACCCCCCACGGTGGAGTCGTACTGGCTGACGACCCATCCCACGCTCCCGAGGCCGGGGCGGCCGAGCAGGGCACGCAGCACCGTCTCGGAGTCCGCGGGCGGTGACCCCGCGGTGTCGGCCACCGCGGCCCGGACGCGGGCAGTCCCCGACCCGAAGCGAGCAGTCCCCGACCCGGACCTGCCCTCTGGCGGCTGCCCCTGGCGCTGGTGCACGATGGCCTGGCTGGTGAGCGCGGCGGCCGGCATCCGACCGGCGATGGTCGCACCCGCCGCCGGGGTCCCGTCCTCGTCGAGCCCGCCGAGCACGATCGTGACGGAGCCGTCGTCGGTGACCCGTCCGATGACGCTGGCCGACGGCAGGCCCCATCGCTGACACACGGCGCGGACCTCGTGCAGGTCCGAGGGCCTGACCACGGCACACATCCGCTCCTGGGATTCGCTGATCATCACTTCCCACGGGGCCATCCCGGCCTCGCGTCGCGGAACGGCGTCGAGATCGACCACGATGCCGGTGCCCGCCCGGTCGGCCATCTCGGACACGGCGCACGCGATCCCGCCCGCCCCGAGGTCCTGGACGCCCACCACCAGTCCGCGGTCGATCAGCTCCAGGGTGACCTCGAGGATGAGCTTCTCCACGAATGGGTCGCCAATCTGGACCGATGGACGCTTCGAGGCCTCATCGGCCCCGAACGAAGCACTGGCCAGCACACTGGCACCGCCGATGCCATCACGTCCGGTGGTCGCGCCGTAGAGCACCAGGAGGTTTCCCGGCCCGCGGGCCTCGGCCCGAGTCAGCGAATCGACGCGCTGCAGGCCGACGGCCATGACGTTCACGAGCGGGTTCGCGTCGTACGCCGCGTGGAAGACAAGCTCGCCGCCAACGGTCGGGATGCCGACACAGTTGCCGTAGTCCCCCACTCCCCGAACGACCCCGTCGACGGTTCGCCAGGTGGCGGGTCGCTCCGGGTCGCCGAAGCGGAGCGCATCAAGGACGGCGATCGGCCGCGCTCCCATGGCGACGATGTCACGCAGGATCCCACCCACGCCGGTGGCCGCGCCCTGGTAGGGCTCGACGGCGCTCGGATGGTTGTGGCTCTCGAGCTTGAACGCCACGGCCAGGCCGTCACCGATGGACACGACCCCGGCGTTCTCCCCTGGACCGGCCAGGACACCGTCGCCACCTGTGGGGAGCAAGCCGAGCACCCGCTTCGAGCTCTTGTAGGAGCAGTGCTCGCTCCACATCACCGAGAAGACCGCGAGCTCGAGGTGGTTGGGATCCCGCCCCAGGCGGGCCAGCACCGCTTCGTGCTCCTCATCGGTCAGCCCAAGCCGTCGATGCAGCGCGTCGACACCCGGCTGGTCGGGCGCCGCGATGGTTGCCGTGTGCGAGGACACCATCGGGCCTAGCCAGCCGCCCTTGCCATCACGGCGCCGGCGCTCTCGACCAGCGCCCGGAACAGCAGCATGCCGTCGTCGGAGCCGAGGACATCCTCGGCCGCACGCTCCGGATGCGGCATCAGCCCGAGGACGTTGCCGGCCGCGTTCCGAATCCCGGCGATATCACGCAGCGACCCATTGGGATTGTCGACGTAGCGGAACACGACCTGTCCCTCCCGCTCCAGCTGGTCCAGGTGGTCGGGCCAGTCGAAGTACCGACCCTCGCCGTGGGCCACCGGCATCTTGAGGACCCCTCCCTCGGGCAGACCGGCCGTGAACGGCGTCTCCCGCCCTTCGAGACGGACGCTGACCCAGCGATGCACGAACTGCAGGCTCGCATTCCTGAGCAGCGCCCCGGGCAGGAGGTGGGCCTCGGTGAGAACCTGGAACCCGTTACAGATGCCGAGCACCGGTCGCCCTGCCCGGGCGAAATCGGCGACGCGCCCCATGACCGGGCTGAAACGAGCCAGGACGCCGGCCCGGAGGTAGTCACCGTAGGCGAATCCGCCCGGGAGGATGACCGCGTCGACCCCGTGGAGATCCGCCTCGTCGTGCCAAAGCCGGACCGACGTGGCGCCCGCGAGCTCGACCGCTCGCATCGCCTCGCGGTCGCAGTTCGAGCCCGGAAAGACGACGACCCCAACCCTCATTCGAGTGGCTCCAGGGAGAAGGTCTCGATCAGGGGATTGGCCAGCAGCTGCTCGGCGAGGCGGCGAACCATCCGTTCGGCCTCCTGTGCATCGGCCGCGGAGACGGTCAGCTCGACGCGACGGCCAACCCGTACGTCTCGGACGCCCGAGATCTCGAGATGCCCAAGACGCTGCTCGATGGCCTGACCCTGGGGATCGAGCATGCCGGGCTTGGGAAGCACCGACACCCCAACGCGATACTCAGGCAACCCGGTCCTCGCTCAGGTATCGGTCCAGCGGCATCCCGGTCAGTCGGGCAAAGGCCTCCGCGTAGCGCCGGTGGGTGCCTGCCACAACCTCCTCCGGGAGCTCGGGAGCTGGCGGGGCCTTGTCCCAGCCCTGCAACTCCAGCCAGTCGCGGACGAACTGCTTGTCGAAGGAGGCCTGCGCCTCTCCGGGCCGATAGGCCTCGCCATCCCAGAAGCGGCTCGAGTCAGGGGTGAGCAGCTCGTCCACCAGCAGGAGCCGTCCGGTGGTCGGTTCGACCCCGAACTCGAACTTGGTGTCGGCGAGGATGAGCCCGACCGATTCGGCGTGGGCCGCGGCGACCCGATACAGCTGCAGGGCCGTTTCTCGCAGCTGGGCAGCCATCTCGGGCCCGACCAGCGCCTCGAGCTCCTGGTGGGTGATGTTCCGATCGTGGCCAAGGGTCTCCTTGGTGGACGGGGTGAACAGCGGTTCGGGAAGGCGGTCCGCTTCTCGCAGGCCCGGTGGCAGCGAAATGCCGCACACCGAGCCGTGGTCCCGGTACTCCTTCCACCCGGTGCCGGCCAGGTACCCCCGCACGATCGCTTCGACAGGCAGGACGTCGACCTCCTGGCAGATCATGATCCGCCCCCTGAAGTCGTCCGCTTGCGAGGCGAACGGCTCGGGCAGGCTCGCGGGATCGGTGCCGAGCAGGTGGTTCGGCACCACGGCCGCGGTTGCTGCGAACCAGTACCGAGACAGGCCGGTGAGGACCTTTCCCTTATCCGGAATCAGGGTCGGCAGGACGATGTCGAAGGCACTGAGCCGATCGGACGCGACGAGCACAAGCCGACGGCCGTCGAGCCGATAGATGTCGCGGACCTTGCCGGCCCGCACGAAGGCTCGCTCGAGCCCCGGCCGTCCTTCAGCCACCGACACGCGCGGGCTCCTCTTGGCGCTCCAGGCGGCCGAGCCGTTGAAGAATGGTGGCCACGTTCCGCAGCAGGTGGGTCTCGTCAAAGCACGCCTCGAGGGCGGCGGGGTCGAGGCGGGCCACGTCTGCATCCTCCGTAGCCACATCGCGGAACGGTCGCCGCTCCTCGCTCGCGCGGACGGACGCACGCTGCACGATCCGGTACGCCCGCTCCCGTTCCAGCCCGTGCTCCACGAGCGCCAGCAGCAGGCTCGACGAGGCCCACAACCCCAGCCCCCGCTCGATGTTCTCGCGCATGCGTCCGGTGTGGATGGCTATGTCGCGAACGATGGCGGCCATGCGAACCAACATGTAGTCGAGCAGGGTGGTGGCGTCGGGAAGGGCGACGCGCTCCACGGAGGAGTGGGTGATGTCGCGCTCGTGCCACAGCGCCTCGTTCTCCAGTCCGGCCAGCGCGTAGCCGCGGAGCAGGCGGGCCATGCCGGCGATGCGCTCGGCCGTGATCGGGTTGCGCTTGTGGGGCATGGCCGACGACCCCGCTTGGCCGGGACGGACCGGCTCCGCAACCTCGCCGATCTCGGTGTGCTGAAGGTTGCGCACCTCGGTGGCCATGCGCTCCAGGGTCCCCCCGGCCACGGCCACGGCGGCGAGGAGCGCCGCGTGCCGGTCTCGGGCCACGACCTGGGTGGCTGCCGGCTCGACGCCGAGCCCCAGCCCGGCCAGGACCTCGGACTCGACATCCGGATCCAGGTGGGAGTTCGAGCCGACCGGGCCAGACAGCTTTCCGACTGCGACGGCGGCGAATGCGGTCCCCACCCGGGCACGCGACCGATCCAGCTCGAAGGCCCACGACGCCAGCTTGAGGCCGAGCGTGATCGGCTCGGCGTGGATCCCGTGGGTGCGGCCCATCAAGACCGTGTCGGCGTGCTCGCGGGCGCGCCGCACCACCTCCGCGATCAGCCGGTCGAAGTCCTCTTCGAGCCGATTCCAGGCCATGCCGAGCTGCATGGCCAGCCCCGTGTCGAGGACGTCGGAGCTGGTCAGACCAAGGTGCAGGAATCTCCCTTCGGGCCCGACGGATTCCGCCAGCTGGGTCACGAATGCCACGACCTCGTGGTCGGTGGTCTCCTCGAGCTCTCGGATCCGTGGCAGGTCGACCCGTGCCCGCTGCTGGATGGCCGCCAGCGCGTCCATCGGAATGAGGCCGCGTCGCGCCTGGGCCTCCGCCACTGCCAGCTCGACGGCGAGCATCCGCGCGAAGCGCGCGTCCTCCGACCAGATGGCCCCCATCTCCGGCAGGGTGTAGCGCGGGATCATGCTCCGGCCTCGACCTTCTCGCGCACCAGCTCGATCACGTCGCTTCCTTCGGCCAGCGCTGCCTTGAATTCGGCCAGCCTGCGCGCCAGCCGCTCGTCCTGCAGGGCACAGATCGTGACGGCCAGGAGGGCCGCGTTGGCCGCGCCATCGATGGCCACCGTCGCCACTGGCACCCCGCGCGGCATCTGGACCGTGCTGAGGAGTGCGTCGAGGCCGCCCAGGTCCCGGGAGGAGAGCGGCAGGCCGATCACCGGAAGTGTGGTGGACGCGGCCACGACCCCTGGCAGGGCGGCTGCTTTGCCGGCTGCCGCCACGATCACTTGGACGCCGCGGCCCGCGGCGCCCTCGGCGAGCTCCTGCACTCGGCGAGGCGTGCGGTGGGCAGAGGCGACGTGCATCTCGTAACCGACCCCGAACCAGCCGAGCACGTCGCGTACCTCGTCGAGGCGCTCGAGGTCACGGGCGCTGCCGACGAGGACCCATACGGTGACCGGCCCGTCCGCGCCCGTCGCATCGAATGGGATGCTGCTCATCGTTGCCCCGCCAGGACCGGGCTCGCCTCGGCTACGGCGGCGGAGACGTCCGTGGGCGACGTAAGCGTGAGGCCGATGTCACGGCGGTAGTGGCAGCCGCGGAACCGAATCGCCGCCGCCGCGTCGTAGGCCGCAGCGCGAGCCTCCCCGACCGAGGCTCCCCGGCCCACCACGCTCAGCACGCGGCCTCCGGCCGTGACAAAGCGACCGGTTCGCCCCGAGTCGTCCTCGCCCAGCTCCCGGATCGCGCCGTGGAAGACGAGCGCACCACGTTCCCTTGCCTGCTCGATCCCTTCGATCGGCGCCCCCACCACAGGCGTGGCCGGGTATCCGTCGGCCGCCACGACGACGGCGACTGACACATCGCCTGGAGCGTCACGCACAGCGGGCGCCGATGCGGCCGATGCAGAGAGGCTCCCCGTGGCCGCGGCGAGGAGGAGCGGGCCGAGGGGTTCGCGGAGCCCGGGCAGGATCGCCTGCGCTTCCGGGTCGCCGAAGCGGACGTTGAACTCCAGGAGCCGAGGCCCGTCGGCGGTGAGCATGAGCCCTGCGTAGAGCGCGCCCCGGAACGGCGTTCCCCGGCGGGCCATCTCCCGGAGCGCGGGCCGGTGAAACGTCTCGAGAAGTTCGTGAAGGGTCTCGGGGGCGACGTCAGGTACCGGCGAGAGGGCACCCATGCCTCCGGTGTTCGGACCACGGTCCCCATCGCCGAGGCGCTTGTAGTCCCGGGCGGCCGGCAGAGCCACGGCCGCCCGCTCGTCGCAGATGGCGATGAGCGACAGCTCCGCGCCGATCAGGGCTCGCTCGATGACGATCCGCCGACCCGCCTCGCCGTGGATGCCTTGCTCGAGCGCAGCCCGAATCGCCCAGTCGGCTTCTTCGGTCGTCGCGCACACGGTCACGCCCTTGCCGGCCGCCAACCCGTCGGCCTTCACGACCACCGGAGCTCCGAGGCGCCGGACAAACGTCAGCGCCGGCCCAACCTCATCGAAGCTGGCGCCATCGGCCACGGGGATCCCGGCCACATCGGCGACCTCGCGGCAGAAGGCCTTGCTGGTCTCGAGCCGGGCGGCAGCCTGCATCGGACCAAAGACTGTCCAATCCGCCTCCGCCAGCCGGTCGGTGAGCCCTTCCGCCAGCGGAGCTTCGGGTCCGACCACCACCAGATCCGGCTCGACGACGCCGACCAGATCCACCAGCGACCCGAGCTCAGCCAAACCAGCCGATGGCCAGACCTGGGCGACGTCGGTCATGCCCTGGCTGCCGGGCGCGACGTGGACGGCTTCCATGCCGGGTTCCGAGGCGAGGCACCAGGCCAGTGCGTGCTCGCGCGCGCCTCGGCCGATCACCATGACGCGCCGCGGGACTCTCATGCCCTTGCCCCCGCGGCCACGGGCACCTGCTCCTCTGCCCCGGCGAGTCGAGCGAGCGTCTGCGCGCGCTCGGGGCCAACGCTGACGATGGTGATGGCCACTCCCGCGAGCTCCTCCAGGGCGTCGACATACCGAGCCGCCGCAGGCGGCAGGTCAGCCATGCTCCGCGCGTCAGCGAGGTCCTCGTCCCAACCCGGGAAGTGGCGGTACAGCGGACGGGCTCGCGACAGGAGGTCGAGTGGGAGCGGCCAATCCGTTACCTCGACTCCATCGATCTCGTAGGCGACCGCGGTGCGGATCTCACCCAGGCCGGTCAGGACATCCAGCTTGTTCAGCATGATCGAGGTCACGCCATTGATACGCGCGGCATAACGCAGGGACACCGCATCAAACCAGCCGCAGCGTCGGCGACGGCCAGTGGTCGTCCCGTACTCCTGTCCCCGCTCGCTGAGGTGGGTGCCGCCGCGGTCGTCGTGGAGCTCGGTGGGGAAGGGACCGCTGCCGACCCGCGTGGCATACGCCTTCATCACCCCGACGACCTCGTCAATCTGGGACGGGGCCAGGCCGGCGCCGACGCACGCGCCTGCGGCGGTCGGGCTGGAGGACGTCACATACGGGTAGGTTCCGTGGTCGAGGTCCAGAAGGGTGCCCTGCGCCCCTTCGCACAGGACCTGCCTGCCCTCAGCCAGCGCATCCTGCACCAGGCGAGTCGTGTCGGTGACCAGGCCGGCCAGCGCCTTTCCCCACTCCACCGCATCCGCGTGCAGGGCCTCGATGTCGAGCCCGCCCGCGCGGCGTGCGGAACCTCCGACCGCGGCCAGGAGGGCGTCCTTCTGTGGAACCACCCGCTCGAGCTTGGCCCGCAATCCGGAGGGGTCGAGCAGGTCCTCCACCCGTATGCCGATGCGGAGGGCACGGTCGGCGTAGGCCGGGCCGATCCCGCGCCGCGTGGTGCCAATCTCCTCCTTGGCCAGCCGGTCCTCCATCGCACTGTCGAGCGCCAGGTGGTAGGGCATGACGACGTGCGCCTGGGCGCTCACCCGGAGCCGATGCGTCCCGATCCCCCGGGCCTCGAGCATCGCGATCTCGTCCAGCAGGACGCGGGGGTTGACTACCACGCCGTGGCCGATGACCGGTGTGACGTCCGGGTGGAGCACTCCCGAGGGGATGAGATGCAGCTTGAAGACCTCTTGCCCGACCTTGACCGTGTGCCCGGCGTTGTCGCCTCCCTGGAAGCGCACCACGACCGCGCCCGAACGGGCCAGGAGGTCAACCGCTTTGCCCTTGCCCTCGTCGCCCCACTGCAGCCCGACTACGACGGTTGCCGGCATCAGCGGGCACGGAAAAGGCCCGGCGCATTGCTGCCACGGGCCTGGGTGGATTCCCCCCTTGGAGGCCGGACGTCCGGCGTGGAGTGGAGCTTCATCGGTCTGGCTCGACCGATATCGCCCCAACCTCGAGCAAAGGCGTCTCCTCGAACTAGTCGTCGGGGGAGGGGAGGCCAGTATAGCCGCCGCCGCTGGCGCGCGACGCGGCCGGAGACGCGCCCTCAGGCGGCCGTAAGACGCTCCGCGACGCCAGGGGTAACAACGATCGTGTCCTCGAAGTGGGCCGACAGCGATCTGTCGGCGGTCACCACCGTCCAGCCATCCTCGCGCAGCCGGACCTCGTCGCCACCCAGGTTGAACATCGGCTCGATGGCAAGGCACAGTCCGACCTCGAGCTGCATCCCGGTTCCGGGCCGCCCGTAATTGGGGACCTGCGGCTCCTCGTGCATGCTCGTCCCGATCCCGTGGCCCACGAAGGGCCGCACAATCCCGAACCCGTGGTGGTTGGCGACCGCCTCGATCGCCGCTCCGACGTCGCCCAGCCGGTTGCCGGGCACGGCGGCCGCGATTCCGGCCGACAGAGCGTCGCGGGTAGCCTCGACGAGTGTGGTGGCGGCAGGCGTAATCGTGCCGATCCCAAACGTGCGCGCACAATCCGCGTGCCAGCCCTCCCAGATGCAGCCGACGTCCAGGGCGATGAGGTCGCCGTCGCGGATCCGTCGCTTGGGAGATGGAATGCCGTGCACGACCTCGTCATTGAGCGACGTGCAGATGGTCCCGGGAAATGGTGGGTTGGAGCCATAACCCTTGAACGACGACACGGCTCCAGCCTGGCGGATGTGCTCCGCCGCCAGGGCGTCGAGCTCAGCGGTTGTCACCCCCGGGGCGAGGGCAGCCTCCAGCTTGTCGAGGAGGGCCACCAGGATCGTGCCCGCGTGACGCATGCGCGCCACCTCTTCGGGGCGTTTGATGGTCGCGTTGGCCCGGCGCAGGGAGATGCCCATCACGTCTCCTGCTCACCGGTCACGGCATCTCGAATGGCGGCCGTAACCGCCTCGATGGGCTGGCGGCCGTCGACCCGTGCCAGTAGCCCGCGGTCCGCGTAATACGCCACCACGTCCTCCAGGGGCGCCATCTGCTCACGCAGGCGGGCCCGAAACACCTCGGGTCGGTCGTCCTCGCGCTGCACGAGGGTTGCGCCGTCTTTATCGCAGATGCCGGGCTGGCGCGGCGGGTCATCGGTGAGGTGATAGGGAGTGCCGCATTCGGGGCACACCCAGCGACCAGCGACGCGGGCCACGAGGACGTCCTCCGGGACCTCGATGAACACGGCGCGCGTGATCTTCATGTCCCGCTCGGCCAGCATCCGGTCGAGGGCCTGCGCCTGGGCCAGGGTGCGGGGAAAGCCATCGAATACGACACCGGCCGCGGCGGCAGGATCGGTGAGGGCCTCGGCCACCATGCCGACGGTGATGTCGTCGGGGACCAGCCCGCCGCGCCGCATGTAGGCGCTCGCGACCTCGCCGAGTGACGTCCCCTCGTCCAGCGCCCGTCGAAACAGGTCGCCCGTGGCCAGATGCAGCAGACCGCTCTCCCGAGCCAGGATCGATGCCTGCGTGCCCTTGCCGGCGCCGACCGCGCCCACCAGGACGAGGATCACCGGATGAAGCCCTCGTAATGACGCATGAGCATCTGCGCTTCCAGCTGCTTCATGGTCTCGACCACGACCGACACCACGATCAGGATGCTCGTCCCGCCCAGCTGGATCGCCTCGGTTCCCGGGATGAATGCCGAGATGAGCAGCGGCGTCACGGCCACGACCCCCAGGAACAGGGCGCCGCCCAGCGTGATTCGGTTGGCGACGCGCGTCAGGAAGTCCTCGGTCGGTCGCCCCGGACGAATGCCGGGGATGAACCCCCCGTTCTTGCGCAGGAAGTCGGCGGTCTGGTCAGGTTTGAACTGGAACGCGGTGTAGAAGTAGGTGAAGAACACGACCAGCACGAAATAGAGGATCCCGTACACCACCGGCGTCTGCGGGCTCAGCACGGTGCTGATCCAGGTCGCGACGTCGGCCACCACCTCGTTGCTGCTGGTGGTGAAGTACTGGGCGATCTGGGCCGGGAAGAGCAGGATGCTGACCGCGAAGATGATCGGGATCACGCCGGCCATCGTCACTTTCATGGGCAGGTATTGAGTCTGGCCCTGGTACATGCGCCGACCGCGGACGCGCGATGCGTATTGGACCGGGACCCGGCGCTGGCCCTCGTTCACGAACACCACGGCCGCGATGATGACCACCGCGACCACGATGAACGGCGCGATCCTCAGCAGCCCGTCGGGGGCGGTGATGATCGGTGCGGCCTGGTCCGGAAGCCGACCCACGATGCCGGCGAAGATGATGAAGCTGATGCCGTTGCCCAGGCCGCGCTCGCTGATGAGCTCGCCCAGCCACATGAGCAGGATGGTCCCGGTCGTCCAGGCGATGAGGAGCGAGAAGGTCTCGAAGCTGAAGAACGGCGAGACCGGGATGACCCCGGCGTTCTGAAGCAGGACCGAGAAGCCAAAGCCCTGCGCGGCCGCCAGCGGCACGGTCAGGTAGCGGGTGTACTGCTGCAGCCGGTTGCGACCGTATTCGCCTTCCCGCGCCAGCTCGCCCAGGCGCGGGATGACCCCCTGCATCAGCTGCATGATGATGCTGGCATTGATGTAGGGGTTGAGCCCCAGACCGATGATCGAGGCGGTGGCCAGGCCACCGCCCGAGAAGATGTCGAGCAGGGCGAGGAGCTGGTTCGTGGCGAACAGCTCGGACAGGCGGGCCTGGTCGACGTTCGGCACCGGAACCGCGGTCAGGATCCTGAAGATGAGCAGGATCAGCGCGGTGAAGAGGATCTTGCGCCGGATGTCCGGCGCCTGAAGGGCAGTGACGACCGACTGAATCACGCGGGCTCGCCCTTGCCGTCGGCCTCCTCGGGCTCGGACCCAGCCTCATCGGTTGATTCGGATCTGCCGTCGTCAGTCGCCTCTGACGGCGTGCCGGCACCGGCCGTGGGTGACGGTTCGCGATCGGCTTCGGCATCGGCGTCGGCGGACGCAGCCTTTGCGGGAGCGGACGCGGCTTTCTTTCCCTTCTTCTTGCCCCTGGCCCGCCGGCGAGTCTCCGCGGCGGCCTCGGCTGCGGCGGCGGCTTCGGCTTCGGCGGCCTCGTCCACGGGATTCCCGTCCGGCCAGCTGATCCGTTGGGCGGTGGAGCCGGCCGCGGCCAGCTTGTCCAGCGCCGACCGCGAAAACGCGTGCGCGTGGATGGTCACTCCCTTGGGGGCGTCGCCGCCGCCCAGGATCTTGACCGGGAGCGTCTTCGTCTTCGAGCTTCGCACCACGCCGTCATGGGCCAGGACGTCGGGGGTGATCAGCGTCCCGGCTTCGACCTCGACCAGGCGGCCCAGGTTGACGGCCGCGTAGGCCACGCGGCCGCGGTTCCGGAACCCGTGGAGCTTTGGCGTGCGGACATGGAGCGGAGTCTGGCCGCCCTCGAACCAGGGCGGAATCGATCCCCCGGCGCGCGACTTCTGGCCCTTCGTCCCGCGACCGGCGGTCTTGCCCTTGCCTGAGCCATGGCCCCGGCCCACCCGCCGCGCCGGCGTATGGGAGCCCGCGGCAGGCTGGAGGTCGTGCAGCTTCATGCCGTCTTCTCCGGTGTGCCCGGCTCGCTGACCTCGACCAGGAAGGCCACACGGCGAAGCATGCCGCGGGTCTGGGGGGTGTCGGGAACCTCCACGCTGTGGTGCAGGCGACGGAGCCCCAGGGCGCGAATCGTGCCGCGGGCGCCGGCGCGGTGGCCGATCGTGGAGCGGACCCACGTTACCCGGAGGATGTCGGGCGAATCGGCCGCCTGCTTACCGGCCACGGCCGGGGCCTCCGGGTAGCAGGGCGGGCGCCGGCCGCTCGACGTAGACGTGCGGCTGGCGGGCGGCTTCGGCACCCCGCTTGCCCAGCAGGTCCTCGGCGGACTTGCCGCGGCGGGCTGCCATGTCGTCGGCGGAACTGAGGTTGGACAGGCAGTCGAGCGTGGCGCGCACGACGTTGACCGGGTTCGTGCTGCCCATCGTCTTGGAGAGCAGGTCGCGGATCCCTGCCACCTCTACCACGGCGCGCACCGAGCCGCCGGCGATGACCCCCGTTCCCGCGGTCGCGGGACGCAGCAGGACCCGTGACGCGCCGAAGTCGCGCTGCACGGCGTGCGGGATCGTGCTGCCGACCAGCGGAACCCGAATGAGATGCTTCTTGGCGTCCTCGACGCCCTTGCGGATGGCCTCGGGGACCTCCCCGGCCTTGCCCAGCCCAGCGCCCACCACCCCGCGGCCGTCTCCGACGACCACGATCGCGCTGAAGCTGAAGCGGCGGCCACCCTTGACGACTTTGGCGACTCGGTTGATCTGGACGACCTTCTCCTCGAGGGTCAGCTTGGTGGGATCGATACGTGGCATTGGCTTACTCCGCTCTACAGGTCGAGGCCGCCCTGGCGGGCGCCCTCGGCGAGCGAGCGAACCCGCCCGTGATAGCGATAACCGCCCCGGTCGAGGACGACCCGGGTGATGCCGGCCTGGCGCGCCCGCTCGGCGATGGCTTTGCCCACCGCCTCGGCGGCGGCAACCTTGCCGGATCCACCGACCAGGGAAGGCTCGCGGCTGGAAGCCGCGGCCAACGTGCGACCGCTGCTGTCGTCGATGACCTGGGCGTAGATGAAGCGCGCGCTGCGGAACACGCTCAGCCGCGGGCGATCGGGGTTCCCCGACACCTGAAGCCGAACCCGAGCGTGGCGCTTGCGCCGAAGCTGGTCCCGGGACTGCTTCTTGATCATGTCTAGACGGCTCCCCCGACCTTGCCGGTCTTGCCCGCCTTGCGGCGGACCTGCTCCCCGGCGTAGCGGATGCCCTTGCCCTTGTACGGCTCGGGCTTGCGCCGGGCGCGGATGGCGGCGGCCACCTGGCCCACCAGCTCCCGATCGGCGCCGCTGACCGCCAGGCGGGTCGGCGTCTCGACGATGAACGTGATCCCCTCCGGAGGCTGGATCTCCACCGGATGCGAGAAGCCCAGAGCCAGGACCAGGGTTTCGCCCTGGAGCTGGGCCCGATACCCCACGCCACTGATCTCGAGGTTCTTAGTGAAGCCCGCGGTCACCCCGGTGACCATGTTCGCGACCAGGGACCTGGTGAGCCCGTGCAGCGCCCGGTGGCGAGGCTCGTCGGTGGGACGCACGATGCGGATCATCCGGTCCTCGCGGACCACCTCCATCTCGGGATGGACGTCGCGCTCCAAGGTGCCCAGCGGACCGGTCACGCTCAGGTGCTGACCGTCGAGGGTGACCTCGACACCGTCAGGGATCGGGATGGGCAGTCGCCCGATGCGTGACATCTCGATCCTTACCAGACGTAGCACAAGACCTCGCCGCCGAGATTCAGCTTCCGGGCCTGCTGCCCGGTCATGATCCCGTGGGAGGTGGAGAGGATGGCCACGCCCAGGCCGCCCAGGACGCGGGGAATCTCGGTCTTGCGCGCGTACACGCGGAGGCCCGGCTTGCTGATGCGCTTGAGCCCGGTGACCACCGGGGTCCGGCCCTCGACGTACTTCAAGGTCAGGACCAGGTGCTCGTGCCCGTCCTCGACGCGCGCGTCGTAGGAGTCGATGAATCCCTCCTCGACCAGGATGCGAGCGATCTCGGTCTTCACCCGCGACGCGGGCAGGACCACCTCGCGATGGCGGGCGATGCTCGCGTTGCGGACCCGCGTCAGCATGTCGGCGATCGGATCGGTCATGTTCATGGCGGCTACCAGCTCGACTTCATGACCCCCGGCAGCATGCCCTCGAGGGCGCGCTCCCGGAAGCAGATGCGGCACAGCGCGAAGCGCCGCATGTAGGCCCGCGGCCGGCCGCACACCGTGCATCGGTTGTGTTGGCGCACGCCGAACCGTGGCTTGCGCTGGGCTTTGGCCATCATCGATTTCTTGGCCACGTTCGAATCGTCCTCAGGTCAGTTGGCGGCAAATGGCATGCCCAGCAGGGCAAGGAGGCGTCGGCCTTCCTCGTCACTGCGGGCGGTGGTCACGATGCTGATTTCGAGGCCCCGCAGGCGGTCGATCTTGTCGTAGTCGATCTCGGGGTACATGAGCTGCTCCCGGAGCCCCAGGCTGAAGTTCCCGCGCCCGTCGAAGGAGCCCGGCGATACGCCCCGGAAGTCGCGGATGCGCGGCAGCGCGAGGCGCAGGGTGCGCTCCAGGAAGTCGTACATCCGCTGCCCGCGGAGGGTGACCTTGGCGCCGACGGGCATCCCGGTCCGGAGCCGGAATTGGGCGATGGAACGGGTGGCGCGGGTCACGATCGGCTTCTGGCCGGTGATGATCGCCAGGTCGCCCACCGCGGCATCGATGGCCTTCGCGTTCTGGATGGCCTCCCCCAGACCGATGTTGACGACGACCTTGTCCACGCGCGGCACCTGCGTCGGGTTGGCGTAGCGGAACTCCCGGATGAGCGCCGGCACGACCTCGTCGCGATAGCGGAGTCGAAGTCCAGTGGGCTCGCGCTTGGCCGATGCCCGCTTCTTGTCATCGCGGGACTCGGCGGCGGCATTGACGGTTTCCTCGGTCGGTGCCTCGGTCGCCGACTCGGCCGTTGCCTTGGCAGCAGCCTTCGTCCCCTTGGACTGCGTTGCGGCGGGCCGCCGAGCGGGGGTCTTTCGGGGGGTCGCGGCAGGCTTGTCGGTCACGGTCCCACCTCCAGCTGCTCGCCGCAGTGCTTGCAGACACGCACCCGGGTCTTGTGCTGATCGTCCAGCCGGGCATGACCGATGCGGGTGGGCTTGTCGCAGTTGGGACACACGACCATGACGTTGCTGATCTGGACCGGCTGGGGCAGGTCGATGATTCCCGCGGTCTGGGTCCGACCACGCTGCGCGCGCTGGTGCCGCTTGGCCATGTTGATGCCCGGGATGACCACGGCCAGCCCGCGACGCGTGCGCTCCACGCGCTCGACCTTGCCCCGCTTGCCGCGGTCCTTGCCGGCCATGACGAGCACGGTGTCGCCCTTCTTGACGGCCATCACAGCACCTCGGGCGCGAGGGAGATGATCTTCATGTAGTTCCGCTCGCGGAGCTCGCGTGCCACCGGGCCGAAGATGCGGGTCCCACGCGGGTTCCCCTGCGGGGTGATGAGGACCGCGGCGTTTTCGTCGAACCGGATATGGCTCCCGTCGGCGCGCCCATAGCCCTTGGTGGTCCGGACCACGACCGCGCGCACGACCTCGCCCTTCTTGACGCCCGAGTTGGGCAGCGCCTGCTTGACGCTGGCCACGATGACGTCACCCACCGACGCCGTCTCGCTCGTGGAGCGTCCGACGACCGTGATGCACTGCAACTCGCGCGCGCCGGTGTTGTCGGCGACCCGAAGCCGGGTCTGGCGTCGGATCATGCCGATTCGGCCTCGGTGGCAGCGGTCCCCGCCATGGGCTCCGTCTCTGGCTGGGGCTCGGGCTCTGCCTCGGGTTCCGGCTTGGGCTCCGGGTTGAGGATGGCCTCGTCGGCCATCGGTCCTGAGGCGGTTTCGCCGATTCCGTGACCCAGCACCTCCACCAGCCGCCAGCGCTTGTCGCGCGACAGCGGACGGCTCTCCTCGATGCGCACCGTGTCACCCACCCGCGCCTCGTTCTCCTGGTCGTGGGCCTTGAACTTGGTGGACCGCCGAATCACCCGCTTGTAGATCGGGTGGCGCTGAAGGCGCTCGACGCTGACCACGACCGTCTTGTCCATCTTGTCGGACACGACGCGTCCCACCTTCGTTCGACGCTTGCCGGCCATCAGGCGGACTCCTGCTCAGCCGGGGCGGCTGCGCGCTGGCGCTCGGTCATGACCGTCAGGATGCGCGCGATGCGCCGGCGGGTGGCCGGCAGGCGGCTGTGGTTCTTCTCCTGGCGGGTCGCCAGGTCGAATCGAATCTTCCAGAGCTCGAGCTTGGCATCGGCCAAGGCAGCCTCGAGGTCCTGGTCACTGAGGGCTCGAACCTCACTGATGTCCATGTTCGACGCCCTCCTTGATCACGAACTTCGTGCTGATCGGCAGCTTGTGGCTGGCGAGCCGCATCGCCTCGCGGGCGATCGGCTCGGGCACGCCGGACATCTCGAACATGATCCGGCCCGGCTTGACCACGGCCACCCAGTGGTCCGGGGCGCCCTTGCCCGAGCCCATCCGGACTTCGGCCGGCTTCTTGGTGACCGGCTTGTCGGGGAAGACCCGGATCCAGACCCTGCCGCCACGCTTGATGTGGTGGGTCATGGCGCGCCGGGCAGCCTCGATCTGGCGGCTGGTCAACCAGCACACCTCCTCGGCCATCAGGCCGTACTCCCCGAACGACACGGTCGTGCCGCCCTTGGCCAGGCCCGCGCGGCGGCCGCGCTGGACCTTGCGATGCTTGACGCGCTTCGGAAGCAACATGACTAGGCCTCCGTCTCCTGCTCCGGGGTCGCCGCAGATTCAGCCGATGGGGCCTCGGCCTTCCCAGCCGGCTTGGCCTTGGCCGCCGGCTTGGCCTTGGTCGCCTTCGGCTTCGGCGTAGCTTTGGCCTTGGGGGCGGCCTTCGCCTTCGGCGCCGCCTTGGCCTTGGGGGCAGCCTTCGCAGGCCTCGGGGCCTTCGCGGGCTTCACAGCAGTCTCCGCCTCAACGGCTGCCTCCGGCTCGGCGGCAGCCTCTGGCTCTGCGGTGGTCTCCGCCTCAGCGAGTGCCTCCGCCACGACGGATGCCTCCGGCTCAACCTCGGCCGTGAGAGGCTCTGCCGACGCGGAGCGCTCGGCCCCCTCCTCGATCGGTTCGGACACGGCCACCGCACCCTCGGTGACATCGGCCTCCTCCGTCGCAACTGCGGTCCGTCCGCGACGCACGGTTCGGCCGCGAGCCGGGCGCGCGGCCTCCCGGGGCTCGGTGCGGGCCGAGCCCGGCAGTTCGGCGAGGGTCTCGCCTCGGTAGATCCAGACCTTGACCCCGATCCGGCCATACGTGGTGTGGGCATGGACCACGCCGTAGCTGATGTCGGCCCGCAGCGTCCCGAGCGGAATGCGGCCTTCCTTGTCCCACTCCCGGCGCGACATCTCGGTGCCCCCCAGGCGCCCGGAGACCTGGATCTTCACGCCCTTGGCGCCGGCCTTGATCGTGCGCTGCACGCCCTGCTTGACGGCCTTGCGGAACGCGATCCGCCGCTCGAGCTGGCCGGCGATGCTCTGGGCCACCAGGACCGCATCCAGCTCCGGCTGGAGGACCTCCTTGATCTCGAGCTTTACCTTCTTATCGGTCAGCTTGCCGATCGAGTTCCGCAGCAGCTCGACGTTGGCACCGCCCTTGCCGATGACGATTCCCGGCTTCGCCGTGTGAACCGTGACCGTCACGTGGTTGATGCCGCGTTCGATTTCGACCTGGCTGACGCTGGCGTTCGACAGCTGGCGACTGACCAGCGTCCGGATCTTCATGTCCTCCTGGAGCAGGCTCGCGTAGTCGCGATCGGCGTACCACTTGGCCAGCCACGGCTTGTTGATGCCGATCCGATAGCCGTAGGGATGCACCTTGTGACCCATCAGGCGTCCCCTCCGTCGGCCACCGACACGCTGATGTGACTGGTCCGCTTGAGGATCTGGAAGGCGCGCCCCTGGGCGCGCGGTCGAATGCGTTTCAGGGTGGGTCCCTCGTTCGCGACCGCCGACACGACGCGCAGCTCGTCGGCGGTCAGGTTGAAGTTGTTCTCGGCGTTGGCGGTCGCGCTGCGCAGGACCTTGGCCACGTCGCGAGCGGCCGCGTTGGGCATGAAGCGCAGGATGGCCGCCGCCTCCTCCACCGGGCGGCCCACGATGAGGTCGGCCACCAGTCGCACCTTGCGGGGGCTGATTCGTACGTACTTGGCAGTCGCGGTCACGCGCATCGGTCCATTCCTACTTCAGTGCCGACGAGCGTTCGGTGTGGCGGCCATGCCCGCGGAAGTGCCGCGTCGGGGCGAACTCGCCCAGGCGGTGGCCGACCATGTTCTCGGTCACGAACACCGGGACGTGGCGACGCCCGTCGTGGACGGCGATGGTGTGGCCGATCATGGCCGGGAAGATCACCGACGCCCGCGACCAGGTCTTGAGGACCTTGTGCTCGTTGCGCTTGTTCATCTCCTCCACGCGCCCCAGGAGGCGGGCGTCGATGAAGGGCCCCTTCTTGACGGAACGACTCATGGCCTCTCCTTACCCACGCCCGTAGCGGCGGCGCACGATGAGCCGATCGCTGGCCTGATGCTTGCGCGTGCGCAGGCCCATGGCGGGCTTGCCCCACGGCGTCTTGGGCGGCATACCGATGGGTGACTTGCCCTCCCCACCGCCGTGCGGGTGGTCATTGGGGTTCATCACCACGCCCCGCACCTCCGGCCGGCGGCCGAGGTGCCGGCTGCGGCCGGCCTTGCCGATCTTCTGGTTCTCGTGCTCGAGGTTGCTGACCTGGCCCACCGTGGCGGTGCAATTGGCCCGCACGCGGCGGACCTCTCCGGACGGCAGCCGGATGGTCGCCATCTCCCCTTCCTTGGCCAGCAGCTGGGCGGCGCTGCCCGCGCTGCGGACGATCTGTCCGCCGCGGCCGGCCACCAGCTCCACGTTGTGGATCTGGGTGCCCAGCGGAATCTTCGACAGCGGCAGCGCGTTGCCCACCCGGGCCTCGGCATCGGGGCCAGATGTCACCTCGTCCCCCACCTGCAGGCCGTTGGGCAGCAGCATGTAGCGCTTGTCGCCATCGGCGTAGTGGAGCAGGGCGATCCGGGCCGAGCGGTTAGGGTCGTACTCGATGGTCGCGATCCGCGCCGGAACGCCGTGCTTGTCGCGGCGCCAGTCGATGACCCGATACAGCCGCTTGTGGCCGCCGCCCTGGTGGCGAACCGTCAGCTTGCCCTGGCTGTTGCGGCCCGCACTGGAGCCGAGGCGCTCGGTGAGCGGCTTGTGCGGCCGGTCGGTGGTGACCTCCTCGAAGGTGGCGCGCGTCATCTGCCGCAGGGACGGCGTGTTGGGACGGTAGCTGCGAAGTGGCATGCCTAGACGACCTCGAACAGCTCGATCTTGTCGCCGGGAGCGATGGTGACCACGGCCTTGCGCCACCCGCTGGTCGTGCCCTTGGTCCGGCGACCTCGCGACTTGACCTTGGGATGCACGGTCTGGACCCGCACCCCGAGCACGGTGACCTTGAACTCGGCCTCGACGGCGGCCTTGATCTGGAGCTTGTTGGCGTCGTGACGGACCGCGAAGGTGTAGTTGTTGCGCTCGATCTCGGCCACCGACTTCTCGCTGACCACCGGCCGCACCAGGACGTCGTGGATCGTGCGCGCGGTCATGCGAACACCTCTTCGGCGCGCGCCACCGCGTCTCGGGTGAACACGATGGTGTCGGCCTCCAGCAGGTCCACCACGTTCAGGCTGGGGGCCAGGATGATGCGGACCTCGCGGATATTGGCCGCCGAGCGTTCGACGATCTCGTCTCGCGCCGCGAGGACGAGCAGGACGCGGCCCTCCACCTCCCACGCCGCCAGGCGCTCGGCCAGGGCCCTGGTCTGGATCTTGTCCAGCCCGAAGCCCTCGACCACCTTGACCGCGCCGTCGGCCGCCTTGGCGCTCAAGGCCCCGCGCAACGCCGCACGGCGGACCTTGTCGTTGACCTTCACCCCGAACTCGCGCGGGTGCGGCCCGAAGACCACTCCGCCGCCGCGCCACTGGGGCGACCTGATGCTGCCCTGGCGCGCTCGACCAGTGCCCTTCTGGCGCCACGGCTTGCGACCCCCGCCGCGGACCTGGCCGCGCGTGAGCGTGTCCGCCGTCCCGACTCGGCGCGCCTCCAGCTGAGCCATGGCGGCCTGGTGTATGAGCGGGGTCGAGACCTTGGCCCCGAACAGCGAGTCGGCCAGGTCGATCGAGCCCTTCTTGGTGCCCGTTGCGCTGAGGACCGGCATGCTGGCCATGGCTACCGCGCCTTCCGGATGAGGAGCAGGCCGTTGCGGGCGCCGGGGACTGCGCCGCGGACCAGCAGCAGCTGGCGCTCGGGATCGACCCGAACCACTTCCAGCTTCTGGACTGTGACCTGGCGGTCGCCCAGGTGGCCGCTCATCCGGGTGCCCTTGAACACGCGTCCAGGCGTCGTCCCGGCCCCGATCGAGCCCGGCTGGCGGGTGTTGGTGGAACCGTGGGTCACCGGCCCGCGGTGGAAGTGGTGGCGCTTGATGGTGCCCGCGAACCCGCGCCCCTTGCTGAGCCCGGTCACGTCCACCAGGTCGCCGGCCTCGAACAGGGTCACGTCCAGGGACTGGCCCGGTTCGTAGCCCTCGGTGGAGTCCATCCGGAACTCGCGCATGAGCCGCGGGCGTGGAGCGTCCTTCGCCATCTCGGGAAGCTGACCTTCAACCGGGCGCGTGACGCGTCGCGCCACCCCGGCCCCGACCTGCAGCGCCGAGTAGCCGTCGCGCTCGACGGTGCGGACCCGGGTCACGGTGTTCGGGGCAGCCGCGATGACGCTCACCGGGACGACGCTGCCGTCGTCCGCGAAGAGGCGCGTCATCCCGAGCTTGCGCCCGATCAGTCCAACCGTCACTGCCGCATCCTTCTCCTGGTCCGGATCACATCTTGATTTCGATGTCGACGCCCGCCGCCAGCGAGAGCCGCATCAGCGCATCGACCGTCTTGGACGAGGGATCGATGATGTCGATCAACCGCTTGTGGGTTCGAATCTCGAACTGCTCCCGTCCGTCCTTGTGGATGAACGGGCCACGGATGACCGTGAACTTCTCGATCCGCGTCGGCAGCGGAACGGGGCCGACGATCTCGGCGCCCGTCCGCTGGGCCGTCTCCACGATCTGCTCGGCCGACTGGTCGAGCAGCTTGTGGTCGTAGGCCCGAAGCCGAATGCGAATGCGCTGCTTGGCCATCGGCGGTGTGTCCGTCCCGCCTACGCGCTGAGCGCCGTGATCACGCCCGCCCCCACCGTGTGGCCGCCCTCGCGAATCGCGAAGCGCTGCCCCTGCTCGATGGCGATCGGGGTGATGAGCTCGACGTCGATGTTCACGTTGTCGCCGGGCATGATCATCTCGACCCCGGACGGGAGCTCGATGGCGCCGGTGACGTCGGTGGTGCGCAGGTAGAACTGCGGCCGATAGCCCGAGTAGAACGGCGTGTGCCGTCCACCCTCGTCCTTGCTGAGGACGTAGACCTCGGCCTTGAACTTCGTGCCCGGCTTGATGGTTCCCGGCTTGGCCAGCACCTGGCCGCGCTCGATCTCCTCGCGCTCGATGCCGCGCAGCAGGATGCCGACGTTGTCGCCGGCCTGGCCTTCGTCGAGGGTCTTGTTGAACATCTCGACGCCGGTCACCACCAGCTGACGGGCCTTGGCGTGGACGCCAACCTGCTCGATCGTCTCGCCGACCTTGACCTGGCCGCGCTCGATGCGCCCGGTGGCGACCGTGCCGCGACCCTTGATCCCGAACACGTCCTCAACCGGCATCAGGAACGGCTTGTCCGTCTCCCGGATGGGGGTCGGGATGTAGGTGTCGACCGCGTCGAGCAGCTGCCTGACGCTGGCGTAGTCCTCCGACTCGGGGTCGTCGCTCTTCGACTCCAGCGCCTTCAGGGCGGAGCCACGGATGACGGGGATGTCGTCGCCAGGGAACTGGTACTTGCTGAGGAGCTCACGGACCTCCATCTCGACCAGGTCGATCAGCATCTCGTCGTCGACCATGTCCACCTTGTTGAGGTAGACCACGATCGACGGGACCTCCACCTGGCGCGCCAAGAGGATGTGCTCGCGGGTCTGCGGCATCGGGCCGTCGGCGGCCGACACCACCAGGATGGCGCCGTCCATCTGGGCCGCGCCGGTGATCATGTTCTTGATGTAGTCCGCGTGGCCCGGGCAGTCGACGTGCGCGTAGTGGCGCGCATCGGTCTGGTACTCGACGTGGGCAATCGCGATCGTGATGCCGCGAGCCCGCTCCTCCGGCGCGTTGTCGATCGAGTCGAACGCGCGGAAGCTGGCCCCGCCCTTCATGGCGAGGTACTTCGTGATGGCGGCCGTCAGGGTGGTCTTGCCATGGTCGACGTGACCGATGGTGCCGACGTTGACGTGCGGCTTGGAACGGTCGAACTTCTGCTTGGCCATGGTGCTTGCTCTCTATTCCTCCTGGGTGTCTAGCTCTTCGACTTGGCGATCAGCTCGTTGGCAATGGACGTGGGGACTTCGGCGTAGCGAGAGAATTCCATCGAGTAGGTGGCGCGGCCCTGGGTCATGGACCGCAGGTCGGTGGCGTAGCCGAACATCTCGGCCAGCGGGACGTGGGCGGCGATGACACGCGAGGTCCCCCGCTCCTCGATCCCATCCACCGATCCGCGGCGGGCGTTGAGGTTCCCGATGACGTCGCCCATGAAGTCCTCAGGGGTCACGACCTCGACCCGCATGACCGGCTCCAGGATGGCGGGATCCGCCTTCTGGACCGCGGCCTTGGCGGCCATGGACCCGGCGATCTTGAACGCCATCTCCGACGAGTCGACCTCGTGGAAGGACCCGTCGATGAGGGTGGCCTTGGCGTCGATGACCGGGTAGCCCGCCACCACCCCGCCCGCCAGCGCGTCGCGGATGCCCTCCTCCACGGCCTTCCAGAACTCGCGCGGGATGGCGCCGCCCACGATCTTGGACTCGAAGACGTAGCCGCTCCCCCGCTCCAGGGGCTCGAGGGTGATGACGGCATGGCCGTACTGGCCCTTGCCGCCGGTCTGGCGCACGAGGCGGCCCTCGGCCTTGGCGGCCTTGCGGATCGCCTCGCGGTACGAGACCTGGGGTCGGCCGACGTTGGCCTGGACCTTGAACTCGCGCAGCATGCGGTCGACGATGACTTCCAGGTGCAGCTCGCCCATACCCGCGATGCGGGTCTGGGACGACTCCTGGTCGGTGCTGACCCGGAAGGTGGGGTCCTCCTCCGCCAGCCGCTGGAGGGCGAGCGCCATCTTGTCCTGGTCGGCCTTGGTCTTGGGCTCCACCGCCAGCTCGATGACCGGCTCGGGGAAGCTGATGGCCTCCAGCACGATGGGATGCGCCTCATCGGTCAGGGTGTCCCCGGTGAAGGTGTTCTTCAGGCCCACCGCCGCGGCGATGTCGCCGGCGCTCACCGCCTCGACCTCCTCGCGGTGGTTGGCGTGGAGCTGGACCAGGCGCCCGACCCGCTCCTTGTGGCCCTTGGTCGAGTTGTAGACGTATGAGCCGCTCTTCAGCGTCCCTGAGTAGACCCGGAAGAAGGCCAGCTTGCCGACGAACGGGTCGGCGGCGATCTTGAAGGCCAGGGCCGCAAACGGCTCCTTCGGATCGGTATGACGGACCACCTGCTCGTGGGTGCGAGGATCGGTCCCGGTCACCGGTGGCACGTCCAACGGGCTGGGCAGGTACTCGATGACCGCGTCGAGCATGGGCTGGATGCCCTTGTTCTTGAGGGCCGATCCGCACAGGACCGGCACGATCCGATATGCCAGCGTGCCTGCGCGCAGCGCGCGGCGCAGCTGATCGGGCTCGACCGGCTCGCCCTCGAGGAACTTGTGGGCGATGTCGTCGTCCAGGTCGGCCAGGGCCTCGACCAGCTTGTCGTGCCAAGTGGCCGCCTCGGCCGCCAGGTCGGCGGGGAGGGGCCCGGCCTCGATCTTGTCGCCCAGGTCGTTGCCGTAGGTGATGGCCCGCATCGTCACGAGGTCCACCACGCCGCGGAACGCCGATTCGCTTCCGATGGGAATCTGGACCGGGACGGCCACCGCCCCGAGCCGATCGCGGATCATGTCCACCACCCGCCAGAAGTCGGCGCCGGTCCGGTCGAGCTTGTTCACGAAGCAGAAGCGCGGCACGCCGTACCGATCCGCCTGGCGCCAGACCGTCTCGGACTGGGGCTCCACGCCGGCCACGCCATCGAAGACGACGACCGCGCCATCCAGCACCCGCAGGCTGCGCTCCACCTCCACCGTGAAATCCACGTGCCCGGGCGTGTCGATCAGGTTGATGCGGTAATCCTTCCAGAAGCAGGTCGTGGCCGCGGCGGTGATGGTGATGCCGCGCTCCTGCTCCTGCTCCATCCAGTCCATGGTGGCGGCGCCCTCATGGACCTCGCCGATCTTGTAGATCTTCTTGGTGTAGAACAGGATCCGCTCGGACACGGTCGTCTTGCCTGCGTCGATATGGGCGATGATCCCGATGTTCCGGGTCCGCTCGAGCGGATACTCGCTGGTCGTGCTGGGCCGGCGCGCGGCCTGGGCCATGGTCATCGGCCTACCACTTGAAATGGCTGAAGGCCCGGTTGGCCTCCGCCATCTTGTGCGTGTCTTCTCGTCGCTTGACCGCGGCGCCGAGGCCGTTCATGGCATCGACGAGCTCGGCCGCGAGCTTCTCGCTCATGCTCTTGCCGTTGCGCTTGCGGGCCGCCTGGACGAGCCAGCGGACACCGAGCGACATGCGGCGATCGCCCCGGATCTCGACCGGGACCTGGTAGGTCGCGCCACCGACGCGCCGGGGCTTGACCTCGATGATGGGCGTCGCGTTGCGCATCGCCGCCTCGAGGATCTCGAGGC